>NZ_QYUK01000016.1:0-300000 GCF_003590945.1 Oleomonas cavernae | reverse complement strand
AGGACCAGTTGGGCCTGCTGGCCCTGGTCTCCAACAGCTTCCTGCTGGAAGTCGCCTCGACGGTCTATTTCGGCGGCACCAAGGCGCTCGATACCGACGAGGGCATCGTCAAGGTGCTGGAGAAGATCGCCGAGCTGAAGCCCAACGTGAAGCTGTGGTACCGCGACGAGGCGCAGTTCGAACAGGCGCTGAAGTCGGGCGAAATCCCCATGGGCCAGTACTACCACGACGTCACCGGCCTGGCCGCGGCCGACGGCAACCCCGTGCGCTCGACCTTCCCCAAGGAAGGCGGCATCAATGATTCCGGCAGCTGGGCCGTCTCCAAGGCGTCCAAGAAGGTCGAACTGGCCCAGGTCTTCATCGACTACATGTGTCAGCCGGCTGTCCAGGCCTCGCTGTCGCGCAATGTCGGCACCTCGCCCACGATCGACCGCAAGCTGACCGACCTGACGGACGCCGAATTCGCCGCCTGCTCGTCGGACATCGCGCCGATCGTGCCGCGTTACGACCTCTACCAGTCCAAGGCCGACTGGCTCAGCCAGAAGTGGACCGAGATGATCGTCGGCTGACCCCAAAATCCCTCTCCGCCGCAGGCGGGGGAGAGGGAAGGGGCCTATTGCGCCAGCAATGGGAAGGGTGAGGTGGTGGGTCGGGAAGGAGTGCGCTCTATGCCGTCGACCCACCTCACCCAACCCTCTCCCCCCAGGGGGCGGAGAGGGCTTAATGTTGCAGGGGTATCAGTCAAGCGGGGGATTGCAGCATGTCGGGTCTGGTTCTTGATGGCCTCGTCAAGCGTTACGGCAGCGTCACCGCCGTTCACGACGCGACACTGAACATCCCGCATGGAAAATTCGTCTGCCTGCTGGGGCCGTCGGGCTGCGGCAAGACCACGCTGCTGCGCATGATCGCCGGCCTGGATGCGCCCACCCAGGGCCGCATCGTCATCGACGGCGCCAACATCACCGACGTGCCCACGCACAAGCGCGACTTCGGCATGGTGTTCCAGTCCCTGGCCCTGTTCCCGCACCTGACCGTGGGCGAGAACATCGCCTATCCCTTGCGCATCCGCGGCGCCTCCAAGGCCGACCAGAAGGCCGCGGCGGAACGCCTGCTGGGTCTCGTGCGCCTGCCGGGCGTGGCCGACCGGCCGGTCTCCAAGCTCTCGGGCGGGCAGCGCCAGCGCGTCTCGATCGCCCGGGCGCTGGCCCTGTCGCCGCGGCTGTTCCTGCTCGACGAGCCCTTGTCGGCCCTGGACGCCAAGCTGCGCGAGGCGATGCAGATAGAGTTGAAGCAACTCCAGCAGAGCCTCGGCATCACCACCATCGTCGTCACCCACGACCAGCGCGAGGCCATGACCATGGCCGATCTGGTGGTGGTGATGTCGGCCGGCCGCATCCTGCAGGCGGCGCCGCCGATCGAGATCTATCGCCGGCCGGCCGATGCCTTCGTCGCCGACTTCATCGGCATGACCAACCTGCTGCCCGGCACGGTGACGGCGCCCGGCCTCATCGCGGTCGAGGGCGGCGTCCTGGCGGCGCAGGAGACCGGCCCGGCGGGGACCAAGGTCATGGTCTCGGTCCGGCCCGAGGAGGTGAATGTCCATGCCACCCTAGGGGGTCCGCAGGGCGGCACCAACCACCTGCCCGGCACGGTGACCTTCCTGCGCGACCTGGGCGCCAGCGTCGAGATTCGCCTCGATGTCGCGGGCAAGGAGATCATCGCGGTCTCGGCCCCGCAGGACCGCCCCCTGGTCGAGGCGGGCGACACGGTGGCGGTGGAACTGCCCGCCGCCGCCTGCGTGGTGCTGCCCCAATGAGCCGGCCCGCCCCCCGCCGGCTGCTCGACTACGGGCCGATCACCTTCCCGGCGGCCATGCTGCTTTTGTTCTTCGTGCTGCCCTTCGGCATCATGATCGCGGTCTCGTTCTTTCACCGGGTCCAGGGCGGCTTCTACGAACCGGCTTTCGAATTCGACAACTATGCCCGGTTCATGAGTCTGTTCTTCGGCAATGTCCTGGGCTTCTCGCTCGGCCTGTCGGCCCTGATCGCCGCGATCAGCGTGATCCTGGCCTTCCCCTTCACCTACCTGCTGGTGCGCCAGCGCCGGCGGGTGCAGGTGGGCTGGCTGATCTTCCTGCTCTCGGTGCTGTCGCTGTCCGAGGTCATCATCGGCTTTGCCTGGTCGACCCTGTTCTCCAAGACGGCGGGCATTACCAATCTGCTGGTCGCCATCGGGCTGATGGACGAGTCGGTTTCGCTCACGCCGTCCTTCTTCGCGGTGGCGACCGGCATGGTCTACCAGGCCTTCCCCTATACGGTTCTGGTGCTCTATCCGGCGCTGTCGCGCCTCGACCCCACCCTGGTGGAAGCCGCGCGCACCCTGGGGTCTTCGCCCCTGCGCAGCTTCTTCAACGTAATCGTGCCGGGCCTGCGCAACACCATCGTCGCCACCCTGATCATGGTCTTCGTCTTTGCGCTCGGCTCCTACCTGCTGCCGCAACTGCTGGGCCGGCCGCAGCACTGGACCTTGTCGGTGCACATCACCGACCAGGCGATCTATCAATCGAACATGCCCTTCGCCTCGGCCATGGCAGTGTTCCTGGTGCTGGTGACCTTGGGGCTGGTGGGGCTGTCGCTCCTGCTCGGCCGGCGGGAGCATGCGCAATGAGCCGGTTTGCCACGCGCCTGACCTTCGCCGGCTTCGGCTTATTTCTAGCCGCCCCGCTCGCCGTCGTCGCCGGGGTGGCGGTGAACGAGAAGAAGTCGCTGACCTTCCCGCCGGAAGGCTTCTCGCTCGCCTGGTTCGGCGAGATCTTCACCAATCCTGAATGGTTCAACGCCTTGATCGCCAGCCTTGTCGTGGCGGCCACGGCCTCGATCCTGGCGGTGCTGATCGCCCTGCCCATCGCCTGGTTCCTGTGGCGCTGGCATGCGCCGTGGGTGCGCGTGGTCCAGGTGCTGGGGTTGGCCCCCTTCATCCTGCCGCCGGTGATCACGGCCCTGGGCTTCCTCGCCTTCTGGTCGGAACTGGGCGTCTACGGCGAACCCTGGACCGTGGTGATCAGCCATGGGATCTTCTTCGTCACCCTGCCGCTGGTGACCCTGACCTTGGGCTTCGATGCGATCGACCCGACCCTGGTCGAAGCCGCGTCGACCATGGGGGCCGATGATCGCACGGTGCTGGGGACCATCGTCTTCCCGCTGATCCGGCCCTACATCATCTCGGGCCTCGCCTTCGCCTTCGTGCTGTCGCTCAACGAATACATCGTCGCCTACATGGTCGTCGGCTTCACGGTGGAAACCCTGCCGATCAAGATTTTCAATGCCCTGCGCTATGGCTACACCCCCACCATGGCGGCGGTGACGGTGCTGTTCGTCGCCATCGCCGCGGTGGTCTTCGGCCTGATCGCCCGCTTCGGCGACCTGCCCAAGCTGCTGGGTGCCTGGTCGCCCAAGGACGAGTAACGAGGAGAGTATCCGATGTTCGACGCCAAGAAGCTGGAAGCCCTGCGCGCCAAATACGGCGACGGCAACGCGGCCGACATCTTCGATCCGGAATTCAAGCGCGTGGCGGACATCCAGTTTTCGGCCGGCGGCCGGCGCTCGATGCCCTTCGCCGGCGTCTCGACCTTCCTCGATGCGCCCTATCGCCCCGACGCCCAGGAACTGGCGGATTACGGCGGCCTCGACATCGCCCTGATCGGCGTGCCGATGGACTTAGGGGTTACCAACCGCACCGGTGCGCGTTTCGGCCCCCGCGCCGTGCGCACGATCGAGCGGGTGGGGCCTTACGAGCATTTCCTCAAGATGGTGCCGCTGGCGGAAGCCAAGGTGGCCGATATCGGCGACGTGCCGTTCCGCAGCCGCTTCAGCCTCGAATCCTGCCACGAGGATATCGACGCCTTCTATACCAGGCTGTGCACGGCCGGGATCGTGCCCCTGTCGGTGGGCGGCGATCATTCGGTCACCCAGTCGATCCTCAAGGGCGTCGCGGCCAAGCACGGGCCGGTGGGCCTGGTGCATTTCGATGCCCATTGCGATACCTCGGGGCCTTACGAAGGCTCCAAGTTCCAGCATGGCGGGCCGTTCCGCGTCGCCGTGCTCGACGGCAGCATCGATCCCGAACGCACGATCCAGATCGGCATCCGCGGCGCGGCCGAGTACCTATGGGAATTCTCCTATGAATCCGGCATGACCGTGATCCATGCGGAAGATGCCACCCGCATGGGCACCGATGCCATCATCGCCAAGGCCCGCGCGGTGGTCGGCGGCGGCCCGGTCTATGTCTCCTTCGATGTCGACTGCCTGGACCCGGTCTATGCGCCGGGCACCGGCACGCCCGAGATCGGCGGCATGACCAGCCGGGAATGCGTCGCCATCCTGCGCGGCCTGGCCGGCCTCGACGTGATCGGCGGCGACGTGGTCGAGGTGGCACCCCAGTACGACGCCACCACCAACACCGCCCAGGTCGCGGCCCAGCTCGTGTTCGAGATCCTGTGCCTGCAGGTCATGGCCCTCAAGAAGCGTGGGTGATCCCGTGTCGTTCAAACGTGCCGTTGCCAGGACTGCGGGCCAGCCGCTGACCTTCGAATGCGTCGAGACCCCCAAGCCCGGCCCGGGCGAGGTGCTGATTGCCGTCGTCGCCTGTGGTGTCTGCCATTCCGATATCCACGCGATCGATGGCGACTGGGATCCGCCGGCCAGCCTGCCCGTGGTGCCGGGCCATGAGGTGACCGGCCATGTCGTGGCACTGGGCGAAGGCGTTTCCCATCTGGCCGTGGGGACGCCGGTGGGCGTGCCCTGGATGGGCGGCGCCTGCGGGCGCTGTGCCCTGTGCCTGGCCGGCATGGAGACGATCTGCCCCCTGGGCGAGGCGACCGGCTATTCCCGCGACGGCGGCTATGCCACCCATGTGGTGGCGCGGGCCGATTTCGTCATTGCCCTGCCGCCGCACGCCGACCTGGTGGCGATCGCCCCCATCCTGTGCGCGGGCGTCACCACCTACCGCGCCTTGAAGCGGTCCGGCGCCAGGCCGGGCGATTTCGTCGGCATCATCGGTGCCGGCGGCCTGGGCCATGTCGCGGTCCAGTATGCCAAGGCCATGGGTTTCCGCCCGGTCGCCGTGGACCTCGCCGCCGACAAGCTGGAACTGGCCCTCAGGCTGGGGGCCGAGTTCGCCGTGAATGGGCGCGACGATGCCATCGCCAAGGTCAGCGAATTGACCGGCGGCGGCTTGCATGCCGCGGTCGTCACCGCGACGGCGCCCCAGGCCTTCGAACAGGCCATCGCCATGACCAGGCCCGCGGGCACCACGGTCTTCGTCGGCCTGCCGGGCGGCGAGGCCGACAGGATCAAGGTCTCGATCGGCGCCATCGCCAATTGGGAGCGCAGCATCCGTGGCTCCAATGTCGGCACCCGCGCCGACCTGGCCGAGGCGGTCGACTTCGCCTTGCGCGGCCTGGTGGCGGCGCAGATCGAAACGGTGGCGTTTGACGATGCCAACAGTGCGGTTGCGCGGTTGCGCCGGGGCGAGGTGAATGGTCGCCTCGTCCTGACCATGGTCTGAGGAGAACCCCATGCGTGTCGCGATCCTCCAGGGCCTTGATGCGGCCGTCGACAAGCCGGAGGCCCTGGCCCGGCTCGAGGCGGCGGCGTTCGACGCGGCGTCTCAGGGCGCCGGCCTGCTGATCGCGCCGGAAATGTTCCTGACCGGTTACAATATCGGCCCCGACGCGGTGGGGCAGATGGCGGAGGCGGTCGACGGCCCTTCGGCGCAGCAGGCGGCGGGTATCGCCCGCGCGGCCGGTATCGCGCTGATCTACGGCTATCCCGAGCGGGGTGCCGATGGCGCGGTCTACAACGCCGCGATGGTCATCGACGCCGGTGGCAAGCCGTTGCTCAATCATCGCAAATGCCACCTGTTCGGCGACCTCGACCGCAATGCCTTCTCGGCCGGCCAGGATTTGGCGCCCGTCGTCACCATCGGTGGCGTGAAGGTCGGCGTGCTGATCTGCTACGACGTCGAATTTCCCGAATCCGTGCGCCGCCTGGCCCTGGCCGGGGCCGAGCTGATCGCCGTGCCCACGGCCCTGATGCAGCCCTTCGATGTCATCGCCAAGATCGTCGTGCCGGCCCGCGCCTTCGAGAACCAGGTCTTCGTCGCCTATGCCAATCGCAGCGGCAGCGAAGCGGAACTGACCTATGTCGGCCTGTCCTGCATCGTGGCGCCCGATGGCGTGGATCTTGCCCGTGCCGGCCGGGGCGAGGAACTGATCGTCGCCGCCATCGATCCTGCCGTGGCCGATGCGGCCCGCGCCGCCAATCCCTACCTCGCCGATCGCCGGCCCGAGCTTTATGGCGCCCTGACCCGAGAGCGAGCATGACGGCCCCGCATGTCCTGGATGAGGCACCGGTGGTGCCGCCCGTCACCATGTTCGGGCCGGATTTTCCCTTTGCCTATGACGACTACCTGAAGCATCCCGCCGGTCTGGGCCAGATTCCGGCCGAGCGGCACGGCCTGCCCGTCGCCGTGATCGGCGGCGGCATTTCCGGCATCACCACGGCCTATGAGCTGATGAAGCTGGGCCTCAAGCCGGTGATCTACGAGGCCGACCGGATCCGGCGGCCGCCTGCGTTCGGAACCCTTCCGGGGTGGCGACGGTACTTTCGCGGAACTGGGCGCCATGCGCTTCCCGCCCTCGTCGACCGCCCTGTTCCATTACCTCGACCAGGTCGGGTTGAAGACCACGCCGTTCCCCAACCCGCTGTCGCCGGCAACGCCGTCGACCGTGATTGAACTGGGCGGGGAGCGGCACTTCGCCCGCCATCTGGACGACCTGCCCGCGGTTTTCGCCGAGGTGGCCAAGGCCTGGCGGGAGGCGCTGGACGAGGGGGCGGCCTTCAGCGAGATCCAGGACGCGGTGCGCGCCCGCGACGTGGCGCGGATCAAGGCGCTGTGGGATCCGCTGGTGCCGGCCTTCGACGAGACCAGCTTCTACGGCTTCATCGCGCAATCGACCGCGTTCAGCAAGCTCAGCTACAAGCACCGCGAGATCTTCGGCCAGGTCGGCTTCGGCACCGGCGGCTGGGATACCGACTTTCCCAATTCGATGCTGGAAATCCTGCGCGTGGTCTACACCAACGCCGACGAGGACCATCAGAGCGTGGTCGGTGGCGTCGAGCAACTGCCGCTGCGCCTGTGGGCGCAATCGCCGGAAAAAATGGCCCATTGGCCGGCGGGCACCTCGCTGTCCAGCCTGCACGGCGGCGTGCCCAAGCCGGGCGCTGCCCGCATCGCCCGGGGCAGCGGCGGCGGCATTGCCATCACCGACCGCTGGGGCAACACCACGGAATATGCCGCGGTGGTGGTGACCTGCCAGGTCTGGCTGCTGTCGGCCCGGATCGATTGCGAGGAGCGGCTGTTTTCGCCCGCCATGTGGATGGCGATGGAACGCACCCATTACATGCAGGCCTCGAAAACCTTCGTCATGGTCGACCGGCCGTTCTGGAAGGATCTCGACCCCGCCACGGGGCGCGATGTCATGTCCATGACCCTGTCCGACCGGTTGACCCGGGGCACCTACCTGATCGACCAGGGCGACGACCGGCCCGGCGTGATCTGCCTGTCCTACACCTGGAACGACGATGCCATGAAATGGCTGTCCCTGCCGGTGGACGAGCGGGTGCGCCTGATGCTGCATTCCCTGAAGCAGATCTATCCCGGTGTCGACATCCGCCGCCACATGATCGGCGAGCCGATCACGGTGAGCTGGGAGCAGGACCCCAATTTCATGGGCGCCTTCAAGGCCAACCTGCCCGGCCACTACCGCTACCAGCGCCGCCTGTTCAGCCATTTCCGCGCGCAGAATCTGCCGGCTGACCAGCGCGGCATCTTCCTGGCCGGCGACGATATTTCCTGGACCGCCGGCTGGACCGAAGGCGCCATCACCACCGCGCTCAATGCCGTCTCGGGCGTGGTCCGGCACCTGGGCGGCGGCAGCGCAGCCGGCAATCCAGGCCCGTTCGACGCCTGGGATGACCTGGCCCCGGTGGCGCTGGCGGATTGATCAAGTAGCCCCTCCGCCGTCGGGGGAGGGGGTTGGGGGAGGTGGGACGCACCATGTCGACACCCCGCTCCCCTCCTCACCCAACCATCTCCTCTCAAGAGGAGAGGGCTTTTGAAGGGGCAAAAAATGGCAAGCGTCGGCGAGGCCCTGGTCAAGCTGCTGGAAGGCTACGGCACGCAGGTAATCTTCGGCATTCCGGGCGTGCATAATGTCGAGCTCTACCGCGGCCTGTCCAACTCGACCATCCGGCATGTGACGCCGCGGCACGAGCAGGGCGCCGGCTTCATGGCCGACGGCTATGCAAGGGCGTCGGGCAGGCCCGGCGTGTGCTTCACCATTTCCGGCCCGGGCCTGACCAATATCCTGACCGCGATGGGCCAGGCCTATGCCGATTCCGTGCCGCTCCTGGTGATCTCCAGTGTCAATGCGACGACGGAACTGGGCACCAACGAAGGCCGGCTGCATGAACTGCCCTCGCAGCGCGACTTGGCGCGCGGGGTGAGCGCCTTCGCCCAGACCATCCACCATCCGCGCCAATTGCCCGAGGCGCTGGCGCGGGCGATGGCGATCTTTGCCGGTGCCCGGCCGCGCCCGGTCTACCTGGAAATCCCGGTCGACGTCATCGCGCTGCCGGCCGACGGCCTGGACCTGAAGCCCCGCGCCCTGCCGTCGCGCCCCGCCGCCGATCCGGCGGCGATCGCCCGGGCGGCCGAACTGCTGGACGGCGCGGCGCGGCCGCTGATCGTGGTCGGCGGCGGCGGGGCCGATGCGGCCGCTGCCCTGCGCAACCTGGCCGAGCGGCTGGACGCGCCGGTGGCGACCACCATCAATGCCAAGGGCGTGCTGCCGCCCGACCACCCCCTGCTGGCGGGCGAGAATCTCGCCGCCTCGCCGCTGTACGAAGCCTTGGAGGACGCCGATGTCATCCTCGCCGTGGGCACGGAGTTCGGCGAGACCGAGATGTATCCCGGCCCGGTCGGCCTGGTCATCGACGGCAGCCTGATCCGCATCGACCTGGATGCGGAGCAATTGATGCGCGGGCCGGTCGCGGCCCTGCCGATCCTGGCCGACAGCGAATTGGCCCTGTCGGCCCTGGCAGCGGCCCTGCCGCCGGCCAATAGCGCGCGCAACGGCGCCGCCCGGGCGGCCGCCCTGCGTGACGGCCTGATCGCGCAACTGCCCGATTACGCGGTCACCCACCAGCCGATCATGGCGGTGGTCGACCGGGTGCTGCCCGATGCGGTGATCGTGGGCGACTCGACCGAGCCGGTCTATGGCGCCAACCAGTTCTTCCACCCGCGCGGGGTGCGGCGCTTCTTCAATGCCTCGACCGGCTATGGCACCCTGGGCTACGGCCTGCCGGCCGGCATCGGCGCCAAGCTCGCGGTGGGCGACCAGCCGGTGGTGGTGCTGGCGGGCGACGGCGGCGTGCTGTTCACCATTCCTGAACTGGCCGCCGCGGTCGAGGCCCACGTGCCGGTGATCGTCCTGCTGTGGAACAATGGCGGTTATGGCGAGATCAAGAAATACATGGAGGCGCGCGCGATCACGCCCATCGCCGTCGACCTGGTGGTGCCCGACCTGGTCGCCATCGCCCGGGGTTTGGCTGCCATGCAGTCACGGTGGGTAACCTCGAGCATCTGGCCGCCGAACTCGACATTGCAAAAGGTCGAACCGTCCCCACCTTCCTGGAATTGAAGGCCGGGACGGTCTTCCGCTGAACCGGAGCCAGTCATGACCGATAAAGTGCGCAAGAGCGATGCCGAATGGCGCGCGCAGCTCACCCCGCTGCAATATGCCGTGACCCGCCAGAAGGCGACCGAACGGCCCGGCACCGGGGAATACGAACGCACCAAGACCGCCGGCACCTACCATTGCGTGGCCTGCGGCGAGGTCCTGTTCGAGTCCGATGCCAAGTTCGACAGCCATTGCGGCTGGCCCAGCTTCACCGCCCCCGCCGCGGAAGGCCATGTCGCCGAGGAGCGCGATTCGAGCCACGGCATGGTCCGCACCGAGGTGCTGTGCGCCCGCTGCGACAGCCACCTGGGCCATGTCTTCGACGATGGCCCAGGCCCCACCGGCCTGCGTTACTGCATCAATTCGGCGGCGTTGAAGCTCGACCCGAAGAAATAGAGTCGGATCGGCGAGCCCTGGGGAGACATCTTGCGTCCTTCGAGACGCCATCTTCGATGGCTCCTCAGGATGAGGAAAGTCTTTTTGCCATAAAGATTTTCCTCATCCTGAGGAGGGTGCGAAGCACCCGTCTCGAAGGACGCACAATGCCGGCGCCCCTACCTCACGCGAACAGGAAATCGCTGTCGGTCAGGCCGGTGACGCCGGCCACGGTGATGGTGGTGTCGACGTCGATCGTGATGACCGTGTTGCCGTCCGCCTCGACGATCGAGGCGAAATCGGCAGTGCTGGTGTAGCCCAGGCCCTCGACATCGATCAGGTCGCCGCTGGCGAAATCCTGGATGATGTCGTGGCCCACATCGCCGCTGACGAAGGCGAAATAGTCGTTGCCCGCGTCGCCGGAGACCACATCGTCGCCGTCGCCGCCGTAGAGGTCGTCGTCGCCGTCGCCCCCGTGCAGTTCGTCGTTGCCGGCATAGCCGCCCAGCGCGTCGCTGCCCGCCCCGCCGTAAGCCAGGTCATTGCCGTCGCCGAACGAGGCGAAGTCGTCATTGGCCGAGCCGGTGAGCGTGATCTTGCCCGGCCCGAACGCCACGACACCGATCTGTCCGCCGCCCGAGCCGACGGCGGAGGCGTCGATCGTCGTGTCCTCGGCAACGGGCGAGACCAGAACGGCGAGCTGCCCAGGCGTGGTATCGCCGTCGAAATCCGCCGTGGCGACCAGACGGCCGCCCAGCAGGACCGTGTTGCCGATACCGTCGACCGCGACCAGGTCGATCGAGGTGAACCGCCCGCCGCTCAAGTCGAAGGTGGTGTTCTCCTCGCCGTTGATGCCAAGGGCGAGCGCGTCGGTGCCGGTGCCGCCGTCGAAGACGTCGCCGATCGAGGTGGCGTTGTCGAAGTAGAAATCGTCGTCGCCGGCGCCGCCGCGCATCCGGTCGGTGCCCTCGCCGCCGATCAGCAGGTCGTGGCCCGCGCCGCCGTCCAGCCGGTCGTCGCCGATGCCGCCGTCGAGCATGTCGTCGTCGTCATTGCCGAACAGGGTGTCGTTGCCATCCTCGCCGAAGAGGAAATCCTCGCCGCCCTTGCCGGTGATGCGGTCGGCCCCGCCGGCGCCATAGAGGTCGTTGTCGTCCGCGTTGCCGGCGATGGCGTTGTCGAGGCCGTTGCCCGTGCCCTCGAAGACGCTGCCCAGCAGGATCAGGCGTTCGACATTGTCGGCCAGGACATAGCTCTCGGCCGTGGTGCGGACGGTGTCGTAGCCGCCCGCGGCGTCCTCGATCACCGTGTCGAGCAGGGCATCCGAGACGACATAGGTATCGTCGCCGGCACCGCCGGTCAGCTTGTTGGTGCCGCTGCCGCCATCGATCAGGTCGTTGCCCTCGCCGCCGTCGATGGTGTCGTCGCCGGCCCGGCCATAGAGGCGATCGTTGCCGCCCAGGCCGAAGATCTTGTCGCCGCCGCTGCTGCCATAGATGTAGTTGGCCGCTTCATTGCCGCTGCCGCCCAGGCCCAGGCTGTTGACCAGGACCAGCTTCTCGACCTCGTCGGGCAGGGTGTAGTCGATCCTGGCGCGGATCGTATCCGTGCCTTCGCCGGCCAGTTCGGTGACGATATCGCCGGTGCTGTCGACATAGTAGGTGTCGTTGCCCAGGCCGCCGCTCATCTGGTCGATGCCGCGGCCGCCATCGAGGGTATCGCCGCCTTCCAGGCCGAAAAGCCTGTCGGCGCCGCCAAAGCCCTTGATCGTGTCGGTGAGATTGGTGCCGGTCAGTTCGTTATCGGTATTGTCGCCCGGAATGTAAGCCATCGATTACCACCCGCCCTCTTAGGCTGTTGTTGGTGGCGAGCGTTTCAAAAAAGCGGCGCCTTGGACAGGAAAATGTGCTGTGACGGCAAGCGTCTAGCCGGGAAACAACCGCGCGGCGAAGGCGCGGCCCTGCTTTCTGATATCGGGCACGGCGATGATCTCCCAGAAGGCGGATCTGGTCGGAGGCCCCAGGACGAAGAGGCGCGAGGAGGTGTGCCCGCCGTCGCCGATCAGATTGAGGTTATCGGTCACGTCGAGGCCCAGGCAGAGCGGATCGGGGCGGGCGCGGCCCTCGTCCAGCAGCGCGCGCATCAGCGGATCGCCCAGGCGCTGGTAGTCGACCGAGAGGCCGGTACAGTTCACCACGTAGGCGGTCTCGATGCGCAGGGGGGGCCGCCATTGCCCTTGGGGCCAGGGTGATGGCAACCCCGGTCGGGGCGGCGGCCCAGCCGGTGATGCGCCCGGCCACGATCCTGAAGGTGCCGGCCGCGGTCAACTGCTCGATGCCCGCCGCCACCTGGGGCGCCATGCGGTGCCGATGCACATCCCACCAGGGGCGCAGGTGGCGAAGGAAACGCCGGCGTTCCACCATCGGCAGTGACCGCCACAATCCTCGCGTATGCGGCCGCAGGGCGTCGATGACGCTGCGCCAGTCGATGCCCTCGGCGGCGGCCTGCTTCACCTCCCCGCGGACCCAGCGGGCATAGGCGGTGATGGTGGGGGGCACGCTGCCCGGCTCGCGGATGAGTTTCCAGCTCCGCGTCTGTTCATGCACCCGCGACAGGAGGCCCCGGCGCGACACCGCCGTTATCTGCCCGCGATGACCGCGCTGGCCGAGCAGGGTGACGACGTCGACGGTGGTCAGGCCGGTGCCCAGGATGACGACCGGGTCGTCGGGGCCGATGCGGGCAATGGCGCTGTCGTCCCAGGGATCGGCGATCAGTCGCGCCGGCGCCACGTCCTCGATCCCGTCGGGGCCGGGCCACGCCGGCGGGTTGTTGCCGGTGGCCAGCACGGCGAGATCGGCGGCGACCTCGCCGCCTTCGGCCAGCCTCAGAAAGACCCCGTCTTCCGTCTCGTCGATATTCACGACCTGGCGCGACAGGCGCTCGACCACCACCCGTGGGTGGGCGTCGCGCTCGGCCTCGGCCAGGGCTTCGGCCAGATACTGGCCATAGATGCCGCGGGGTACGAAGGCATGGCCGGAGGGCGGGATGGAACTGGCCGGCTGCTCCGGCAGGTCGCGCGCCCACAGCCAGCGCAGGAAATGCGAGGGATCGTCTTCCAGCGCGCTCATGTTGGCGGCGCGCACGTTCAGCAGATGGCCGGCATGGACGGTCGAATAGGCCAAGCCGGGGCCGAAGACGCCCGAACGCTCGAACAGCAGGATGGTGGTGCCGCGGGGTGCCCGGCGCAGCAACTCGAGGGTCAATTGCGCGCCGGTAAAACCGGCACCGATAATGGCAATCCGCATCCCGCACCTCGAAGCATCACTCGGACATAATTACATAGCATATGAGTGGTTAGTTTATTTTAACAGACTGAATATCGCGAGAAAGCGCTCTTTGCCAGCGCGGTGGCGTGGTTGTCTTCACGGGATCGGCATGATAGGCGAAAGCCGCAGGATGTCTCAGGATCGGGCGGGTGTCGGGCAGGGCGATTGTCACCATGGGTCTGGCCGGCGCCGGCAAGAGCGCGACCCGCCTGCCGGGCAAGCCTGTGAGGCGCCTTCGGTGACGCGGCGCGCGATCGTCCATATCGGCTGGCCGCGCACCGGCACGACCAGCTTCCAGTTCCTGCTCGACCGGCTGCGTCCCACCCTGGCCGAAGCCGGGGTGCTCTACCCCGATCTGACCCCGGACAAGGCGCCGCGGCCGCATCTCAGCCACCAGCATCTGGGCGAGACGCTCGACGGGCGGCACCCGCGCACCACCCGGGAGGAATTGCTCGGCAAGCTCGACGCCGCGCTGGCGGCGACGCGCTGCGACGTGGCGCTGCTGTCCTACGAGGGGCTGGCCCAACTGCGCCGCGCGGGCCCGGTCGCCGAGATGCTGGCGGCGCTGTTTGAGCGCCGCGGCTTCAGCCTCGAGATCATGGCGACGGTGAAGCCGCAGGATGCCTTCCTGAATTCGGCCTACACTTGGCGCTGCCAGTTCCTGCGCGAGGCGCGGTCGTTCGCGCCCTATGCCCGGGCCGAACTCGGCAACCGCCGGCTCGACTACGCCGCCGTGCTGGCGCCGTGGCGGGTCGCGGCGGCGGGCCGGGTGCTGGTGGTGCCCGTGCGCGATCGCCGGTCGGACGAGTCGCTGGTCTGGCGGCTGTTCGACGCGCTGGGCCTGCTCGACCGGGTGCGTGGGTCGCTCTCGGACGGCGACCTGGCGCGCCGCGAGAACAGCAGCCCCGGCCCGGTGGCGGTGGCGGCAAGCCGCTGGCTGCACCGGCAGGGCGTGGCGAGCGTGCTGGGCGCGGATGCCCGCAGTGCCGGCCGCTACCTGGAGGTTGCCGCACAGGCGCGCGGGCGCGACGCCGCCACCTTCTGCGGCCTGACGCCGCCACTCGCCGCGCGCCTCGAAGCCCGCTTCGCCGCGGCCAACGATGCCTTCGCCGAGCAGGTCTGGGGCTGCCCCTGGGCGGCGCGCGTGGCGCCCGAACCGGCCCGCGAGGCCAACGAGATCCTGGCGGCGGATCCGGACGTGACGGCGGTGGTCGACGCGACGCTGCGGCAGTTCGGCCTGAGCCGACGCGGCGGGCCGCCGGCCTGGCTTGGCCGGCGCTGGCGCCGCGACCCGGCGTGACCTGCGCCGGCCTCGAGCCGGTCCGTCAACTACCGGGGATCAGCTGGCGGCGGGTGGGCGGTCTTGCAGCCGGGGAAAGCGGATCATGCGGTTGTTGGCCTCGTCCCACACGGCATAGCGCGAGGCGCTCAGGGCCGCGCCCAGCAGCAGGGGCGGCGGCAGCGGCGTGACCGCGGCCAGGGCGGCATGGGCGCGGGCCAGGCGGTAGTTGGGGATGCGCGAATTGAGGTGGTGCATGGCGTGAAAGCCGATATGGCCGGTGAACCAGTCGAGCAGCCAGGGCAGCTTCAGGTACGAGGTACCCTCGATCGCGGCACGGGTGGCATCCCAATCGGCCCGCCGGCTCCAATGGACGTTTTCATAGCGGTGCTGCAGCGAGAACAGCCAGACGCCGACGATGGCGGCGAAGGCCATGACCGGCACCTGGACCAGCAGCACGGCGCCCAGGCCCTGCCAGAAGGCGAGGCCGGCGACGGTCAGCAGGAGCGCCAGGTTGGTGAAGTGAACACTGAGGCGTTCCTTGATCCAGCTCCGCGGCGTGTCGAACGGCAGGCGGTAGATGACCATGAAGACCAGCGGCGGCAACAAGAGCAGCGCGATCAGCGGGTTCTGCATCAGGCGGTAGCGCCAGCGCGCCCAGGGCCGCAGGGCGCGATATTCCTCGAGGGTGATGCAGGTCGAATAGAGGTCGATGCCGCTGTCGCGGTGATCGAGGTCGTTCCACACGACATGATGGCCGGCATGCTGGCGCCGCCAATTGTCGTAGGGCGTCATGGTGACCAGGCTGCACAGCCGGCCCACCAGGGCGTTGGCCGCGGGCGTGGCCATGAACGAGCCGTGGCCGCAATCGTGCTGGATGATGAAGATGCGCACGACGAAGCCGGCCGCCGGCACCGCCAGGGCCAGGGTCAGCCAGTAGGAGAGGTCGAGGCTGGCGTAGAGCGCGACCTCGAGCAGCAGGAACGGCCCGAAGCTGGACGCGAGCTGGGCGTAGCTGCGCCAGTTCACCGAGCCCTGGAACGGGGCGATGATCGCGCGCAGGCGCCGGCCTTCGACGAGGCCGGGGCGTTCCCGGCTCGCCGTCCCCTCGCTCGATGCCGCACGACCGTCAAAGGGCGGTCCCATCTGGAGTTCCTCCGGTTGTCGCGCCCGGCGGCACGCCGACAGGAAATCAGCCGAACCCCGGCGGGGGCCGGCGCATCGTGCAGTTCTGGGGCATGGGGGCGCTTGATTGTCGACCAGATCCGGCACCGCCGGCGCACAACGCGACTGATCGAAAGTACTGCCGAAAGGCGGCAGATCTTCTCAGGCCCCACTATAGATCAAAACAAGGCGCGGTTATACGCCGATCGCCAAAATAAATTCGCGCGATCCCCGCAGATCTCAAAAAAAGCTGATCAGGGCAGCGACTTGCGGTATTTCAGCATCCCGGCGATCGACATGCCGCTTTCGCTGTGCAAGGCGGCGGACTCGTCATTCTCATCGGGCACGATCGTCAGGCCGATGCCCCGGCTGGGCAGCACGGGCAGGGAGTCGATGATGGCCGCGGCGACGCCCAGGGTATCGGGGGCGGGCGTGCCGGCAGCGAGGCGGCCGGGATCGGCGCTTTGTCCCTTGGGCACCAGGGGCGGGATGGCGAGGCCGGGCCGGGCCGGCTGCCGGCCTTCGGTCGCCGGGGCGATCTCCACCTGCTGCTCGTCGCGCAAATTGCCGGCGCTGGCGGGTTGGCTCGTTGCCATCACCGCCACGGCCCCAGCGATCAATGTTGGCCAAAATGCGCGCATGGCAGAACGCTACGCCGGCCGGCGCCGGAGTCGAGAATCACTGGCCCCGAATCGGTATCATCAGTGGTTCTTTCCGCCTGCCCCCCGGCGCGCGCTAGGGGGCGCGCTAGCCGCCGGGGCTCGACGGATCCTTCTGGCGGGCCAGGTAGCGCTCGCCGCCGTCGACCGCGATGACCTGGCCGGTGATGTGCGGGGCCTGGGCCAGGAAGGCCACGGCATCGGCGATGTCCTCAGGCCCCAGGGATGCGCCCAGCGGCAGCTTGCCCTTCTCGGCCGCGAAGCGCGCCGGATCCTGGAAGGGGCTGATCAGGGTCAGGCCGGGGGCGACGCCGTTCACCCGGATGCGGGGGGCGTAGTGGCGGGCGGCGAGGTCGGTGATGGTGGCCAGCGCCGACTTGCCCAGGGTGTAGGACAGGAAATCGGGGTGCGGCCAGGCCAGCTTGGCGTCCAGCACATTGATCACCGCGCCCTGGCCGATGGCGCGGGCAAAGGCCTGGAGAATGAGCAGGGGGGCCAGGGCATTCACCCGCATATGGGCCAGGAAGCTGGCTTCGCTGACACTGGCGAAATCGTCGGGTTCGAAGCGCGAGGCGTTGTTCACGACCAGGCTGACATCGCCATGGCGGGCGAACAGCCCCTCGAGTGACGCCGCGAGTCTCGCACCGTCGTCGAGGTCGAGCGTCACCAGATCGACATTTATGTTGCGCTGCCGCAAATGCGCAAGGAAGGCGGGATCGACCTGGGTCGCGTCGCGGGTCTGCAGCAACAGGCTGAAACCCGCGTCGCCCAAGCGTTCCGCGATCGCCGCGCCGATGCGTTTGGTGCCGCCGGTAATGAGTGCCGTGCCGGTCATCGCCCTGTACCGCCCCGTGTCCCCTTTGAGGCCATTAGCACTTTCTCATCCTCTTTCCTAATCCCCCGGCTTTGCGTTATGCTGCCGCACGGTCAAGAACGGCTTGACCACGGCAGTGCCAGTATCCCGGGGGAATTCAAGATGGCGAGTGATCTGACCATTAAGCGCGGCACCAAGACCGATCCGGCCGACGTTGCCAAGATCGACAAGAGCAAGCTGGGCATCCTGCTGGCCAAGCCGCCGCAGACCGAGACCGAGGGCCAGGCCATGTACAGCGGCTACACCCAGTGCCCGTGGTGCGGCCATGTCGGCTGGACCGTCGGCCTCGACACCAACTATTACGTCGACATCGTCTGCGGCGCTTGCGGTGGTTATTTCCGCGCCTGATCGCAGCGGCATCGGTCGAACCAGGCGGGCCCCCTTGGGGCCCGCTTTTGTTTCTGGCAAGGGTCCCCTTGGGGCCTGCTTTTGTTTGCGGATGGCTGTTGAACCGGCGGGATTTCGGGGCAATCTCGCTTATTGAAGCGCCTGTTCGCGAGAAGGATGCCCCCGATGAAGAAACTGGCCCTGATTGTTCTGTTCGGCGTGGCGGCGCTGGTCTCGGCCTGCAACACCGTCGAGGGTGTCGGCCGCGATGTGCAGGGCGCCGGCGAGGCGGTCTCGGATACCGCCCGCACGGTGAAGGACAAGCTCTGACCGGTCGCGCGCGCTCATGTGCGGCCGCTATCTGCTGAAGACCCCGGCCGACGAGCTCAAGGAGCTGTTTGCTCTGGAAGGCCCGCTGCCCAATTTCGGGCCGCGCTGGAACGTGGCGCCGACCCAGGAGATGCCGGTGGTGCGGCGTCACCCGGAAAGCGGTGCCCGTGTCCTTTCCCTGCTGCGCTGGGGCCTGGTGCCTCATTGGGCGGACGATGCCGGCATCGCCACCCGCCTGCTTCACGCCCGCGCCGAAGGCCTGGAGACGACACGGTCCTATCGCGACGCCTATGCAAGACGGCGCTGCCTGGTCCCGGCCGACGGCTTCTTCGAATGGCAGGGCGAGGGCAAGGCCAAGGTGCCCTATGCCGTGGCCCGGGCCGACGGCGGCCCCTTCGCCATGGCCGGCCTGTGGGAAGGCTGGCGTGGCCAGGACGGCACCGTGATCCGCAGCTTCACCGTGGTGACCACCGCCGCCAATGACGATCTGCGTCCCGTCCACCCGCGCATGCCGGTGATCCTGGCGCCGGCCGACTGGCCGATCTGGCTGGGCGAGGTGCCGGCCGATGCCGCCGCCATGGCCCGCCTGTTGGCCGGGGCCGGTCCGGGCGAGATGCGCTGCTGGCCGGTCTCGTCCCGGGTCGGCAATGTCCGCAACGACGACGCGGCGCTGTTCGCGCCCCTCGCCGCCTGAGTTGCTCAGAGGCCGGCGAGCTTCTTCACCTGGTCGATCTTCCAGGCCGACATCAGGGCTTTCACCGCATCGGCGGGCACCCCGTTGCTGCCTTCGGCCTGCAACAGCAGCCGGCCGGCCAGGGTGATCATGATCTGTGTCGTGTCCGATGATTTGTCGGCCTGCATCATGGCTTCCTCGCCGCCGATGCGCACCCGCTGGAAACCGGCCTGGGCCGCCATCATGGGGTTGGCGAAGAGCATGCCGAAGGATTGCAGCATCGGGCTGTCGGCGACCAGGCTCAGTTTCACTGTGCCGCCCGACGCTGTGTCGGTATAGGTACGCGAGACGGTCTGGCCCATGCCCATCATCGCCAGCGATTCAGCCGAAACCTCGTCCGCGGTCCAACCGGCCGGGGCCTCGGGGAAGGTGCCGCCGTAGGCTTCGTTGAGCTTCTGGGCGATCGCCGAATTGGCAAAGGCGATTTCCTTCTGGGCGCCGGCGAGGTCGCCCTTGGCATAGAGCTCTGCCGCCTTGGCGAGGCCGTCCGAAATATCGTCGGCCCGGGCGGCAAGGCTGCCGAACGTCAGGATGCCGGCGACAGCCGCCGCCAGCAACGCGGTCCTGGACATCATGGTGATTCCCCCTCGAGTTCCCTCACGGGCGGAACAAAGCACCAGCGGGGTTGTGAGAAAAGGCCCAAGGGGGCGAAACGTGACCGGCATCACGCCAGCCCGGGGACCGTTGCTCGCGATGCGGTTGCTCGCAGGCCCCTGCGCTGCGACCATCGCGCCATGTTCTCGCCCGCGATCCTGCTCTCCCTCGTCCTTGGCGCGCTGGCCTTCACGGCCCTGACGGCGGCGGCGCCGCTGGCGGTTTATACCGTCACCCTGGCCCTGTTCGGCCTGGCCCATGTGACCAGCGAATTTGCCTATGTCGATCGCCGCTTCGGCCGGCGCCTGGGCCGGCCGCTGGTGTGGCGCCTGGGGCTGCTGCTGGCCGGCGTGGCGGCGGCGCGGGCCGCGGGCGTGTTCGGCCTGCTGCCGGTCACCGTCGCCCTGACCGTCGAATTGGCCCTGGTGGCCGCCCTGGCGCTGGCGGTTGCCGGCGGCGAGGGGCCGCGGGGCCTGGCCTTGGGCGTTGCCCTGCCGTTGGGCCTGGCGACCGCGCTGGCCCCGTTCGAGACCGCCGTGACCCTGGCCATCACCCACAATTTCACGCCCCTGGGCTTTTTGTGGGAGGCGGCGCCGCGGCACCGGCGGGGGCCGGCGATGGCCTTGGCGCTGGCCGGGTTCATCGGCCTGCCGCTGCTGGTCGCCAGCGGCCTGCCGCGGCTGTGGCTGGGCCTGGATCTTGCCGGCGCCGACCCGATGGCGACCGGCGGCCTGATCCGTCATCTGCATGTCTATGTCCCGGCGGCGTTGCGGGACGGGCCCTGGGCGCTCGACCTGTTTGCCGCCTGCGTGGTGGCGCAGGGCGCGCATTACCTGGCGGTGATCGTCATCCTGCCGGCCTTGCAGCGGCGCCGGGCGCCGGGCATGCGCGGCTTGATCCCCTGGCCGGGGCGGGGCCTGTTCGCGCTCGCCGTGGTTGCCGGCAGCGCTGTCGCCCTCATCGGCTTCCTGGATGATTTCTCAGGCGCGCGCGGCCTCTACGGCATTCTCGCCTCGGTCCATGCCTGGGTCGAAATCCCGCTGCTGGTGCTGATCCTCGGTGGCGCCTTTCAGCCCACCGCCAGCTTGCCCGCCAGGAACGAGGCGGCATTCGCCGCCGCCGAGACAGCCAGTGCCCGCCGGGGCGTCAACCCGGCGACAACGGCGATCAGCCCGGCCTCGACCGCCACCACGATCGCCTCCAGGGCGATGACCGACGGCCAGTAGCCCCAGCGCGGATAGGCCCACAGCGCCGCCGCCCAAAGCTGCGGATGGGTCGCGGCGGTGGCGATCGCGCTGGCCAGGCCGGCGGCGACGGCACCCCGCCCGCCCAGGCGCCGCCAATGCACCAGGGCAAAGGCCACCGGCGCCTCGATGGCGATCGAGATCACAAGCGCCTGCCACGCCATCATGGCATCATCTCCGCGTGTCAATCCGAGGTGCCATCATGCACATTGCGATCAAGGCCGCACTGATCCTGGGCCTGCTGCTGCCGCAGGCGGCCCGGGCCAACATGATCCCGCCGCAACCGCCGCCCCTGTTGCCGCCGGGACCGGCGCAGGCGACGCTCCTGGGCCTGACCTTCGAACAGCTCTGGTCCTATCGCCAGGGCGGGCGCTGGGCTGTGGCCATCACCGGCTGCGCACAAGCCGAGTCGCCCGCCTGCCGGCGCGCGACCGAGGCCGGGCTGATCGGCTGCCACGTGGTGGGCGCCAACGGCAAGGCCATCGCCGCCGGTGATCTCCAGGCGATCATCGACGCCCACGCCTATCCGCCGTCGACGGCCGAGAAGCCCCTGCGCCTGACCGTCGAAGCCTGCCGCGACCAACCGACAGAGATCACGCTGGAACCGTAGTGCCACCCGGCCGCGAAAAGCCCTCTCCGCCCTTCAGGGGGGAGAGGGTTGGGTGAGGTGGGTCGACGGCATAGAGTGCACTCTGTCCCGCCGACCACCTCACCCTCCCGTCGCTCGCGCGCCGGGCCCCTCCCTCTCCCCCGCAAGCGGCGGAGAGGGGATCACCGACCGTCCTCCAGGAGCATCGCGGCGCCCTTTTCGGCGATCATGGCGGTGGGGGTGTTGGTGTTGCCCGAGGTGATGGTGGGCATGATCGAGGCATCGATCACCCGCAGGCCGTCGAGGCCGATGAAGGAAAGGCGCTCGTCGACCACGGCTTGCGGGTCCTCCGGCCTGCCCATCTTGGCGGTGCCGACGGGGTGGAAGATGGTGGTGCCGATGTCGCCCGCCGCCTTGGCCAGCGCGGCATCACCGTCGCCCACGCCGGGGCCGGGCAGGTATTCGCCGGGGTGGAAACGGGCCAGTGCCGGCTGTGTCATCAGGCGTCTCGTCACCCGGATGGCGTCGGCGGCGACGCGGCGGTCGTCGTCGGTGGTCAGGTAGTGGGGGGCGATCACAGGGGCTGCCGTGGGATCGGCGCTGCGCAGGCGGATTTCGCCGCGCGAGGTGGGGCGCAGGTTGCAGGCGCTGACGGTGATCGCCGGGAAGGGATGCAACGGATCGCCGAACTTGTCCAGCGACAGGGGCTGGACATGGAACTGGATATTGGCCCGCTCGCGGCCGGGATCGGATTTGGTGAACAGGCCCAGCTGGCTGGGCGCCATGGTCAGCGGCCCGCGCCGGCGGATGAGGTAGTCGAGGCCCATCAGCCCGCGCCCGAGCAGCGAATGATAGGTCTCGTTCAGGGTTTTTACCCCACTGACCTTGTAGATCGCCCGCTGCTGCAAATGATCCTGCAGGTTACGGCCGACGCCGGGCCGCTCGAGGATCACCTCGATGCCCTGGGGGGCCAGGAATTCGCCCGGCCCGATGCCGGACAGTTGCAGGATCTGTGGCGAGCCGACGGCGCCGGCGCACAGCACGACGCTGGCCTGGGCCCGGGCCTCCATCGCCTGGCCGCCCCGGGTGTAGCGCACGCCCACGGCGCGGCCGCCCTCGATGATCAGCTTCTCGACCAGCACGCCGGTCTCAAGCGCCAAGTTGGGCCGGTTCAGCGCGGGCTCGAGGAAGCCGCGGGCCGAGGACCAGCGCCGGCCGCGCTTCTGGTTCACATGGAAATAGCCGACGCCCTCGTTGTCGCCGGTGTTGAAGTCGTCGATCCGCGGAACACCCATCTCGACGGCGGCGTCGCGCACCGCGTCCAGCACTGCCCAGGACAGGCGCGGCGCCTCGATGCGCCAGCCGCCGCCCACGCCGTGATGCTGGCTCTCCCCCAGGAAATGATCTTCCAGCCGCTTGAAGCAGGGCAGGACATCGCCGTAACCCCAGCCGCTCAGGCCCAGTTGCCGCCAGTGATCATAGTCGGCCGCCTGGCCGCGCATCGAGATCATGGCATTGATGGCGGACGAGCCGCCGATCACCTTGCCCGGGGATAGGCCAGTGCGCGGCCGTTCAGGCCGGCTTCCGGCTCGGTCTTGAACATCCAGTCCGCGCGCGGGTTGCCGATCGCGAACAGATAGCCGACCGGGATATGGAACCAGATCCAGTTGTCGCGCCCGCCGGCCTCGAGCAGCAGGACCTTGTTGCGCGGATCGGCCGAGAGGCGGTTGGCGACGATGCAGCCGGCCGTGCCGGCGCCCACGACGATGTAGTCGAACTGCCCATCCAAGCTTGCCACGGCGCGTTTCCCAGTTGTTATGCCCCCTGGTTGCCATGGCGGCCCAGGCGACTCAACCCCTGCGAAGGTTTCATGTGCCCTGTGGCTTGCTCCGGGCCGCCTCGACCAGGGCGCGGATCGCCCAGCGTCTCACCTTCTGGGCCTGGGCGTCGTCCAGTTGCAGGACGTCGCGAAACACCACCATCGCCTCGGTGCCGACGATCAAAGCCAGGGCCGCGGTCAGGGTTTCCAGATCCGCCGGCTCGAACTCGCCCCGCGCGGGGGCCAGGGCGGCCTTGATCAGGGGGGTGCGGCGGTCCTGGCGCACCGGCAAGTCGCCGTCCTCGACGCCCTTGGCCCGCTGTTGCAGCGCATTGGCCAGCATCAGGCGCAGCGGCACCTCGTTTTGCGCGATCATGGCATGGAGCGCGCCGTCGACCTGCTCCAGCCGCTGCACCGGATCGGCGCTTTGGTTCTCGGCGAACAGCTCGTCGGGCTCGGGCACCGCCACGTCCAGCGCCGCCTCGACCAGCAGGGCCTCGACGCTGGGGAAATAGCGATAGGCCGTCGCCCGCGATACCTGGGCCGCGTCGGCGACCTCCTCCAGGCTGGGCTTGCGGCCCAGCTTCAACAACCGGGCAGTGGCGTGAAGCAGGTCCTCGCGGGTGCGCCGGCGCTGCTTCCAGCGGCCGGTCTTGACGGTATCCGGCATCACGGCTGCGGCAGTTGCCGGATGATCGCGGCGAGGTCGAGCCAGACATTCTCGCGCGCGATGTCGCCGTTGTCGGCGAATTCGACGACGTGCAGCAAGCGGAATTCGAGCGGGCGGTTGTGGCCTTCCAGGCCGAAGGGGCGACCTGGCGCGAGGCCCCGCCACAGCGACTCGTCGACCATGAAACCGGGACCGTACAGGCGCCGCAGGGTCGTGGTCCCGCCGCCGGACAGGTCGGCGAACAGGGTCTCGTAGAAGGGGCGTGTGCCCTCGCGGCCCCGCACCGGCCCGCCCGGCCAGCCGACGATGTCGTGTTCGACATCGGGCGCCAGGGTGGCCAGCACCCCCTCGACATTGTCGGCTGCCTCGAAGGCGAAATGCTCGTCCATCTTGCGGTCCATCGCCGCGGTCGTCAGTGCCATGATTGTCCTCGTAGAGGGGTGGTTGATCCGGCCTTGACGTTAATGAGATTTACATCTCATTACAAGATGGAAGTTTCGACGACGAAAAGGATGCGGAATCGCCTGCCGGGGCAGCGGGCAGCGAATCTCGACGATGGGGGAGTTTGGAGCGGGTGATGGGAATCGAACCCACGACACTCAGCTTGGGAAGCTGATGTTCTACCTCTGAACTACACCCGCTCAGGGCCTAGCCGGACCGTGTTCTTAGCAACAGGGGCGGGCGGCGTCAAACGCTGCAAGCGTATTCTCCTCACAGGCGCCACCGGATTCACACGGTCGATTCGGCGGGGCGCAAAGCCCTCTCCTCCGCGGGAGGAGAGGGTTGGGTGAGGAGGTCATGGGGTCAAAGCGCCGATACATCTCGAGGCGGCCCGACCCACCTCCCCAACCCCTCCCCCGCAAGCGGGCGGAGGGGAGTCACAACGGCGGTTGTCGAACGGAGGAGAGGCTCTTCGCGCCGGAAACGACAAAGGCCCCGGCGGGTGGTGCGCCGGGGCCTTCGTTGGTCGGGGCCGGATCAGAGCGAGGTGTTGATCCACTCGACGATCTTGCCCTTGGGCAGCGCGCCGACCTTGGTCGCCGCCACCTTGCCGTCGCGGAACAGCATCAAGGTGGGGATGCCGCGCACGCCATAGCGCGCCGGGGTGCTGGGATTCTCGTCGATGTTCAGCTTGACGACCGTGACCTGGGCGCCCAGTTCCTCGGAAATTTCCTCGAGGCTGGGGCCGATCTGCTTGCAGGGGCCGCACCACTCGGCCCAGAAATCGACGACGACCGGGCCGTTGGCGCCCAGCACGTCAGTGGCGAAGGAAGTGTCGGTCACCTTTTTGGTGGACATGTCAAAGCACCTTTCATGGTCGGCTTCAGGCGCTAGGTTCGGCCCGCCGACGGAATCCGCATTCGGCCAACAAACTTAAGAATGAGGCGGTGGTGCGTCAACCTCGGTGACGGCGCCGGGCAGGTCTGCAAGGCACGCATCGAGACGGTCGCCGGGGATGGGCATCAGGCGCGGCGTTTCGGTCCACAGCAGGGCGGCTTCGACCGGCCGGTCGGGGTAGAGCCGCTGCACCACGGTGCGGTAGAGCGCCAACTGGCGCAGGTAACCCGTTGCCACGGCTCGCCAATCCGCGGGCGAGGGGCGGTCGGTCTTGAAATCGACGATCAGCACCCGGTCGGGCAGCACCACCAGCCGGTCGATCTGGCCCAGCACTGTTTCCTCGCTAATTACAGCGGCGATCGGTACTTCCGGCCGGCTGGCTGGCCCGAAAACGGGAGCAAAATCTTTGTGGTCAATGACGGCCAGGGTCTCCGCCGCCAGTGACTCGAGGGCCTGCGGCGACAATCCCTCGCCCCGGGCGGCCAGAAAGCGGCTTGCCGCGGCCGGCCGCCGGCCGGCGGGCAGATCGGGCAACAATTCCAGCAGCCGGTGAACCAGGCGCCCGCGCAGGAAGCGCGCCGCGCCAAGGCCTGCGATCGGGCTGGCCACGCCCAGGTCGGCATCGGCGGCGCGCGACGGGCTCAACGGGTCGGACGGCCGCCGCTCGACCGGGGCGGGACGGGTCGCCCATGCGGGCAGGGGCAGGGCGGTCACGGTCTGCGCCACGCTGCGGTGGCGCTCGCCGGCCGTGCCCTGCTGCGTGCCGCTCTTGCGCCGGATCTCGAAGCCGGGTGCGACCTCGACCGTTACGGCGTCGGCCGGGAAGGCGGCGGCGACCAGGTCGTACCACGAGCCTTCGACCCAATCCTGGTCCTTGCTGCGGCCGCTGCGCCAGCCGCAGACGATCAGCCGGTCCTCGGCCCTGGTCAGCGCCACATAGAGCAGGCGGCGGTATTCCTCCAGGGCCGCCTCTTGCGCGGCCGCGCGCAGGCTGGCCACGGCCGGTGCCGCCTTGGAACCGGCGATGGCCCATACCGGCAGGCCGCCGGCCGTGCGCAGCAGGTCCTCGCGCACGCCGGGCAGGGCGGTGGTGTCGGGCAGGATCACCACCGGCGCCTCCAATCCCTTGGCGGCATGGACGGTGAGGATGCGCACCTCGTCGCGGCCGCGGTCCAGGTCGCGCTTGAGCTGGACGTCGCCGGTCTCGACCCCGTGCAGGAAGCCTTGCAGCGAGGGCGGGTGATCGGCCTCGTGGCGCAGGGCCAGCGAGAGGAATTCCTCGACCGGCTCGATCGCCTCGCTGCCCAGCCGCCCGATCAGCCGGCGCCGGCCCTGTTCCTCGTCCAGCAGGCGGGCGAAGAAGGTGAAGGGGGTGACGAAGTCGGCCCGCGCCAGCACGGCCGCCAGGCTGGCCTGGGCGGCGGCGAAATCCGCCCGTTCGGCCGCGCGCAGGTCCAGCGTGCGCCACAGCGACTGCCCCTGGGGCCGGCCGTGGGCGAGATCGAACAGCGCCTCCTCGTCCAGGCCGATGAAGGGGCCCTTCAGCACGGCGGCCAGGGTCAGGTCGTCGTCGGGCAGCAGGGCGAAGCGGCCCATGGCCATCAGGTCCATGACCCCCAGTTGCGCCGCGATGGTCATGCGGTCGCTGCCGGCGACGGGCACGCCCAGGGCCTTGCAGGCGCGGGTCAGGGCATCGACGAAGCCGGTGCGCCGGCGCACCAGGATCATGATGTCGCCCGCCTTGAGCGCCCGGCCCCGGGCCGGCAGCATCTCGCCCCGCTCCAGCCAGGTGCAGATCTGGTCGGCGATGCGCTCGGCCAGCGCCGCCTCGGCGCTCTGGCCGCGGATGGCCGTCTCGACCGGCTCCCAGCCCTCGGATTCCTCGACCGCGATGCCCTGCTCGACCGGCCACAGCTCGATCGTGCCGGCCGCCTGGGCGCGGTGGGCCTTGTGTTCCAGCCGGCCCTCGACCACCACGCCGCCGCGTGCCGCCTCGAGGGCAAAGACCGCGTCGACCAGTTCCAGCACCATGGGCGCCGAGCGGAACGAGAGGTCGAGTTCGACCGGATAGAACCGCTTGCGTGCCGCGGTGACGGCGCTCTTCACCCGCTCGCGCTCGGCGCCGAAAACGGCGGGCGCCGCCCCCTGGAAGGAATAGATCGACTGCTTCACGTCACCCACGGCAAAGACCGTGCGCCAGCGCTCCCACGCCGTGTCGTCGGCAAAGAATTCGTCGGTCAGGGCGCGCACCAGTTGCCATTGCGCCGGGCTGGTATCCTGCGCCTCGTCGATCAGCAGATGGTCGAGGCCGCCGTCCAGCTTGTAGAGCACCCAGGTCGCCGCGGCGCCCTTGGTCAGCAGGTCGCGCGCCTTCAGCACCATGTCGTCATAGTCGACGGCGCGCCGCCTGGCCTTGGCCCTTGCGTAATCATCCAGGATCGCGGTGCCCACGGTCAGCAGGGCGGCCGAGGCGGCGTGAACCTCGGCCTGGGCCGCCTGTCCTAAGCAGGCAATCAGTTCGTCGGCCTCGTCCAGCATCCACATGGCCTCACGTGAGAATCGCTCGGCCAGTCTCTTGGTCATCGGGTTCTTGCGCGGCTCGCCCTGCGCGGTCAGGAAGGCCTGGGCATAGGCCTCGAAGGTGGTCAGCGGGTCGCCTGGCCCCCGCATCGCGGCCAGCCGCCCGGCCGCCAGGGGATCGCTCTTGGTCGTCCCCTGTTTCAAGGCGGCGATCGCCGCCTCGACCGGCGTCATGTCGGCGCGTCGGGCGGCGACGAAACCGGCGATCACGCTTTCCCGCGTCTCGATCCTGCCCGGCGTGGCCCCCAGGGCCGCGGCCAGGGCATCGAGGTGCTGGCCCAGGCTGGCGCGGCTCAGGTCCTCGGGCAGGCGGGTGCGCCCGGCGACGAAGTCCTGCACCAGCTTCTCGAAGGCGGTATCGCCGGCCAGGCTGGACAGGCGCTCCACGCCCGCCACCAGGTCGGGCGCGTCGCTGGACAGGACCCGCGCCGTCGCTTCCATCAGCAATTCATTGGCCGCGGTGTCGTCCAGCGCCTCGAAGCGGGGCGGCAGGCCGACCTCGACCGGGAAGCGGCCCAGCAGCGACTGGCAGAAGGCGTGGATGGTCTGGATGCGCAGGCCGCCCGGCGCGTCCAGCACGCGGGCGAACAGGCGCCGGGCGCGGTGGAGGCCTGCCACCTCGGGCCATTCCCCGGTCAGCTCGTGTACCGCATGGCGCAGGCGCTCGTCGGGTTCCACCACCCAGGCGGCCAGGCGTTCCTGGATGCGGTTGGCCATCTCCGCCGCCGCCGCCTTGGTATAGGTCAGGCACAGGATGCGTTCCGGCAGGGCGCCGGCCAGCAGCAGGCGCAGCACCCGGTTGGTCAGCACATGGGTCTTGCCGGTGCCGGCCGAGGCCGAGACCCAGGCCGAGGCGGCGGGATCGCTGGCGCGCTTCTGCTGGGGCGTCATGACTTGTCCCCGCCGTCGGCCCATTCGCCGACCCGGGCCAGGTGATCGTAATCGCCATAGCCCGCCTGCCGCGGGTTGGGCGAGGACAGGTAGGGCTGGGCCTGGTCGGCATATTTGCCCAGCAGGCGCTTGACGCCGTCGACGGCACCGTCCGCGACCGCTGCCGCGTCCGGGATCTCCTTGATCACACCGGGCGGGTTGCCGCCCTTGAGCTGCCAGACCTCGATCAGGCCGACCGCGCGGGGGCCGACCTCGGCAAAGGCGCCGCCCGCCACCATCGCCGCCTCCAGCGGCAATTGCGGCCGATAGCCGGCGGCCATCTGGGCCTTGCTGGGGGCCTGGCCGGTCTTGTAGTCGATGACCACGGCGCGGCCGTCGGCCAGGGTGTCGACACGGTCGGCCCGGGCGGTCACCTGGTGCAGGCGGCCGGCCGCCTCGATGGCGATTTCGCCCTTGGTCTCGACCGCCAGGGGGTGGTGCCGTCCTGCCGGCGGGCGTTCTCGGTCGCCACGAACCAGCGGGCGACATCGGTGAAGCGCGGCCACCAGAAGCGTTTCACCACCGGATAGTCGTCGAAGGCGGCAAATTCCCGGCGCCCCAGGGCGATCAGCCGGGCCAGGGCATCATCGGGCAGGGGGCCGGCCAGGTGCGCGCGCACGAACTGGTCCAGCACCTCGTGGATGATGTTGCCGCGATCGGCGGCATTCGGCGCCTGGTCGATCGGATCGAGGGGCTTGAGCCCCAGCACCCGCTTGGCATAGAGCGCATAGGGGTCGCGGATCAGCAATTCCACGTCGGAGACCGAGAAGGTTACTGGCCGCGCGGTCACCGGCGGGCGCGGTTCGGGCTCGCCGCGGGGGCTGCCGGCGGGCGGGTCCAGCGACAGGGCCCAGCCCAGGGCCTGGCCCGCCTGCCAGCGGCCCTCGCCCACCAGGGCGTCGAGCCGGCGCAGCCAGCGCGAGGGCACGGTCGGCGACAGGTCGACCTTGGCGGCGCGGGTCAGCACCACGCGGGGGCTGGCGGCCAGGGTCAGGAAATCATGGGCGGATTGGCCCAGGCGCTTGTCCTGCGGCGCCAGGCCCAGGTCGGCCCGCATGGCGCGCGAGGTCCAGGGATCGGCCGGCGGCTCGGCCGGCCAGGTGCCTTCGTTCAGCCCGCCCAGGACCACAAGGTCCGCGGTCTGCAAGCGGGCTTCCAGCGGCCCCAGGATGTGCAGGCGCGGGTGCAGGCCGTAGCGCGGGCGGACCATGATGCCGCCTGCGAGTGTGTCGAACAGGCCCGGATAGTCGCCGGCCCGAACACTGCCCAGCGTGCCCGCGGCCGCGACCAGATCCTGGACCAGGCCCGCCGCCGCCTCGCCGGCCTCGCCCTTCCACAGGGCTGCTTCCCCCGACAGGCCGGGCCGCGCGGCCAGGGCTTCCGCTGTGGCGACATGGGCGGTTACCAACTGTCCGAGGTCGATTTCGCCGGGCGTCCGCAAGGCCTTGCTCAAGGGGGCACAGGCGGCAGCCACCCGGTCGACGAGATCGAGCAGGTCGTCGGCACTCTTGAGGTCGGCCAGCAGATGGCGCAAGGCGTCGAGCCCGGCCGCCGGGCGAGGGCCGCGCAGGCGCGTGATTTCGATGCGGCGCAACCGGCGCAGAAAGGCGGGACGCTCGCGCCCGGCCGCCGCCAGCGGATGCTTCAGGCAGGCGAGCAGTTCCAGGGGCGCGAAATCCGCGCTCGCCATCCTCAAGACCAGGCGCAGGAAGGCGCCGGGCACGGTGGCCGCCAGGGGCACGCCGGCGCTGTCGTCGATTTCGATCTTCCAGCGCGACAATTCGGCGGCGACCCGGCGGGCTAAGTTGCGGTCGGGCGTCACCAGCATGGCGGTGGCGGCCGGCGTCTCCAGCACCTCACGCATCACCAGGGCGATGGCGCGGGCCTCGGCCGGGCTGTCGGGCGCCTCGATCCGGGTGATGCCGGCCAGGCCTGCCTCCAGGTCCAGTTGCCGCGCCGTCTGCGACCAGCGTTCGGTGGTCTGCGCGGGGGCCAGCGCTTCCGCCAGAAGGGCGGCGCGGGGCGACGGCGGTGCTGCCGGGCCGCCAGGCCAGGCGCCGACATCGTCGCGGGTCGCCCGCAGGCGCCCCAGCAATTCGCGCAGGGTCCATTGCGGGTGGGTGGGATCGAGCTGGTCCCAGGTCGCCACGTCCATGGCCAGGTCGATGCCCGGCAACACGATGGCGCCCTGGGGCAGGCGGGCGACCACGCTCATCAGGTGGGCGGTCGCCGGTATCGAGCCGGTGGAACCGGCCACGATCACCGGCTGTTGCGGCGGGGCCGCACGCCAGGCTTCCGCCTGGAGCAGGATCAACTGGTTGCGCCGGGCGGCGGGGTCCATGGCGCCATGGGCCTCGCGCAGCGCCGGCCAGTAGTCGCGCGCGGCGAGTTTGAGGAAATCGAGCGTCGCCTGCCAGTGCTGGGCCAGGGCATCGGGCACGATGGTGTCGAGCCGGGCCCAGTCCGCCCCCTCGGTTTCCACCTCGTCGATCAGGCGGGCCAGTTCGCCGGCATGGGCCAGGGCCGCGCCCACATCCGCCGCCTCGCCCCGCGCCTGCCACCAGCCCATGACCAGGCGGGCCAGCAGGAATTTCCGCGTCAAGGGGTCGATCGCCGGGGGCAGGTCCAGCACGCCCTCGCTGGCGTTCAGCCCCAATTCCTCCTCGTCGGCATCGCCCAGCGGGCGCATGCGCGGCAGCAGCACGGCGCGCCCCCTGGACCGGCGCAGGAAGGCCTCGCGTAGCGAGCGGGCGGCGCGCCTCGTGGGCACCAGGATCAGCGTGGCGGCGAGATCCATGGGATCGCTCGCCGCCTTGTCCAGCAGGTGCTGCGCCAGGGCATCGACGAAGGAGGTGCCGGGCGGGATGGTGAACAGTCTGGGGGCGCCGGTGACCGGCGCCAGATCGCCAAGGGAGAGCGGCTCAGCCGATGTCGACAAGGGCGGCCTCGGCCTCGGCGATCGCCGGGATGGTGCCGACATGAAGGAACTGGCCGTCCAGGCGCAGGCCGTACAGGCGTTCGGCCTCGATCGCCCGGTCCCACAGCAGGTTCAGCGAGAAGGCGCCCTTGGGCACGTCGGCGAAGGCGGCCGGGGTCATGATGGCGCAGCCGGCATAGACGAAGGGCGCCACCCGCGCCTCGGGCCGGCGGGCCAGGCGGCCGTCGGCCTCCATCAGGAAGTCGCCGATGCCCTCGAGGCCGACCGCCGTCACCGTGGGCGCCAGCAGCAGCAGGGTGTCCATCTGCGCCGGATCGAAAGCGGCTATCATGGCCTTGATCGGCTCGACCATGCCCTGGCGCCACAGCGTGTCGGCATTGACGATGACGAAGGGCGCATCTCCCAGCAGCGACAGGGCGCGGGCAACACCGCCGCCGGTCTCCAGCAGGGCATCGCGCTCGTCGGACACGATCGTCGCCGGCCCCGCACCGGCGGCGCGGCGCTTTTCCAGCCGGGCCTCGATCTGGTCGGCCAGGTGATGGACGTTGACCACCGCGCGGGTGATCCCGGCCTCGTCCAGCCGGTCGAGCAGGCGGTCCAGCAGGCTGTAGCCGGCGACCTCGACCAGGGGCTTGGGCACCCGGTCGGTCAGCGGGCGCATGCGCTTGCCCAGGCCGGCGGCCAGCACCATGGCGGTATCGATCGGTTTGTCGGTGTTGGGGGGGCTCATGCCGCGAATTTCCGGATGCCGGCGCGCAGATCCTCGCCGGGCAGGTAATGATCGTACCAGGCGCGCAGATTGCCCAGCAGGGGATGGCGCAGGTCGCGTTCCAGGTGGCGCCAGACCCGCGGCAGGTAATCGAGATAGCGCGGCTTGCCGTCGCGTTTCCACAGGCGCACGAAGACGCCGGCGATGCGGCTGTTGCGCTGGGCGCCCAGGATGGCATAGGCGGCTTCGAAGGCGGCGAGGTCGAACCGCGGGTCGCGCCTGGCGGCGCCGGCGGCATAGCGGGCCTTGAGGTCGGCGCCGAAGGCGGGATCGACATCGCGCCTGGCATCTTCGATCAGGGAAACGAGGTCATAGGCGGGCGGCCCAAGGTCGCGTCCTGGAAATCGAGCAAACCCACCCGCGCCGCACCCTTGCGTTCCGGCAACCACAACAGATTGTCGGCATGATAGTCGCGCAACATGACGGTTTCGCGTTCGCGCGGCAGGCGGCGCCACAGGTCGGCCCAGATGGCGCTGAAGGCCTCTTTGGCCTCGGGCTCCAGCCCCAGCCGCAGGGCCGGCACGTGCCAGTCCATCAGGACCGACGGGCCGAAGGCGAACAGGGCGGCGCCGTAGGGTTTCACGACGTGGCTGCTGCCGTCGACGAAGCGGGTGCTGCCGGGGCGGGCGCGCCGCGCAGGTCGACCAGCACGTCGATCGCCGTCTCGTAGAGCGGGACGGGATCGGCCGTGCCGTCGCGCAACAGGCTGGTGAAACTGTCGTCGCCCAGGTCTTCCAGCAGCAGGAAGCCCAGATCCGTATCCGCGGCCAGCAGGGTGGGCGCCGACAGGCCCAGGCGGCACAGGTAACGGTCCATGCCGATGAAGGGCCGGACGTTTTCCATCGGTGGCGGTGCGTCCATCAGGACGGCGCGGCGCCCGTCGGGCTTCACCACCCGGTCATAGCGGCGGAACGAGGCATCGCCCGCCAGCAGCGAACGCCGGGCATCGCCCCAGCCGGTACGGGCCAGGAAATCTTCGATCTCGGCGGGGCGGTTTGGATGGAGCGGCAGGGTCATGGGGCAACCGTGGCAAGACGGGCGGCCCAGCCGCCATGGCCGGTCAGCACCGCCTGGCGCCCCCCGGCCGGATCAAGGGTGAGTTCGATGTCGAGACGCTCGGCCGGCAGGCGATGGCCCAGCCGGTCCGGCCATTCGACCAGCACCAGCCCCTCGTCCAGCGCCGCCTCGAAGCCGACCTCGTCGACATCGCCGGGGCCTTCCAGGCGGTAGAGGTCGAAATGGCTGATCGGCCCAAGCGCCGTCTCATAGGGCTGGACCAGGGCGAAGGTCGGGCTGGGTACCTCTTCGGTCACCCCGGCCGCGCGCAGCCAGCCCCGGGCGAATTCGGTCTTGCCGGCGCCCAGGTCGCCCCACAGGGCGACGCAATCGCCGGCCCGGCCTAGGGGCGCCAGGCGGGCGGCAAGCCGCAGGGTCCGATCGAGGTCGGGCAGGGCGATGGTCACGCGAAAAGGGTCCGAATCCGGTACCGGCGAGGGCATGCGCCATTTAGCCCAAGGCCTGGGGCCCCTGCAACACGGTAGCCCTCTCCGCCCTTCAGGGGGGAGGGGGCTGGGTGAGGTGGGTCGGCGGCGCGGGGCGCGCTTGGCCCGGCAACCACCTCACCCTCCCGCCGCTTCGCGTCGGGCCCCTCCCTCTCCCCCGCAAGCGGCGGAGAGGGGCATGCATGCTCGCTTGATGTACGCGCCTAAAAACGAGGCAATTGCCCGCGGCGGATGACGAAATTTTCAGCCACCGCGCCCGTTTATGTTGCATAGCACAAGGAAATCCCTGGCCTTGACTCTTGGCATGGCTCTTGCTGATTTAGGGACAGAGTTTGGTGGCTAGGGTTCCGGCCGGGTGATTGCCCGGTGTCTGGTCCGAGAGCTGCCGTCCCGCCGGGAGACATCCGGGGGGGATGCACGGCGGGATAAAAGCCCGGGAGGCCTCGGTGACCAGGAATTGGCGTCACTAGGGTCTCGCCAATTCCTTAAACCGGTCCGGCCGATGGTGGCTTGGGCGAGCGACAAGGGGTTGGTTCCATGCGTGCGATCAATCGACAGCCAAGCTCAGGGAACCGCGCCCTGCTGGCCGCCCTGCCCTTCGTGGTGGTGGCCATTCTCTACCTCATCGGGTCCGAGATCCGCCTGAGCGAGAATCCCAACGACAAGCTCCTGCCCAGCCTGTCGTCCTTCGGCGATGCGATCTCGCGCATGGCCTTCGAGGAAGACCAGCGCACGGGCGACGTGCTGCTGTGGCTCGATACCGGGGCGAGCCTGTTGCGCCTGGGTGCGGCGATCCTGGTCTCGACCCTGATCAGCCTCAGCGCCGGCATCGCCATCGGCCTGCTGCCCCACGTGCGGGCGCTGTTCGCTTCCTTCGTCGCGGTGGTCTCGATGGTGCCGCCGCTGGCCATCCTGCCCATCCTGTTCATCGTGCTGGGCCTGGGCGAGGTCTCGAAGATCACCCTGATCGTCATCGGCCTGGCGCCGGTGATCATCCGCGACCTGGCATTGCGCACCGAGGAATTGCCGCGCCAGCAACTGATCAAGGCGCAGACCCTGGGGGCATCCACCTTCGCCATCATCCAGCGGGTGGTGCTGCCCCAGATCCTGCCGCGCCTGATCGACAGCCTGCGCCTGTCGCTCGGCCCGGCCTGGCTGTTCCTGATCGCGGCCGAAGCCATCGCGTCGGAATCGGGCCTGGGCTACCGCATCTTCCTGGTGCGCCGCTACCTGGCGATGGACGTGATCCTGCCCTATGTCGCCTGGATCACCCTGCTCGCCTTCTGCATGGACCTGGGCCTGCGCCAGCTGCAACGCCTGTTGTTCCCCTGGTTTGCCGCGGCGAGGTCCGGGTCATGAGCGCGATCACCGTCCGCAACGTCTGGAAGGAATATGGCGACCTGGTGGTGCTGGAGCGACTGAACCTGGAGATCGCGCCGCGTTCCTTCGTTGCCCTGGTCGGCCCGTCGGGCTGCGGCAAGACCACCTTCCTGCGCATGCTGCTGTCGGAGGACATCCCCAGCCGCGGTGAGATCCTGATCGACGGCGAGCCGCTGGCGCGCGAGCCCACCGCCGAGCGCGGCGTGGTGTTCCAGCGCTATTCGGTGTTCCCGCACCTGACCGTGCTGGGCAATGTCCTCTTGGGGTTGGAGTTCGAGCGCGGCGGCATCCTGGCCCGGCTGTTCGGCGCGGCCAAGGCCAAGGCGGTGGCCGAGGCCCGCGCCCTGCTCGACGAGGTCGGCCTGATCGAGCACGAACGCAAGTACCCGGCCCAATTGTCGGGCGGCATGCAGCAGCGCCTGGCCCTGGCTCAGGCCCTGATCCGCAGACCCAAGGTGCTGCTGCTGGACGAGCCCTTCGGCGCCCTCGACCCCGGCATCAGGGGCGAGATCCATGCCCTGATGCGGCGGCTGTGGAACGAGTGTGAAATCACCGTGGTGATGGTCACCCACGACCTGCCGGAAGCCTTCGGCATGGCCACGAGGGTGATCGCGCTGGAGCGTCCGCGCGAGGACCCGGTGGACGGCTCGCGCTACGGCGCCACCATCAAGGCGGATATCGAGGTCTGGCCCCGGCGCATCGCCGGCGAGGCCAGCCCGCACAAGATGCCGCCCATCTCTTCACCTGCCCCGGCCGGGACGACCCGGCCCTCGATGCGGGGCTCGGCCGGGACGACCTGGCGCTCCAAGCGATATAGTCGGAGCACCAAGCCATGACTGACAAGGCCAGACAAATCGAGGCGTTGCGACGCCGCTATCTCGAGCTGAAGGCCGCCGGCGACCAGGCCGCGCCCAAGGCCCTGCCCGGGGCGACCGCCCTGGACGAGGCGCCCCTGACCACCAACCTGATCCGCCACCGCGAGACCGTGCCCGGCGGCTGGTACTGGACGGCCAGGCTCAAGCGCGGCGAGCGCCTGCGCATCATCAATACCAATGCCACGCCCGGCGTTGCCTTCTTCATGTGGAATGCCGACGACACGTCGGAGCGCTACAACAGCGCCGACACCATGAAGCTGCAGTGGACGGCGGCGCTGCCCAAGGGCCGGGTGCTGTTCTCCGACATGGGCCGGGTGATGACCTCGATCGTCGAGGACACCTCGGGCGCCCATGACACGGTGGTGGGTGGTTCCACCCCTGCCTCCAATGCCGCGAAGTACGGCGACGGGGCCTTGCGCAACAGCCAGGAAAACCTGCGCCTGGCCGCCTCCAAATTCGGTCTGGGCAAGCGCGATCTGGCTCCCGCGATCAGCTTCTTCTCGCCCGTGTCGGTCGATGCGGACGGCAAGTTCACCTGGCGTGAGGGCGTGACGAAGCCGGGCGATTTCGTCGAACTGCGGGCCGAGATGAACCTGCTGATCGCCTTGTCGAACTGCCCCCATCCCTTCAGCCCGGGTGCCTATGCGCCATCGGATATCGAGGCCGTGATCTGGCAGGGGGCGCCGCCCTTGGCCGACGATCTGTGCCGCACCGCGACGGCGGAAGCCGTGCGCGGGTTCGAGAATACCGATCCGCTATTCGCCTGAGGGGAATTCCATGTCCATCATCTGCACCCCGGCGGCGGATCTCGACCCGGCCGCTGCCGCCTATGACTTCACCATTCCCGCCAACCGCCCGTGGTCCCATGTGGTGAAGGCGGGCCAGACCCTGCGCATCGTCGACCTGGAGGGCTGCCAGGCAGTCGATACCCTGTTCTATGCCGCGGCCGATTTCTCGGAACGCTACAGCGCGCAGGACACCCTGCTGGCGCAGGGTTCGGCCTATGTCACCACCGGCACGAAGCTCATGTCCAACGAGGGCAATGTCATGCTGACCGTGGTGGCCGACAGTTGCGGCCGGCATGATACCTCGGCCGGGGCCTGCTCGTGCGAGGCCAACACCGTGCGCTTTGGCCATCACACACGTTACATGCATGCCTGCCGCGAGAATTTCGTGGTCGAGCTGGCCAAGCACGGGCTGACCAAGCGCGACATCGTGCCCAACATCAATTTCTTCATGAACGTGCCGATCGACCCCCATGGCGGGCTGGCGATCGTCGACGGCATTTCCGTGCCCGGCTCCCATGTCGACATGGTGGCGGCGATGGACGTGCTGTGCGTCATCTCCAACTGCCCGCAGGTGAACAATCCCTGCAATGGCTTCGATCCCACGCCGGTGCGGATTCTCATCTGGAACGGGGAGGCTGCGTGACGCCCCGATGTTCCAGAAAATCCTGATTGCCAACCGGGGCGAGATCGCCGCCCGGGTCATCCGCACGGCCAAGAAACTGGGGGTCGCGACGGTTGCCGTCTATTCGGATGCCGATCGCTTCAGCGTGCCCGTCCTGGCGGCCGACGAGGCCGTTCATATCGGCCCCGCCGCGCCTAAGGAAAGCTATCTGCGCTGGCAGGCCATCATCGAGGCCTGCCAGGCGACCGGCGCCCAGGCGGTGCATCCCGGCTATGGCTTCCTCTCCGAGAATGGGGCCTTTGCGCAGGCCTTGGCCGCCGCGGGCATCCGTTTCATCGGGCCGCGGCCTGAGCACCTGCGCGAGTTCGGCCTGAAGCACACCGCGCGCGCCCTGGCCAAGGCGTCCGGCGTGCCGTTGCTGCCGGGCAGCGACATTCTCGCCAGTGCCGGGGAAGCGGTGACGGCGGCCGAGGCGATCGGCTATCCGGTCATGCTGAAGAGCACGGCCGGCGGCGGGGGCATCGGCATGTCCCTGTGCCATGACGCGGCCGAGCTCACCGCCCGCTTCGAGGCGGTGCAGCGCATGGCCGCGTCCAGCTTCGGCGACGCCAGGGTCTATATCGAGCGCTTCGTCGCCCTGGCCCGCCATGTCGAGGTGCAGATCTTCGGCGACGGCAAGGGCCGGGTGGTGGCGCTGGGCGAGCGCGACTGCTCGCTCCAGCGGCGTAACCAGAAGGTGGTCGAGGAGACGCCGGCACCGGGCCTGTCCGACGATTTGCGTGCCCGCCTGCACCAGGCGGCGATCGCGCTGGGCCAGTCGGTCGCCTACGAATCCGCCGGCACGGTCGAGTTCATCTACGACGTGGCGCGCGACGATTTTTACTTTTTGGAGGTGAACACCCGCCTGCAGGTGGAACACCCGGTGACCGAGGCGGTGTTCGGCATCGACCTGGTCGAATGGATGATCGCCCAGGCCGCGGGCGACCTGGTTCTGCCCGCGCAGGAGAGCCTGGTGCCCCAGGGCGCCGCGGTCGAGGTGCGCCTCTATGCCGAAAACCCCCAGGCCGATTTCCGGCCCCAGACCGGGCGCCTGACGGAAGTCTCCTTCCCCGAGGGGATCCGGGTCGATACCTGGGTCGAGACGGGGACCGAGGTGACGCCGTTCTACGATCCCATGCTGGCCAAGGTGATCGCCGCCGGCGAGACCCGCGCACAGGCCATCGGCAAGCTGGGCCGGGCGCTGGCCGACACCAGGGTGTGGGGCATCGAGACCAATCTCGCCTATCTGCGGGCCATCATCGGTTCCGACCTGTTCGCCTCGGCCCAGGTTTCGACCGCCGCGCTGAAGGAGTTCAGCTACACGCCGACCACGATCGAGGTGCTGATCGCCGGGCCGCAGACCAGCGTGCAGGACTGGCCCGGGCGCCTGGGCCTGTGGGATGTGGGTGTGCCGCCGTCAGGCCCGTTCGACGACCGCTCGTTCCGCCTGGCCAACCGGATCCTGGGCAACGCGGAAGGTGCGGCCGGCCTGGAATGCACCATGGCCGGTCCCACCCTGAAATTCCATGGGCGCGCCGTGGTGGCGCTGGCCGGGGCGGTCATGCCGGCCAGCCTGGACGGCCGGCCGGTCGATTTCTATGTGCCCATCGAGATCGCCCCGGGCCAGACCCTGTCCCTGGGCACCATCGCCGGGGCGGGGCAGCGGACCTATCTGGCCGTGCGCGGCGGCATCGACGGGCCGCGCTTTCTGGGATCCCAGGCGTGCTTCTCGCTGGGCAAGTTCGGCGGCCAGGGCACCGGCGTGCTGAAGGCCGGCGAGACCCTGCACATCGGCCAAGTGCCGGCGGGCGAGGCCGAGACGGCGCCGATCATTCCCCCGATCACCCGGGAATGGAGCATCGGCGTGCTCTACGGCCCGCACGGCGCGCCGGATTTCTTTAGCGAAGCCGACATCGTCGACCTGTTCAATGCGACCTATGAGGTCCATTTCAACAGTGCGCGCACCGGCGTGCGCCTGATCGGGCCGCAACCGCGCTGGGCCCGGGCCGACGGCGGCGAGGCGGGGCTGCACCCGTCCAACATCCACGACAATGCCTATGCCGTCGGCGCCATCGACTTCACCGGCGACATGCCGATCATCTTAGGGCCAGACGGCCCTAGCCTGGGCGGCTTCGTCTGCCCGGCGGTGATCGCCCGCGACGAATTGTGGAAGGCCGGCCAGTTGAAGCCGGGCGACAAGGTCCGCTTCGTGCCCCACGACCATCCGCTGCCGGCGATCGTCACCAAGGCGACGGATGCCGGCAGCCCGATCCTGGGCCATCTCGATCATGGCCCGGTGCCGGTGGTCTATCGCCGGGCCGGCGACGACGACCTGCTGGTCGAATACGGTGCCATGGTGCTGGACATTGCGCTCCGTCTGCGCGTGCACCTGCTGATGGAGGCGGTCAAGGCGGCACGATTGCCGGCGATCATCGACCTGACGCCGGGCATCCGCTCGCTGCAGATCCATTACGACAGCCGCGCCCTGCCGACCAGGCGCCTGCTGGCGATCCTGCAGGAGATCGAGGCGGGCCTGCCCCCGGCGCAGGCGGTGACGGTGCCCAGCCGCATCGTCCACCTGCCCTTGTCGTGGAACGATCCCAGTATCCAGCTTGCCGCGCGCAAGTACCAGGAACTGGTGCGGCCCAACGCGCCCTGGTGCCCGTCCAACATCGAGTTCATCCGCCGCATCAACGGCCTCGAGACGGTCGACGCGGTGCAGAAAACGATCTTCGACGCCAGCTACCTGGTGCTGGGCCTGGGCGACGTTTACTTGGGCGCCCCGGTGGCGACCCCGGTCGACCCGCGCCACCGCCTGGTCACCACCAAGTACAACCCGGCCCGCACCTGGACGCCGGAGAATGCCGTGGGTATCGGCGGCGCCTATATGTGCATCTACGGCATGGAGGGGCCGGGCGGCTACCAGCTCTTCGGTCGCACGGTGCAGATGTGGAATGCCTGGAAAACCACGCCGGTGTTCACCCCCGGCCATCCCTGGCTGCTGCGCTTCTTCGACCAGATCCGCTTCTTCCCTGTTTCGGAAGCCGAGCTGATGGAGGCGCGCGAGGCCTCCCCCATGGCCGCTATCCGATCAGGATCGAGGAGACGCAGTTTGCCTACGGTGACCATGCCCGGTTCCTCGACGCCAACAAGGCCGAGATCGAGGCGGCCAAGCACCGCCAGCAGACCGCCTTCGAGGTCGAGCGGGCGGACTGGAAGGCCCGCGGCCTCGACAGCTTCGTGGTCGACGATGGCGCGGCGGTGGGGGGCGACGATGATATTCCCCACGGGCAGTTGCCGGTGCCGGCCCAGGTGACCGGCAATGTCTGGAAGATCCTGGTCGAAGAAGGCGACCGGATCGAGGTGGGGCAAGTGGTGGTGATCGTTGAGTCGATGAAAATGGAAATGGAAATCCGCAGTCCCGTGGCCGGCACGGTGTCAAGCCTGCGCTGCCAGCAGGGCCGGACAGTCCAGGCCGGCCAGGTGGTCGCCCTGCTCGAGGAAATCTGACATGAAACTCCCCAAGCTCCTGACCATCGAGACCCTGTCTCGGGCCTATGCCGCGGGAAGCCTGAGCCCCCTCGCGGTGATCGAGGCGGTGATCGAACGCATCGAGGCCTGGCCCGATCCGGCGGTCTGGATCAGCCGTTTCGACGACGACGCCCTGCGCGCGGCCGCCGAGGCCCTGATGGCCAAGGGGCCGTCGCCCGGGCAGCCGCTGTGGGGCATTCCCTTTGCGGTGAAGGACAATATCGACTGTGCCGGGCTCGACACCACGGCGGCCTGCCCGGCCTTTGCCTATGCCCCGGCGGCGGATTCGACGGTGGTGGCCAGGCTGCGCGCGGCCGGCGCGATCCCCGTGGGCAAGACCAACCTGGACCAGTTCGCCACCGGCCTGAACGGCACCCGCTCGCCCTATGGCGCGCCACGTTCCGTGTTTCATCCCGATTATGTCTCGGGCGGTTCCAGCTCGGGCTCGGGCGTGGCCGTGGCGGCGGGCCTGGTCGCCTTCTCGCTGGGCACCGACACCGCCGGCTCGGGCCGGGTGCCGGCGGCCTTCAACAATATCGTCGGGGTGAAGCCGACCAAGGGCATGCTGTCCACCACCGGCCTGGTGCCGGCCTGCCGCAGCCTGGACTGCATCACCGTCTTTGCCGCCACGGCAGGTGAGGGGGACCTGGTGCGTGGCATCGCCGCCGGCCTCGACCCGACCGACGCCTATTCGCGCAGCGCCGCGCCGGTGCTGCTGCCGACCGCGGCATTGAGGGTCGGCGTGCCGGTGGGGGCGGAGCGCGAGTTCTTCGAGGACGGCGCCAATGCCGGCTTGTTCCAGGCGGCGATCGATGCCCTGGAAGACCTGGGCTGCACCATCGTCGAGATCGATTTCGCACCCTTCCGCGAGGCTGCCAGCCTGCTCTATGGCGGGCCCTGGGTGGCGGAGCGCCTGGCCGCGATCGAGGGTTTCCACCAGACCAATGCGGCCGATATCGACCCCACCGTGCGCAAGATCGTCGAGGGTGCCATCGGCATCAGCGCGGTCGAGGCCTTCCGCGGCGCCTATGCCCTGGAGGCGTTCCGCCAGCGCACGGCGGCGGAATGGGCCAAGGCCGACATCCTGATGCTGCCCACGGCACCCATCCTGCCGACGGTCGCGGCCATGCAGGCCGATCCGATCGGGCTCAATGCCAAGCTCGGCCGCTATACCAATTTCGTGAACCTGCTGGACAATTGCGCCATCGCCGTGCCGGCGGGCCTGCGCAACGACGGCCTGCCCTTCGGCGTCACCCTGGTGGCGCCGGCCTTTGCCGATGCGGCGCTGGCGGTATGGGCGGACCGGCTGCACCGCATCACCGGGGCGGGTATCGGCCTCGACACCGACGCGAACCTGGCCAGGTTCGCGCCGCCGCCGGGCCGGATGTCGAGCGTATTCCGGTGGTGGTGGTGGGCGCCCATCTCTCGGGCATGCCGCTCAATCACCAACTGACCGGTTCAGGCGGCGTGCTGCTCAAGCACTGCCGCACGGCGGCCGACTACCGCCTCTATGCCCTGCCCGGCACGGTGCCGCCCAAGCCGGGCCTGATCCACGAACCGGGCTTCGAGGGGCCGGGGCTGGAGGTCGAGGTCTGGGGCCTTTCGCCCGCCGCCTTCGGCCGCTTCGTCGCCGCCATCCCGGCGCCGCTGGGGGTGGGCAAGGTCCGCCTCGACGACGGCAGCGAAGCCTCGGGTTTCCTGTGCGAGGCCCATGCCCTCCGGGGCGCGCCGGAGATCACCCACCTGGGCGGCTGGCGGGCCTATTCGGCGCCCGCCCCGGCATTGGGCTGAGGCAGCGCGCCGCGCGCCTGGTTGCGCGCACGGCGCGCCGCCATGGCCTGCTCGGTCTTGCGACGGCGCAGCCACATCATGATGCCGGTGACGGCGAACAGGGCGGGCAGCAGGCCGCCGACGAAGATCACCGCCTGCCAGACCAGGCCGGTGTTGGTGCCGACATGGAGCCAGCGCATCCAGCGGGCGATCAAGTCGCCTGAACTTGGCTGCGCTGGGGCGGGCGGCAGGCGCACGGCGCCCGTGGCATCGTCGACATTGACCGTGGCATTGACGCCGTCGCCGGTCAGCACCACGCGCCACGCGGGCGCCTGCTGCGTGGGCAGGGTGATGGTGGCCGCCACGTAACCCGCCGGGCCCTTCTCGACCGCCGCCCGCAGGGCGTCGTCGGGTGTCATCCGCGGCTGGCCCAAGGGGGTCGCGGGGCCTTGCATCCCCGGCGGGCGCGGCGCCTGGGCCGACAGGGGGCGAGGCTGCCCAGCGCCGCCCGCGCGGTCTGCGGGAACGAGATATACATCCCCGTGAGCGAGAGGATCGCCAGCGGGATCGAGATCCAGAAGCCCGCCAGGTGGTGCAGGTTGGCGGTGGTGCGCATGCCCGTGCGCCAGCCCAGCGCGCGGATGAAGGACTGCCGCCGCGGCCACCACAGATAGATCCCCGAGAGGGACAGGATCAGCATGCCCACGCCGACCCAGCCGACGATCTGCCGCCCGGACCATTGCGGCACCAGCAGGTTGCCGTGGAAATCGTGCATCAGGCGCATGAAGGCATTGTTGGTCGGCCCGATGTCCAGGACCTTGCCGGTGGGCGGGTCGATCCAGACGCTGACCGTCTCGCGCGGCGAGGCGGCCTTGGCCGGCCGGGCCACGACCGAGGCCGGCTGGCCCGCCTGCGTGGGCAGGCGGATCTGGGTGACGGTGGCGCCGGTCAGGATGTCCTGCGCGGTCTCCACCAAAGTGCTCAGCGGCACGCCCAGGGTATCGCCGGTGACGGCGTAGCGCTGCGGCTCCAGCATTTCCTCGATCGTGTCGTGCCAGACCAGGACGCTGCCGGTCAGGCTGACGGGGACCGCCAGCAGGCAGAGGCCGACGCCGATCCACAGGTGAATGTTGAGCCACAGGCGCCGCAGGCGGCCGCGGGGGGAGGCGGTCATCCGATGATTTCCAATATGCAGTCGATCCAGTCGCGAATGAAAATGCCTCGCATTCGTGAAATGTGGAAGGAGGATTAATCGGCCCCCGCAGCGCCGGCGCGACTGTGGCGGCCGGGGCACAGTTCCCGGTTCATCTGGGCGGCGGACCCTGGGGATACGAAGGAAGGCGCCGATTCCTGCGCTTTTATCCGCAGCGATCGGAAAATGCACTCGCGACTGCAATTGCGAGTCGTTTTCATTCAACTTAAGAACGCCTCGCAAACAAATATTGCTGCGGGGCAAAATGGCTGAGTTTTCGATTACCTCACCGCGTCGCCGGGTTTCCCACCTGGCCATGCTCGTCGTCCTGGGCGCTGCCCCGATGGCAGTCGCCCCGGCACTGGCCGGCGAGCGCGACAGCGCCGTCACCGCCGACGGCGCCTGGGCCGCGACCGCCGCCAGCGGCCAGACCGCCGAAACCCTGCCCACCGTCACGGTGGAAGGCGAGCGTGCGCCGGCAAACAACCAGCAGCGCTCGACCGGCCTCGACCGCCTGCCGCAATCCATCCAGGACACGCCGCAGAGCGTCCAGGTCGTCAATCAGCAGACGCTGCGCCAGCAGGGCATAACCACCCTCGACCAGGCGCTGCGCAACATTCCCGGCATCACCACGGCGATCGGTGAGGGCGGGACGATGAACGGCGACCAGTTCCGCATCCGCGGCTTCGATTCGATGAACGACATCTACACCGATGGCCTGCGCGATTTCGGCGTCTATACCCGCGACACCTTCAACACCGAGAGCGTCGAGGTCTTCCTGGGCTCGTCGGCGCAAAGCTTCGGCCGCGGCAACTTCGGCGGTTCCATCAACCAGACCACCAAGGTGCCGGTGCTTGACGATTTCATCACCCTGCGCGGCGAACTGGGGCTGGGGCCTCACCTGCGCACGACGGGCGATGCCAACTATCAGATCGGCGACACCACGGCGCTGCGCCTGAACGTCATGTATACCGACCAGGAGACGGTCGGCCGCGATGGCCCGGAATCGAAGCGCTGGGGCATCGCCCCCTCGATCGGTTTCGGCTTGGGCACCGACACCAGCCTGACGGTCGCCTACATCCACCAGGAAGACAATCGCGTCCCCGACTATGGCATCCCGGTCGTGCTGGCCCCGGGGCCAGCGTCGGCGGCCCCGCCCCGGTGGATCGCTCGAACTGGTACGGCACCCAGCTCGATCACGACGACACGGTGGCCGATATCGTGACCGTCCGCCTTTCCCACCGGGCGAACGACTGGCTGCAGATCGCCAATGATACCCGCGTGGGCTACTACACCCGCGACTTCCTGCCGACCGCGCCCAGTTGCAATTCGACCAACAACGCTGCCAACGGCGGCAGCAACTGTCTTGCCAATCTCTTCGACGGCAATCCCGCGACTGTGCCCTTTGGCGGTCTCGGCGGCCCCTCGTCGCCCTACTATCTCGACCAGTGGGGCGCGCAGAACGTCACCACCGCGACGGCCGATTTTTCCGTCGGCGGCTTCAAGAACCAGTTCATCGCAGGCCTCGACGTTTCCTATGAGTATGCCGAGCGGACGAACACGGTGAACACCGGGCTGGGCCGTCCCACCACCAGCAACCTGCTCGATCCCACGAGCCCCGACTGGTCGCCCAATTTCATCGCATCGACCGATCGCGAGACCGACTCGACCAGTTTCGCCTTGTTCGTCAGCGAGCAGTTCTGGATCACCGACGAATTGTCCATCCTCGCCGGCCTGCGCTGGGAAGATTACAAGGCCGAGTCGGACCTCACCGACAAGTTCTGCCCAACACAGCCCAACACGGTACCCGTTCCCCCGCCCCCCGTTGGATGCTCGGGCTACTCGACGGCCCCGACCCCGACCACACCGGGCAACTACATCCCACGCACCCCGGGACCGACCGTTTCGTCGTTGGAGGTCTCCGAGGACCTGCTGGACCCCAAGGCCAGCGTGATCTGGGAGCCGACGGAGAGCCAGACCTACTACGTCTCCTGGTCCAAGTCGTCGCAGCCGGCGACCGGCGCCGCGGCCGGCAATGCCAGCACCCCGATCAGCGAGACCCAGCAAGCGCTCAAGCCGACCACCGGCGAGACTTACGAAGCCGGGGCCAAGTTCGGCCTGTTCGGCGACAAGCTCGGCCTGGGCCTTTCGGTGTTCCAGATCGAGCGCGACAATGTGAAGACGCTGGAAGGCGGCGAGGTTGTCGCGGCGGGGCAGAGCATCCGCAGCCGCGGTTTCGAGGTTTCCGCCACCGGCCAGATCACCGACAAATGGGTGGTGCAGGCCAGCTACGCCTATCTCGATGCCGAGGTTCTGAACTTCGGCAACGCGAATCCCCTGATCAATGCGGCAATCGCCGGCAAGGAAGCCACCAACGCGCCCGAGAACTCGGCGAGCCTGTGGACCACCTACATGCCCTTCGACGACCTGACCCTGGGCGGCGGCGTGCAGTATCGCGACGAGGTGGTGCTCAACTACTCGGCCACCGTCGCCGGCGGCGTGGTGACCGGTGTGACCGAGAACCGTGCCCCCTATTACCTCTCGTTCGACGCCATGGCGTCCTACGAGATCGGCGACGGTGTTGTCGTCCAGGTGAACGGCTACAACCTGCTCGACCGCGACGACAACTACGCCCAGACCCAGAACAGCCGCCTCGTTCCCGCCGCTGGCCGGACGGTCATCTTCTCGACTCAGGCAACCTTCTGATCGCCTGCGTCACATCCCAGTCCAAGGGCGGGCCGCCAGCGGCCCGCCCTTCGGCGTTTGAAGAGAAAAATCCATGCTGATCGCCATTCCCGACCTGCTGAACCCCGCCGAGGTGCGCGACCTGCGCGCCAGGCTCGAAGCCTCGCCCTGGGTCGACGGCAAGGTCACGGCGGGGGAGCAGTCGGCCAAGGCCAAGTTCAATCTCCAAGTGCCGGAGACTTCGCCCGTCGCCCGCGAGTTGGCCGACCGCATCCTGCGCGCGCTGGGCACCAACCCGGAATTCATCAGCGCGGCCCAGCCGCTGCGGGTCTATCCGCCGCTGTTCAATCGCTACGACACCGGCATGAAGTTCGATGCCCATGTCGACAATGCCATCCGCGGGGTTACCGGGCACAACCTGCGTATCCGCACCGATGTCTCGGCCACCCTGTTCCTGACACCCCCTGAGGATTACGACGGCGGCGAGTTGATCATCGAGGATACTTTCGGCACCCAGCCGGTGAAGCTGCCGGCCGGGCACATGGTGCTCTATCCATCGACCAGCCTGCACAAGGTGGCGCCGGTGACCCGGGGCAGCCGCTGGGCCTCGTTCTTCTGGGTCCAGTCGATGGTGCGCGACGACGGCGAGCGCCGCCTGCTGTGGGAGCTGGACACCGCCATCCGTCGCCTGCGCGGCGAGCTGAGCGACGATCACCCCTCGGTGCGCTCGCTGACCGCGACCTATCACAACCTGCTCCGCCGCTGGGCTGAATTGTGATTTTGCAATTGCGAATGCGTCTCGATCTGACTATAGCATCGTCTCTGCAATTCATTCTCATTTAGCGGATTGTTGGTCCCCGCCGCCGCGTTCCTTCAGGGCTGGTCCGGGGCAGGAGAGTTTCGATGGAGCCGACCGCCCCCACCACCCCCGGCGCCGCCGCCGCCACGGCGATTCCGCCGGTGCCCAGCACCACGCCGCTGGATCCTGCCGTTACCGCGGCCACCCCGCTCGACCCGGCGTCCGCCCCCGACCTGGCGGCCCAGGCCCATGACCTGACCATTTCCGGCCTGTTCCTGCAGGCCGACCCGGTGGTGAAGGCGGTGATGGTCCTGCTCATCGTGGCCTCGATCATCACCTGGGGCATCGCTTTGGAGAAGGCGTTGCGCCTGCGCCGCCTGCGCCGCGAGGTCACCCGCTTCGAGGCCGCCGTGGCCGCCCGCGAGGGGGCCGCCGCCGCGGCCCGGCTGGACGGCCTGCCGCGCACGGCGGTCGACGCCGGCCTGGTCGAATGGCGCGAACTGGCCGGTGAGGAAACCGACGAGCGCCGCAACCGCGCCGAACAGGCCATGCGCCTGACCAGTGCCGAGGGCCTGCGCGGCGTCGAGCAGGGCCTGCCGTTCCTGGCCACGGTGGGCTCCGCCGCGCCCTTCATCGGCCTGTTCGGCACGGTCTGGGGCATTCTCAACAGCTTCACCTCGATCGCCAACAGCCAGGATACCAGCCTGGCCGTGGTGGCGCCCGGCATCGCCGAGGCCTTGTTCGCCACCGCCATCGGCCTGGTCGCCGCGATCCCGGCGGTAATGTTCTACAATGCCTTCGCCACCCAGTTGGGCCGCGTGGGCCAGCGCCTGTCGACCGGTATCGCCCGGTTGAGCAGCCAGTTGGGGCGCGCCAAGCCGGCCGAGCTGCGCCGCGCGGCGGAGTAGGCCATGGCCGCGTCGATGATGCCGGGCCCCGGCAGTGGTGACGAAGGCGGCAGCCTTTACAAGCCGGTGGCTGAAATCAACGTGACGCCCTTCGTCGACGTCATGCTGGTGCTGCTGATCATCTTCATGGTCGCGGCACCGCTGATGATGGTGGGCGTGCCCGTGCAATTGCCCAAGTCGGCGGCGGCCAAGCTGAATGCCCCGCAGGAACCGCTCATCGTCTCGATCGACGAGACCGGCAAGACCTTCATCGACAAGGACGGCCTGGACGACGGCGCGCTGCTGGCCCGGCTGAAGGACCTGGCCACGGCGACGCCCGACCGGGTGGTCTATGTCCGCGGCGACCGCACCATCCAGTACGGCCGCATCATGGAAGTCATGGGCATCGTCTCCACCGCCGGCTTCACCAGGCTGTCGATGATCGCCGAGACGGCCAAGGCGCCGCAGTAACAGGCCCGCGCCATGAGCAGCGACAACAAATCCGCTTCCGTTACCGTCGGCGTCTCACTGGCCGTCCATGCGACCGCGATCCTGCTGCTGGTGCTGGTATTCGACGCGCCCACCAGCGGCGCCGTGGTGCCGGCGCCGCAAACGATGGAACTGATGCTGCCGCCGATGATGACCGAGGCGCAGCCGGTCCAGGCGGTGGAATCCCCGCCGGTCGAAGAGGTCAAGCCCCAGGACGTGGTGGAGCCCGAGCCGGAGCCCGTCACCGTGCCGGTCATGGCGGAAGCGGTCGAGGTTGCCGAGGCTGAAGTCGTTGTGGTCAAGGAACCGGAACCGGAAAAGCCCAAGCCGCCCAAGCCCAAGCCCCGCCGCGAGGCCGAACGGCCCAGGCCGCCCAAGCCGGTGGAGGAGGTCGCTCCCGCCCCGCCGTCGCCGCCTGCCGCCGTTGCGGCGGTCGTCACCCCGGCCCCGGCGATCGTCTCGGGCGGCGGCGATCCCGGTGCCCGGGCCGATTATGGCGCGAAGGTCGCGGCCTGGATCAATCGCCACAAGCGCTATTCCGAGCGGGCCGAACGGCGCCAGATCGAAGGCATGCCCTGGGTGCGTTTCGTGCTCGACCGCCAGGGCAATGTCGTCAGTTGCACCCTGCACAAGTCGAGCGGCCGGCCGGAACTGGACGAGGCGGCGCTGGACACCATCGCCCGGGGCAATCCTTTCCCCGTCATGCCCGACGAAATGCCGGACGAGACCAAGGCCTTCATCGTCCCCATCGATTTCAGCATCAAGAAGCGCCGTTGAGCCGATGGCGGCGGCGCCGTGCTGTTGGGTGACTGGAAAATCCGATCATCCCCGATCGTAGGGCGGAACTGACTTGTCCGTTCAACCTTAGGATAACGGGGCTGCGGGTGTAGCCTTGGCCCCGGCGTGTGCCTTTGAAGAACCATAGAGACTTAAGCTCGATCATGACTGCCGCCAGTCCGCCCCGCCCAGCGCCCGTGCCCCGCCGCCGCTGGTGGCTGATCGCCCTTGTCGTGCTGGTGGTCGTGGCGCTGGCCGGCTGGTGGTTCTCCGGCTCCGGCAACGGCGCCGCCGTCCAGTATGTCACCGCCGAGGTCGGCCGCGGCGATATCGAGGATACGGTCTCGGCCCTGGGCAATTTGCAGCCGCGCGACTATGTCGATGTCGGCACCCAGGTCTCGGGCCAGCTCAAGACCATCCATGTCGATGTTGGCGACACGGTCAAGCAGGGCGACCTGCTGGCCGAAATCGACCCCACCGTCTATCAGACCAGGGTCGCCGCCGACCAGGCGCAGTTGCTGGCGCTGAAGGCGCAATTGGCCGATCGCGAGGCCCAGCAAGTCCTGGCGGCCCAGCAGCTCAAGCGCCAGAAGCAGATGTGGGCGCAGAAGGCGACGACCGAGGAGGCGGTGCAGACCGCGGAAGCCACCCTGAAGTCGGCCAGCGCCCTGATCGACCAGATCAAGGCCCAGATCCAGCAGACGGAATCGACCCTGAACGGCGACCAGGCCAACCTCGGCTATACCAAGATCTATGCCCCCATGGCCGGCACGGTGACCTCGCTGACCGCGCGCAAGGGCCAGACCCTGAACGCCAACCAGACCGCGCCGATCATCCTGCAAATCGCCGACCTGTCGGTGATGACGGTGCAGACGCAGGTGTCGGAGGCCGACATCTCGCGCCTGAAGGTGGGGATGGATGCCTATTTCACCACGCTGGGCGGCGGCGACAAGCGCTGGATCGGCAAGCTGAATCAGATCATGCCGACGCCCACCGTGGTCAACAATGTCGTGCTCTACAACGCCCTGTTCGATGTCGACAATGCCGACGGCCGCCTGATGACGCAGATGAGCGCCCAGGTGTTTTTCCTCGTCGCCGCGGCCAAGGACGTGGTGACGGTGCCGGTCGCCGCGCTGAAGGCGCCGGGGCCGCGGCCGGGCGCGCCGGCGGCCGCCCCGGCCCAGGGCGGCCAGGGCCGTACCGGCAAGCCCTACCGGGTCATGGTCATGGGCGAAGACGGCAAGCCGGCCGAACGCCGGGTTCGCATCGGCGTGATGAACCGCGTCTCGGCCGAGGTGCTGGAGGGCCTGGAGCCGGGCGACGTGGTCGTGGTCGGCACCCGCAGCACGACCCCCGCCGCCACCCCCGCCACCGGCGGCCCGCCCGGCATGGGCGCCACGAGGCCGCGGCTGGGAGCGCTGTAACATGGCCCGTCCGACGTGTGGCACCGGCATCCTGCGTCCTTCGAGACGGCCCTGCGGGCCTCCTCAGGATGAGGAAAATCTTTATGGCAAAAAGACTTGCCTCATCCTGAGGAGCCACTCGCAGAGTGGCGTCTCGAAGGACGCACCGCGTTTGGCCAAGGTACGGTAATGCCCGCCGCGCCCCCCGTCATCGACCTCCAGGATATCCGCAAGACCTATGTCACCGGCGGCGGCGAGGTGGTGGTCGAGGTGCTGCATGGCGTCTCGCTGACCATTCACAGCGGCGAGTTCGTCGCCATCATGGGCGCGTCGGGTTCCGGCAAGTCGACCCTGATGAATCTGATCGGCTGCCTGGACAAGCCGACCAGCGGCCGCTACCTGTTCGCCGGCCGCGATGTCTCGCAGTTCGACCGCGACGAACTGGCCTGGGCCAGGCGCGAGGCCTTCGGCTTCGTCTTCCAGAGTTACAACCTGATCGGCACGGCGACGGCGACCGAGAATGTCGAAGTGCCGGCGATCTATGCCGGCGTGACGCCGGCGGCGCGCCATGCCCGGGCGTCGGACCTGCTGCGGACGCTGGGCCTGGGCGAACGGCTGGAACATCGCCCCAGCCAGCTTTCCGGCGGCCAGCAGCAGCGGGTGTCGATCGCCCGCGCCCTGATGAACGGCGGCAAGGTGATCCTGGCCGACGAGCCGACCGGCGCGCTCGACAGCCGCAGCGGGGCCGAGGTCATGGCCCTGCTGGCCGACCTGGCGGCGCGGGGCCATACGGTCGTGCTCATCACCCACGACGCGGCGGTGGCCTCCCACGCCGACCGGGTGATCGAGATCCGCGACGGCCTGATCGTCTCCGACAGCCAGACCCGGCCCCGGCACGAGGCGGCGCCCTTCGAACTGGCCACGCCCGCCTCGGACATGGCCCGCGCGATCGAGGACCTGCGCGAGGCGGCCAAGATGGCGCTGCGCTCCCTGCGCGCCAACCTGTTCCGCACCTTCCTCACCCTGCTCGGCATCGTCATCGGCGTCGGCTCGGTCGTCGCCATGCTGGCGGTGGGCGAGGGCGCGCGGCAATCGGTGTTGGACCGCATCGGGGCCATGGGCACCAACCTGCTGCTGGTGCGCCCCGGGGCGCCGGCCCAGCGCGGCGTCGGCGGCCAGGTCGTGACCCTGGTGGCCGACGATGCGCTGGCCATGCGCGGCCTCGACAATGTGCTCTATGCCCTGCCCGAACTGCAGGGCACGGTCACCCTGCGCGTGGGCAACCGCGACTACCAGACCCAGGCCGATGCCACCACGGAAGACCTGCCGGGCACCCGCGACTGGCCGCTCGCCGCGGGCAGCTTCTTCAACGCCGACGACGCCAAGGCCTATGCCACCGTCGCCGTGCTGGGCCAGACCGTGGTGAACAACCTGTTCCCCGACGGCAGCGACCCGGTGGGCCGGTTCGTGCTGGTCAACAATGTGCCGTTCCAGGTCATCGGCGTGATGGCGGTCAAGGGCGCCTCGCCCAACGGCAGCGACCAGGACGACACCATCTTCGTGCCCCTGTCGACCGGCTCGCTGCGCCTGTTCGGGGCGCGCAACCTGCGCTCGATCACCGTTGCCGTGGCCGATGTCGAGCGCATCGACGAGACCCAGGAGGTGGTGTCGAACCTGCTGATCGAACGCCATCGCGGCCAGGAGGATTTCCAGATCCGCAACATGGCGGCGATCGTCGAGACCGCCTCGGAAACCCAGAACACGCTGACCGTGCTCCTGGGCTCGATCGCCGCCATCTCGCTGCTGGTGGGCGGCATCGGCGTCATGAACATCATGCTGGTCAGCGTGACCGAGCGCACCCGCGAAATCGGCATCCGCATGGCCACCGGGGCCCGCACCCGCGACATCCTCCAGCAATTCCTGACCGAGGCGATCGTGGTCTCGGGGCTGGGCGGGGTGATCGGCGTGCTGGGCGGGGTGGGCACGGCCCTGATCGTGCAGGCTTTCGGCATGCCCATCCAGTTTTCCGGCGGGGTCATCGCCCTGGCCTTCGGCTGTGCCGCCATGGTCGGGCTGGTGTTCGGCTTCGCCCCGGCGCGCCGGGCCGCCCGTCTCGATCCGGTCGTGGCGCTGGCCAGCGAATGACCGGCAGGATTTCCCGCAACATGTCCACCCTCCGCCCGTTCGCCGCCGCTCTCGTCGCGACGCTCGCCTTGAGCGCCTGCGGTTACAAGAAGACGCCGCCGCCCGCCGTGGTCGCGGCGCCGCCCGCCTGGGATGCCCCGGTGCCGGTGGGCACGGCCGATGTCTGGCCGGCGCTGGACTGGTGGAAGGGTTTTGGCAGCGCCGAACTCGATCGCCTGGTGGCCGATGCCAAGGCCAGCAATACCGACATGGCCGCCGCCGCCGCGCGGGTGACCCAGGCGCAGGCGCAACTGCGCATCGCCGGCGCCAGCCTGCTGCCCAGCCTGTCGTTCTCGGGCAGCGGCACCACCAGGCGTGCCGGCAGCGGTGCCAGCACCAGCGGCTCGGCCACCGGCAGCAGCAATACTGCCGGTGGCTGGAACGACACCTATGCGGCCAGCCTGAGCGCCAGTTACGAGGTCGATTTCTGGGGCGCCAATGCCGCCGGCGAGGCCGCGGCCGCCGCCTCGCTCGCCGCCAGCCGCTTCGACCAGGAGACGGTGGCCCTGACGGTGACCACCGGCGTTGCCACCACCTATCTCCAGGTACTGTCGCTGCGCGACCGGCTGGCGGTGGCGCGCAGCAATCTAGCGATTGCCGAGGATGTCATGGGCCTGGTGGAGGCCAGGGTGAATGCCGGCGCCGGCAGCGATCTCGACCTCGCCCAGCAGCGCACGGTGGTAGCCCAGCGCCGCGGCGCGATCCCACCCCTGGAACAGCAGGCCCGCGAACAGTTGACGGCGCTCGCCATCCTGCTGGGCAAGGTGCCCTCTGGTTTCCAGGTCGCCGCGACCAGCCTTGCCTCGGTCGGGGTCCCAAAGGTTACGGCCGGCCTGCCTTCGGCCCTGCTGGAGCGCCGGCCCGACATCAAGACCGCCGAGGCCCGCCTTTCAGCGGCCGATGCCAATATCGCGGTCGCCCGCGCCGCCTTCTTCCCCCAGGTGACGCTCAGCGCGTCGATGGCGCTGCAGCAGGCGGCCTTCGGCGACCTGTTCAGCCTGTCGGGGGCGGCCTATTCGCTGGCCGCCTCGCTGGTGCAGACCATTTTCGACGGCGGCCAGCGCGCGGCCCAGTACGACCTGAGCGAGGCCCAGCAGGTGGAACTGGTGCAGTCCTACCGCGCCGTCATCCTGACCGCCTTGCGCGATGTCGAGGTGGCGCTGGGCTCGGTCGACAGCCTGGAGCGCCAGCGGGTGTTCCAGGACGACCAGGTGGCTCAGGCCCGCCGGGCGCTGGAACTGGCGCAGATCCAGTACCGCGCCGGTTCGGGCGACCTGCTGTCGGTCTTGACCGCGCAGCAATCGCTCTATGCCGCGGTCGATGCCCAGGCCCAGATCAAGCTTTCAGCCCTCCAGGCCGTGGTCGGCCTCTACAAGGCCCTGGGCGGCGGCTGGCAGGCGGGGCCGCAATAGCGTTTGGGGCAGCACCGTGCGTCCTTCGAGACGCCACCTTTGGTGGCTCCTCAGGATGAGGACGATTTTTTTGCCACAAAGATTCTCCTCATCCTGAGGAGGCCCGCAGGGCCGTCTCGAAGGACGCACGACGCCGATGCCGGCCCTACCGCGGGCGCAGGCCGTTCAGGATCAGGTCCAGGTGTGCGGCCATCTGGGCTTCCAGGTCGGGGACCTCGTCCCAGTGGTTCGAGGTCAGCCGTTGCAGCGCGGCCATCACGATCGGGGCGACCAGGGCTTCCGGCATGGCCTTGAAGCGGGCCAGGGCATCGGCCGAGAATTCGCCGGTCGCCGCACCCTTCTCCAGCACGCCCAGCAGGGCCCGGTTGCCGCGGCCGGTGATTTCCTGCAGGTAGAATTTCGCCAGGTCGGGCACGCGTGAGGCTTCGCCGATCATCAGGCGCAGGAATTCCCGCGCCTTGGCCTCGCCCACCAGGCCGCGATAGGCAATGTCGAGCACCGCGCGCAGCAGGGCCTCGCCGCCGGCGGTCGATTGCGCCACCAACTGCTCGACCCCTCGAACAGGGGCACCAGCGTGGTTCGCACCATCGCCTTGAACAATTCTTCCTTGCTGGCGAAGTAAACGTAGATCGTGCCCTTGCTGACGCCGATGCGGCGCGCCACTTCCTCAAGACGGGTGGCGGCATAGCCCTTCTCGGCGAATTCCGCCAGGGCGGCCTCGATGATCTGGCCCGGCCGCGCCGCCTTCTGGCGTTTGCGGATCCCGTCGCCGCGATCGAAATTTGCGTTGTCGCTGCTCATGCCTCTTTCTTTTCATTGACCGACGAGTTAGTCAATATATCTATGTAGCGTCCGTTGCTGTTCACCGTGCAACGCTTGTGAGAGTAGGCTCCATGGCCGTGTCGACCCGCCCCATCCTGTCGCGCCTGTCGGGCGCCCTGGCCGCCGCCCCCTGGCGGTGGTTCTGGCGTTGAGCCTGGCCGGCTGCGACCAGGCCCCGTCCGCCGCGGCCGAAAAGGGCCCGACCCTGACGGTGACGACGGTGCTGGCGCAGTCCCGCGCCCTGGCCCGCCAGGTGGTGGCCTCGGGCAGCGTGGTGCCGTGGGAGGAAATCGTCGTCAGCGCCGAAGCCCAGGGCCTGGCCGTGGTCGAGATGCTGGTCGACGAAGGCGACAGCGTCACCGCGGGCCAGGTCCTGCTGCGCCTGAACGACAGTGTCATCAAGGCCCAGCGCGACCAGCAGGTGGCCAACCTGAGCGCGGCCAAGGCCGCCCTGGCCGAGGCCGAGGCGAACCTGCGCCGCACCCGCGACCTGCAGGCCCGGGGCAATGCCAGCCAGCAAGCCCTCGACGAGCGCCTGGCGGCGCAACGCACCGCCGCGGCCCAGGTCGCGGTCGCCGAGGCTGCCCGGGCCGAGATCGAGGCCCGCCTGGCCCAGGCCGTGATCGCCGCCCCGGTGGCCGGCACGGTGGCGGTCCGCAGCATCAATCTGGGCCAGGTGGTGTCGCCGGGGGTCGAACTGTTCCGCCTGATCCGCGACGGCCGCCTGGAACTCGACGCCGAGGTGCCGGAAACCGAGTTCGCCACGCTCGCCCCCGGCCTTGCGGCCAGCGTGCGGGCCGAAGGGCTCGCGGTTCCGGTCCCGGCCAGGATCCGCAGCCTGGCGCCGCGGGTCGACGCCAGGACCCGCTTAGGTGTTGCCCACATCGCCTTGCCCGCCGGCTCGGGCCTACGCCCCGGCATGTTCGCCACCGCCACCATCGATCGCGGCGAGGTCGCGGTGGTGATGGTGCCACAGACCTCGGTCATCTGGCGCGACGGGGCCGAGGGCGTGTTCATCGTCGGCACGGACGGTGTCGCCCATTTCCGCGCGGTCGAGACCGGCCTGCGCCGCGACGGCGCGGTCGAGATCCGCCAGGGCCTGGCCGCCGGCGAGCCGGTGGCGGTCCAGGGGGCGGGCTTCCTCGAAGACGGCGACCATGTCGGCGTGGTGGAGGCCCGGCGATGAAGGGCGGCCTGTCGTCCTGGTCGATCCGCAACCCGGTCCCGGTCATCGTCCTGTTCCTGATCCTGACCATCGCCGGCGTCGCCGGCTTTGTCTCGATGCGGATCAACAACACCCCGGACGTCGACCTGCCGATCGTCACGGTGACAGTGACCCAGCCCGGCGCCGCCCCGTCGGAACTGGAAACCCAGGTCACCCGCCTGGTCGAGGATTCGGTGGCCGGCCTGGGCGCGGTCAAGCACATCACCTCGAGCATCAGCGACGGCGTCTCGATCACCTCCGTCGAATTCCTGCTGGGCGTCAATTTCGATCGTGTGACCAATGACGTGCGCAATGCCGTGGCCGGCATCCGCGCCGACCTGCCGGGCGATGCCGAGGACCCGGTGGTCGAGCAGGTCGATTCGTCGGGCGGCGTGCTGTTCACCTATGCGGTGCGCGCACCGGCCATGACGCCGGCGGAACGCAGCTGGTTCATCGACAACGAGGTTGCCAAGACCCTGCTGGCGATCAAGGGCGTGGCCGAGGTGATCCGCGAAGGCGGGGTCGATCGCGAAATCCGCGTCCGCCTGGATCCCGAACGCATGGCGGCCCTGGGGCTGTCTTCCTCGGCGGTGTCCCAGCAACTGCGCCGGATCAACATCAACCTGCCCGGCGGCCGCGCCACCATCGGCACGGGCGAGCAGGCGATCCGCACGGTGGGCAGCGCCACCACGGTCGAAGCCCTGGCAGCGACCCGCATCGACCTGCCCGACGGCCGCACCGCGCGCCTGTCGGACCTGGGCACGGTCGAGGATTCCTTTGCCGAGCCGCGCACCAGGGCCCGCTACAACGGCGACGAGGTGGTCGGCTTCAGCGTCATGCGCACCCGTGGCACCAGCGAGGTTCACGTCGCCGACGCGGTGCGCCGGGCCCTGGTCGCCTTCGACGCCACGCGCGACGATGTTTCCTTCGAGGAGGTGACGGCCGGCGTCGATTTCGTGGTCGAAAGCTACGAGGCCTCGATCGAGGCGCTGGCCCTGGGCGCGGCCCTGGCGGTGGTGGTGGTGTTCTGGTTCCTGCGCGACGGGCGGGCGACCTTCATCACCTCGGTCGCCATGCCCCTGTCGCTGATCCCGACCTTCGCGGTGATGGCGCTGCTGGACCAGTCGATCAACATCGTCACCCTGCTGGCCCTGTCCCTGACCGTGGGCATCCTGGTCGACGACGCCATCGTCGAGATCGAGAACATCGTCCGTCATATCTCCCAGGGCAAGGCGCCTTACGCCGCGGCCCTCGAGGCCTCGGACGAGATCGGCCTGGCGGTGGTCGCCACCACCGCCACCATCGTCGCCGTGTTCATGCCGGTCGGCTTCATGCCGGGCGTGGTCGGGCAGTTCTTCCAGTCCTTCGCCATCGCCGCCTGCGTTTCGGTGCTGTTCTCGCTGCTGGTCGCGCGCATGCTCACCCCCTTGATGGGCGCCTATCTGCTGCGCGGCGAGGAAGCCCATCCCCACCGCGAGCCGGGCTGGATGCGGCCCTATCTGCGCTTCCTCAACTGGTCGCTCGATCACCGCCTGGTCGTGGTCGTGGCCGGCATCGGCATCTTCATCGGCTCGATCGCGCTGTCGGGCCTGCTGCCCAATGATTTCGTGCCGGTCAGCGATCGCGGCCGTTCGGTCATGTCGGTCGAACTGCCGCCGGGCTCGTCCCTGGCCGAGACGGATGCCGCGGTCAGCCAGCTCACCGCGACCCTGCAGGCCCGTTCGGAAGTCTCCTCGGTCTATGTCTCGATCGGTACCACCACCACCGTGGGCGGTCCCGGCGGCGGCGGCTCGCTGCTGGGCGAGGTGCGGCGGGCGACCGTGACGGTCAACCTGGTGCCGCGCGGCCAGCGCAAGCTGACCCAGCAGGAATTCGAAAACGAGGTGGGCGTCCTGCTGCGCCAGGTGCCGGGCGCCCGCGTGCGCTTCGGCGCCGACGGTTCGTCGGGCGCCAAATTCCAGCTCACCCTGGTGGGCGACGATCCGGAGGTGCTGTCGCGGGTCTCGCGGGCGGTCGAACGCGAGATGCGGGGCATTCCCGGCATGGCCAATGTCGCCTCGACCGCGAACCTGACCCGGCCGGAAATCCGCATCACCCCCAAGCCCGACAAGGCGGCGGAACTGGGTGTCGCGGCCGAGACCATCGCCGCGGTGGCCAGGGTCGCCACCCTGGGCGACATCGACCAGGCGCTGCCCAAATTCAACCTGCCCGACCGGCAGATCCCGATCCGCCTGATGCTGGAGGATACTTCCCGCGCCGATCCCGAAACCTTCGCCGCCCTGCGCGTGCCCACCAAGGACGGCGGTTCGGTCCCCCTGGCCGCGGTCGCCGATATCGAGCACGGCTCGGGCCTGGCGCAGATCAATCGCCTCGACCGCCGGCGCAGCGCCAGCATCGAGGGCGAGCTGATCGGCATCCCGCTGGGGATCGCGGCCGACCGGGTCCATGCCCTGCCGTCGATGCGCGACCTGCCCGACAGCGTGCACGAACTGCCCACGGGCGACGTCGAGAACCTGGCCGAGCTGATGCAGGGCTTCCTCATCGCCCTGCTGACCGGCGTGTTCCTGATGTATGTCGTGCTGGTCCTGCTGTTCAAGGGCTTCACCCACCCGGCGACCATCCTGACCGCCCTGCCGCTGTCCTTCGGCGGTGCCTTCGGCCTGCTGTTCGTAACGGGCGAGGCGCTGTCGATGCCGGCGCTGATCGGCATCCTGATGCTGATGGGGATCGCGGCCAAGAACTCGATCCTGTTGGTCGAATATGTGCTGAAACAGCAGGAGGACGGCATGAGCCGGCGCGAGGCGTTGATCGAGGCGGCGCACAAGCGGGCCCGGCCGATCATCATGACCACGGTCGCCATGGGCGCCGGCATGCTGCCGATCGCGGCGGGCATCGGCGCCGACACCGAATTCCGCTCGCCCATGGCGATCGCGGTGATCGGCGGCCTGATCACCTCGACTCTGCTCAGCCTGGTCTATGTGCCGGTGATCTTCACCGTGGTCGACGACATCCAGGCCTTCATCGCGAAGCACTTCGGCAAGCGCTTCGCCGCCCGCCGGATCGAGGCCGAAGCGCGGGAGCGGGCTAGCGGCGCGGCTCAATGATGAAGGGGCGGACCAGGGCCAGGGCGATCTCCAGCACTTCATGGACCGAGTCGCGGTCGATCTGCCGCCCCTGGGCCAGCAGGAAGGTCACCCAGCCGGTGACCACCAGCCACAGGGACCGGGCCAGGGCCTGCGGCTCGGGCGGCGGCACCGATGAATGGGCCGTGGCCGCCGCCAGCTCGATGCTGATCGCGGCGATGACATCGGTCTGCAGGCCGCGGAAGGCTGTCATCACCCGCTCGTCGCGGCGCAGGATCGCGGTCTGGTCGGGAAAGAAGAAGCGGTATTCCAGCAGAATCGCCAGTACCGCCTCGATCTGGCAGCGGATCAGCGCCAGGCCCCGCTCGGGAAGGGCGGATGGAGGAAAAAGGTCCGGACCTGTTCCTCGACCCCCTCGAACAGGAACCACAGAATGTCTTCGCGATTGCGGAAGTGATAGTAGAGGTTGCCCGGCGAGATATCGCAGGCCTGGGCGATGCGGTTGGTCGTCACCGGCGTGTAGCCCAGCCGGTTGAACAGCTCCAGGGCAACGATCGCGATACGCTCCTTGGTCACTTGCGACTTGCGGCGCGCAACCCTGGTCGGTCCTGCGGACTCTATCATTGCGCCACTCTCCCGGCCGCGTTCAGCGCCCCCGCGCCGTTTGACATTTTAGCGCAGGTTCCGGCCCTGCGCTCAACTCTTAGGCGCAAGGCCGGCGCTGGGCGGCGGCAGCAGATCGATCAGCCGGTGCTCGTTGCGCACCAGGATCGAGATCAGCCCGCCGTCGGACAGCAGCATCAGCGCTTCGAGCAGGGAGGCGCGGCGGATTTCCCGCTGGCCCTTTTCGGGAAAATCCTGCGCGTCGCCTTCGACCCGGAACGGGTAGAGGGCGACGCGCGCCAGGGTGAAATTCGGGCCCTCACCCTTTTCGGCGCCGAACGAGCCGATCGGCTTGGGCGACACGGCGCCCAGCAGGCCCGCCTCCTCGAAGGCTTCCATCTTCGCCACCTCGTGGCCGCGCATCCGCGCCTCGGGCCGGCCCTTGGGCACGATCCAGCGGCCGCTGCTTCGCGACGTAACCAAGACAATCTCCAGCCGGCCGGATCGCAGGTCGATCGGCAGGGCGGCGTATTGGCGCAGCGTCGGCTTGGTCGCCATCTCTCCCCGATACTTTATAACGCCCCAACTCGGTAACGCCCCGACTCGGCAGACGCTGTCCGATCGATTGTCTGCCCGACCCTACAGCACTGCCAAGCGCTGCCAAATCAATTCCTACCAGAATACCGTTGCAACGAGATGACTCCCCTTGGCCGCGACGGCTGGCTAGTCTTGCGGCGACGGTGAAGGATACGACGAATGAAGACCTCTCACGCCGTGGTGGCCGGCTTGCTGTTGGCGGCATCATCCGCCCTGGCGGCGCCAGTCGAAAAACTGACCTGGTGCGAGACCATGGTGACCGGCCAGGGCGAGGCGGAGCGGGCGCGCGGCCTCGCCCAATGCCTGCCCGAGGTGCTGGTCAAGGTCTCGGGCGATCCCCGGCTGGCCGCCGATCCGCGGGTCGAGCCGCTGGCTGCCCGGGCGGGCGAGTTCGTGGCCAGCCTGGAATACGAAGACCGCATGAAGGCCCTCCCGGTGGGGGACGAGCAGGGCACCCGCGACCGGCCCTTCTTCCTGCGCCCGACCTTCGACGCGGCCAAGATCGATACCCTCCTGGGCGAGCTGGGGACGACCGCCTGGGGGGCGGACCGACCGGTGGTGGCGGTCATCGCCGTGGCCCACCGGGACGGCGACACCTGGATCGTCGCCCGCGGCATCAAGGGGGTTACCCGCGGTGCCCAGGTCGAGGCGCTCGATGCCGCCGGCCGGCGCTTCGGCGTGCCGATCGCACTGCCCCAGGTGGACAGGCTCGACGCCCTGGGCCTGACCCCCGCGGCACCGCCGCCGGCCGCCATCATCAAGGCGCTGGGGGCCGATGCCCTGCTGGTCGGCGACATGACCTGGGACGAGGCAAGGCTCGGCTGGCGCACCGACTGGCGCATGGTCAACGACCAGGCCACCAAGTCGTGGTCGGTCGAGGGGGTCTCGTTCGACGATGCCTTCCGGGCCGGGGTCGGTGGTGCTGCCCGGATCCTGTCAGGTCACGGCGCGCCGATGTAACCGCAGGCGGCAAGGGCCGTCAGCATGTGCTCGGGCGGCGGGGCGACAACCTCGACCGGGTCGCGGCTGGGGTAGAGCGGCAGGCGGATCGCACGGGCCAGCAGGTGCAGCGGCTCGTCGGGCGGCGGCGCGCCTTCGGCCCGGCCATAGATCGGCTCGCCCAGGATCGGGCAGCCCAGTTCGGCGCAGTGGACGCGGATCTGGTGGGTGCGGCCGGTGCGGGGCTTGCATTCCAGCCACGACAGGCGGCCGTCGGCACTGCTGCCCATGACCTTGTAGTCGGTAACGGCATTCTGCCCGTCGGGCGAGACCACCATGCGCCAGCCCTGCTTGGGGGTAAGCTTGGTCAGGCTCAGGTCGATCGTGCCGCTCGCCTGCGCCGGGCGGCCATGGACCACCGCCCAATAGGTCTTCTCGGCCCGGCCGCCGGCAAAGATCTTGCCCAGCTTGGCCAGCGCCTTGGGATGGCGCCCCAGCACCAGGCAGCCGGTGGTATCGCGGTCCAGCCGGTGGCCCAGCGACGGCGCCCGCGGCAGGCCATAGCGCAGGTGCACGAAGGACTGTTCCAGGTTGGGCCCGCCGCCCGGGCCCTGGTGCACCGGCAGGCCCGCCGGCTTGTCGACGACGATGATCAGCGAGTCCTTGTAGAGGACCCGCGCCTCGATTTCGGCAGCGGTCAGGGTGGGCCGGTGAGCAGGGCGGGGCATGGCGGCGCACTCTTGTCGATCGCGGGCGCAATGTCAAAGCCGGTGGGGAGAGTAAAGCCCCCTCTGCCCTTTAGGGCGGAGGGGGTTGGGGGAGGGGGGCTTGCGCCGGCCGGCGGTGTTTCCCTCCTCACCCTGACCCTCTCCTCCCAGGAGGAGAGGGAACAGCCTTCCCGCCTCAGGGCCTTCCCGGCACAATGGGCCGGTTCGAGGGGAAATCGATGCCTGACGTCTTCGTGTCTTATGCGACGCCGGATCGCGAGGCGGCCTATGCCGTCGCGGGGTTCCTGGAGGGGCGGGGGATCACCTGCTGGATCGCGCCGCGCGACGTGGCGCCGGGGGCGGACTATGGCGGGGCGATCATGGAGGCGATCGGCGAGGTCAAGGCGCTGATCCTGATCCTGTCGGAAGACGCCAACGCTTCCCAATATGTCCGGCGCGAGGTCGAGCGGGCGGTGTCGCGGACCAAGCCGGTGCTGCCTGTGCGCATCCGGGAGGTGACGCCCTCGGGCTCGCTGGAATTCTTCGTCGGCGCCAACCAGTGGGTCGATGCCTTCAAGTCGCCGCTGGAGACGCAACTGCTGCCCCTGGTGCAGGCGATCGGCAACCTGGCCGGCACCGCCGGGCCCGGCCCCAAGGCGGCGCCGGTCAGGCCGCAGCGGCGGTTGTGGCCGATGCTGGCCGGCCTGGGGCTGGGCGCTGTTGCCGCGATCGCTGCCGCTGTCTGGTTCTTCGTGCTGCGCCCGCCGGCGCTGGCCCCACAGTTCCTGGCCGGGGTGTGGTGCGAGGTGGGGCAGGAAAATCATTGGCGCGAGGTGGTGGTGACCAAGGACGGCCGCTTCACCATGGCCTATCACCACCCGCAGGTGGGCGACCCCCTGACCGGCACCGGCACCATTACCGTCGCCGACGAAAGCCTGATCCTGCTGTGGGACGGCGACGGCACGGTCGAAGAGCGGACCCAGCGCCTGCTGCGCGTCGACGCCGAGACCCTGCAGCCGGTCGCGGCCAGCAGCGACGCCGACCTGGCCAACCTGCCGTTCCGCCGCTGCCCCCGCCCGGTGGGATAGGAGGAAGAACCCTAAACTCCCTCGCCCCGCTTGCGGGGAGAGGGCCGGGGTGAGGGGTCGCGGGAGCCGCGCTGACGGCCGGTTGGGCTTGGAGAGGTGTCGGCCCCCTCACCCCAGCCCTCTCCCCCGTTGGGGGCGAGGGAGCTTGGCTGCGACCTAGTTGCCGGAGGGCGTGCGTGCCAAAGCGGCCAATTCCTTGCGCAGCCAGCGGTGCAGGGGTGCCTCGTCGTCGCGCCGGTGCCAGATCATGGCCAGGCGCATGGCTGGCAGGGCCAGGGGCAGGGCGCGGGTGGCCAGGGCGAAAGCGCCCGCCAGCACCTCGCCCACCGAGCGGGGCAGGGTGACCAGCAGGTCGCTGCCGGCCACCATCACCCCGGCCGCCAGGTAATGCGAGACGACCGGGCCCAATCGGCGCGACAGGCCGCGTTCGGCCAGCACCCGGTCGACCGCGCCGATGCGGCTGGCAACCGCCGAGACCAGCAGGTGGCGATGGGCGAGATAGCCATCGAGATCGAGCGTGCCGCCGGCGGCGGGATGCTGCGGCCGCATCAGCACCACGAAATCCTCGCGCGACAGATAGAGCCTGGTCATGCGTGCCGGCGGCTCGGGCAGCACGCCCATCGCCAGGGCGACGGCGCCATCGTCGATCAGGGCGACGGCGTCCGAGCGGTCGCAATGGCGGAAGGTCACCGAAATCCCCGGCGCCGCCGTGTTGAGCCGGGCGACCAGCCTTGTGCCCAGCACCAGTTCGGCATGGTCCGAGGTGCCGATGATCACCTCGGCCGTGGCCACGGCGGGATCGAAGGGGCCGGGGCCGTCCAGGGCGCCGCGCAGGCGGGCCAGGGCATCGGCCACCGGCCCGGCCAGGTCGCGCGCCCGTGCCGTCGGCTCCACCCCGCCCGGCCGGCGCACGAACAAGGGATCGCCCAGGGCCTCGCGCAGGCGGGCCAGGCCGTTGGAGGTGGCTGATTGGGTCATCCCCAGGGCCTGCGCCGCCCGGCTGACGTTGCCCGCCAGCATGACCGCCTCGAACAGGCGCAGAAGGTTCAGGTCGATCCGGTCCGATATCATGATTAGAAATAATCTATCTTCAGATCATTGATTTCAACAATGGTTGAGGCGGCCCTATATTGGCATCCGAACCAACATCCATCCCCCTGGAGAGTCTTTGATGAACGATCAGGTCACTGCGGCGTCGCTGGGCGCCTTGATCCTGCGCCTGACCCTTGGTGTGCTGTCGCTGGCCCATGGCCTGGTCTTGAAGGTGATGACCTTCGGCCTGGCCGGGACCGCCGGCTATTTCGAGTCGATCGGTTATCCCGGCGGCCTGGCCTATCTCGTCGCCTTTGCCGAAATCGCCGCTGGCCTGGGCCTGATCCTGGGGCTCCTGCCGCGCCTGGCCGCCCTGGCCTCGATCCCGCTGCTGATCGGCGCCGCCTTGCAGCATGTCGGCAACGGCTGGGTCTTCTCGGGCACCGGCGGCGGCTGGGAATTCCCGGTGGCCTGGACCGTGCTGCTGCTGGCCTGCGCCCTGATCGGCCCCGGCGCCTATGCCCTGGGCGCCCGGCTGCCCGGCAAGTTGGCCCGGCTGTAACCTGTCGCCCCACGAGGACCAACGGCCATGACCCGCCTGCCTGCGCTCTTTGTCAGCCATGGTTCGCCCATGCTGGCCCTGGATGACGGTTTGGCCCATCGCTTCCTCGTGGGGCTGGGCCGCGTCCTGCCGCGCCCCGCGGCCATTCTCGTCGTCTCCGCCCATTGGGAGACCGAAACCCCCAAGGTCTCGGCCGTTGAGCGGCCTCGCACCATCCACGATTTCGGCGGTTTCCCCCGCGCCCTGTTCGAGATGCAGTACCCCGCCCCCGGTGCGCCGGATCTGGCGGCGCGCGTCGCCGAACTGGTGCCGGGCACGCAGGTCGATCCCGCCCGCGGGCTCGATCACGGTGCCTGGGTGCCGCTGAAGCTGGCCTATCCGCAGGCGGATGTGCCGGTGACCCAGCTTTCGGTGCAAAGCCACCTGGGGCCGGCCCATGCCTATGAGATCGGCCAGGCGCTGCGCCCCCTGCGGGACGAAGGCGTGCTGATCCTGGGTTCGGGCTCGTTCACCCACAATCTCCACGAATTCCGCTCTTCCGTGCAGGAGCAGCCGCCCGCGCCCTGGGCCGTTGCCTTTGCCGACTGGATGGCACAGCGGCTGGAACAGGGCGATACCGCGGCGGTCCTCGACTATCGCAACCAGGCCCCCTTCGGCCTGCGCAACCACCCGACGGAGGAGCACCTGCTGCCCCTGATGACGGTCATGGGCGCCGCCCACCCCGGCGAGACCCTGGCCGCCCGCCATCGCAGCTATACCTATGGCATCCTGGCCATGGACGCCTGGGGTACCGCCCAGGCGGCGTGAAACATCGAACATAACAAAGAATCGTCATGGCCGGGCTTGTCCCGGCCATCCACGTCGAGCCGCTCGCGATTACCTTTTACCAGTTTGCGTCGTCACGACGTGGATGCCCGGCACAAGGCCGGGCATGACGATTGAGGGGGTGCAGTCAGCCCTGGTTCCTCAGCGCGGCCAGGCCTTCCTCGACCGAGATCCTCGGCACGTAACCCATTTCGCGCCGGGCCTTGTCGCCGATCAGGGTACAGTCGCGCGACATCACCATGGCGGCGTGGCGGGTCAGGGGCGGGGCGCCCTTCAGGCGCAAGGTGCGCCATGTCCCCTCCAGCACGGCGCCGATGGCGTGGCCCAGCCAGCCGGGCAGGGAGCGTTCGGGCAGGGCGACGCCGACGCTGGCGGCCATGCCGGAAATCATCTCGTGCATCGAGCGTTCGCCGTCGTCGAGGATGAAATAGGCCTCGCCGCCGCGGCCGCTGTCGAGCGCCAGGACAATGGCCTCGACCAGGTTTTCGACATGGGTGGTGGAGGTCACGGCGCGGCCATGGTCGAACCACGACCATTGGCCGCTCGCCGCCATGGCCTTGATCATGGGCAGGATGGTCTGGTCGCCCGGCCCCCAGATGAAGCGTGGGCGCAGCACCACGGTCTCGAAACTGGCGGCGGGATCGTTGGCCTGCCGCACCGCCTGTTCGGCCAAGGCCTTGGTGCGGCAATAGGGGTAGGGGCTGTCGAGGGACAAGGGCACGGTTTCGTCGGCCATGTGGACATGCTGGCCGTGGACGATCGCCGCCTCGGTCCCGATGTGGACGAAGCGGCGCACCCCGGCGGCCTTGGCCGCCGCCAGCATGCGCCTGGTGCCCCCGACATTGAGCCGGTCCCAGGCGTCCTTGGGGCCCCAGGGCTCGACGAAGGCGGCGGCGTGGATCACCACGTCGGCACTGTCGAGGTGTGCCGCCGTGACATCCTCCAGGTCGCAGCGCACCGGCTGCGCGCCCAGGGCCTCGATCTTCAGGTCGCTGCCGGCAGAGCGCGACATGGCGCTGACCGAATGCCCGTCCGCGACCAGCCGCCTTGTCGCGGCGCCGCCAACGAAACCCGAAGCCCCGGTCACGAAAATCTGCATGGGTCCGCCTCCCGCGGCTTATTTTTTGTTTTCGGGCGCTATCAGAACACGATCGATCGCTCCCGCAATCACTTTGTCCGCGTCCAGCCCGGCCGGCACGCCCAGCACCCGGGGCCAGAACAGGGCTTCCTTGATCATGCCCAGGAACTGGACCGCGGCCAGTTCCGGGTCGGCCGTGGCCAGGCTCCCGCGCGCGGCCAGCGGGCGCAGATAGGCGGCCAGGGTGGCCACGGCCGGCGCCTTGCCACGCGCATAATAGGCGGCCGAGAGTTCGGGCGCCCGCGGTGCTTCGGCCATGATCAGGCGCAGCAGGGGGATGACATCGGGATGTTCCCAATGGGCGATCAGCCGTTCCACGAAGCCGCGCAAGACCGCGCGCGGGTCTTCGCCGGCAGGTATGGCGGTGCTGCCCAGGCCCGACCACACGCTGTCGATCACCGCGCCGAACAACTCTTCCTTGCCCGGGAAATACTGGTACAGCGTGCGCTTGGAGACGGGCGCCGCAGCGGCCACCGCATCCATCGAGGTGCCGGCATAGCCGCGCTCGAGGAACAGCCGCTTGGCGGCGGTCAGGACGGCGGCGGTCTTGCGGCCGGGTTTTGAGGGCGTGGTTTCAGCCATCTCTTGACAAAGTAAACGATACGGTATAGTTTACACCATGTCCGGTGCCGATACCACCGGGCATCTCCCGACATATCACCGACACCGGAGTTTGATCATGGATCGTCGCCCCCTCGGCTCGTCCGGCCTCACCGTGTCTGCCATCGGCCTCGGCTGCATGGGCATGTCTGAATTCTACGGCAAGGCGGACGACGCCGCCTCGCTGGTCACCCTGGGCGCCGCCCTCGATGCCGGCATCGACTTCTTCGATACCGCCGACATGTACGGTTCCGGCGACAACGAGCGCCTGCTCGGCCGGTTCCTGAACGGCCGCCGCGACAAGGTGACGATCGCCACCAAGTTCGGCATCGAGCGCAAGCCCGGCACCTACGAGCGGCGCATCAACAATTCGCCCGACTATATCGCCCAGGCCTGCGATGCCTCGCTCGGCCGTCTCGGCATCGAGACGATCGACCTCTACTACGCCCATCGGGTGAACCCGGCGTACCCGATCGAGGAGACGGTCGGCGCCATGGCCCGCCTGGTCGAGGCCGGCAAGGTGCGGTACTTGGGGCTATCAGAAGTCTCGGCCGCGACCCTGCGCAAGGCGGCCTTGGTGCATCCGATCACGGCGATGCAGAGCGAATATTCGCTGTGGACGCGCGAGCCCGAGGTCGACGTCCTGGCCGCCTGCCAGGCACTGGGGGCCGCCTTCGTCGCCTACAGCCCCCTGGGCCGGGCCTTCCTGACCGGCCGTTTCCGCACGGCCGACGACTTCGGGCAAGGCGATTTCCGCCAGTTCCTGCCCCGCTTCCAGGGCGAGGCCCTGGCGCGCAACCTGAAGCTGGCCGATGCCCTGGCGGCCTTTGCCGCGGCGAAGCAGGCGACGCCGGCCCAGGTCGCCCTGGCCTGGATCCTGGCCAAGCAGCCCCATGTGATCCCGATCCCGGGCACCACCAAGGCCGCCCGCGTGGCCGAGAATGCCGCGGCCGCCGCCATCCGCCTCAATACCGGCGAAATCGACGTCCTCGACACCCTGTTCGTGCCCGACGCCGTGACCGGCGAGCGCTACACGCCCGAGGGCATGAAGGGCGTGGGGACCTGATCGGCTTGAACCAAAGGGGCGGGGCCGCTAGTGTCCCGCCACTTCTTTGACAGGACCGGCCGTGACCCCGCTCGAGAGCGCTATTGCCAGCCGGCGCACCTTTGCGATCATCTCGCACCCGGACGCCGGCAAGACCACCTTGACTGAAAAGCTGCTGCTGTTCGGCGGCGCCGTGCAGACCGCCGGCGCCGTGAAGGCCCGTGGCGACCAGCGGCGCGCCCGCTCCGACTGGATGAAGGTGGAGCAGGAACGCGGCATCTCGGTCACCGCCTCGGTCATGACCTTCGAGGCCGACGGCTGCACCTTCAACCTGCTCGATACCCCCGGCCACGAGGATTTCTCGGAAGACACCTATCGCACGCTGACCGCGGTCGACAGCGCGATCATGGTGATCGACGCCGCCAAGGGCATCGAGGCGCGGACCTTGAAGCTGTTCGAGGTGTGCCGCCTGCGCGACGTGCCCATCGTCACCTTCGTCAACAAGATGGACCGCGAGGCGCGCGATCCCTTCGAGCTGATGGACGAGATCGAGAAGACGCTGGCGCTGGATGTCACGCCCGCCACCTGGCCGATCGGCCAGGGCCGCGACTTCCACGGCTGCTACGACCTGTTCCATGACGAGTTGATCCTGATCGATCGTACCGCGGGCGGCAAAATGCCCGAGATCGAGAAGTGCGAAGGCCTGGACGATCCCAAGATCGACGCTCGCCTGCCGGCCGAACTGGTGGCCAAGCTGCGCGAGGATGTCGAGATGCTGCGGGCCTTGAGCCCGCCTTTCGATGAAGAGTCCTATCGCGCCGGGCACCTGACGCCGATCTTCTTCGGCTCGGCCCTGCGCTCGTTCGGGGTGCGAGAACTGCTCCAGGGCCTGGCGGAGAAGGCGCCTTCCCCACGCCCCGCCAAGGCGGCGGCGCGCCTGGTGGAGCCGACCGAGAACAAGGTCGCCGGCTTCGTCTTCAAGATCCAGGCGAACATGGACCCCAACCACCGCGACCGGGTGGCCTTCCTGCGCCTGGTCTCGGGCCAGTTCAAGCGCGGCATGAAGCTCAAGCACGTCCGCTCCGGCCGCATGCTGGCGATCAACAATCCGGTGCAGTTCATGGCCGGCGACCGCGAGACCGCGGACCTGGCTTTCGCCGGCGATATCCTCGGCATTCCCAACCACGGCACCTTGCGCATCGGCGACACCCTGTCCGAGGGCGAGGACCTGGCCTTCTTGGGGGTTCCTTCCTTCGCCCCTGAAATGCTGCGCCGGGTGAAGCTCGAGGACCCGATGAAGGTGAAGCACCTGCGCCGGGCGCTGGACCAACTGGCCGAGGAAGGCGCCAGCCAGGTGTTCCGCCGGCGCATCGGCGGCGACTATGTCGTGGGCGTGGTCGGGCCGCTGCAGTTCGAGGTGCTGCGCAGCCGCCTGTCGGCTGAATACGGCCTCGACATCGAGTTCGAGCCGGCGCCCTTCGAACTGGCCCGCTGGGTCGATGCCGACGACAAGGCGGCGGTCGAGAAATTCGTCGACGGCAACCAGATGAACCTGGCCGAGGATCACGACGGCGCCCTGGTCTACCTCGCCCGCAACAACTGGTACCTGCAACGTGCCATGGACGACTGGCCCGGCGTCCGCTTCCTCTCGACCCGCGAGCAGATCACGGATTCAGGCGCCCGCCTGACCGCAGCCTCCCAGGCGCCGTGACCATGGCGCGGGCCCAATCCATAAGCCCTCTCCGCCCTTCAGGGGGGAGAGGGTTGGGTGAGGTGGGTCGACGGCATAAATCACGCTCCGCCCGACCCACCACCTCACCCTTCCCATCGCTGGCGCGACGGGCCCCTTCCCTCTCCCCCGCAAGCGGCGGCGAGGGAAACGGACAGGTCACGTGACTTTGCCAAGCGAAGCCCGGCGGCTGACCGCCCCGCCGGGCGGCGCGTTCCATTACCTGAAGGCCGGTGACGGCACGCGCCTGCGCACCGCCGCCTGGGCGGCACCCGGCGAGGCCCGGGGCACCGTGGCCCTGCTGACCGGCCGCAACGAATTCATCGAGAAATATTTCGAGACCATCGCCGACTTGCAAGACCGCGGCTTCAACGTCCACATGATGGACTGGCGCGGCCAGGGCCTGTCGGGCCGGCCGCTCGCCAACCGGATGAAAGGCCATGTCCGCGACTTTACCGATTACATGGACGACCTGGAACTGTTCGTGGGGGCGATCGCGGCCCCGAACCTGATCGTCGTGGCCCATTCCATGGGCGGCCATATCGTGTTGCGGGCGCTCGCCGAACGGCCGGCGCTGCGCCGAAAGGTCAGCGGCGCGGTGGTCTCCGCCGCCATGCTGGGCATCAACACCGGCCGCTTCTCGGCGACCACGGCCAGGCGCCTCGCCCGCAGCCTGTCGCGCGCCGGCCTGCGCGGTGCCCAGGCGCCGTCGCCCAAGGAATCGGGCACCGGTTTCAACGTCCTCACGTCAGACCCCGACCGCGCCGGCGACCAGGCCTGGTTCATCGCCCAGGAACCCCGATTGGCACTGGGCAGCCCCACCTTCGGCTGGCTGGACGCCGCCTTCCGCTCGGTGGCCGCGATCGACCTGCCGGGCGCCCTGGAAGCGATCGATGTCCCCGTCATGCTCGCCGTCGCCGGCGCCGACCAGGTCGTCTCGCCGGCCGCCCAGCGCCACGCCGCCACCCGCCTGCGCCGCGCCACCCTGGTCGAGATCGAGGGCAGCCGGCACGAGATCCTGAAGGAGCGGGACGAATTCAGGGGGCAGTTCTGGGCGGCGTTTGATGATTGGGTTCGTTGCGCCGTCACTTGATCGACAAGGCGAGAACCATGTGTCGTGGCGCTGCTTGCAGCTCGGCAAAGCCGAATGCCGCATAGAAGGAGGCTGCTCGGTCATCGATCGGATCGACGACGATGACAGCCACGGCGAGCGTTTCGGCGGCGGCAATTGTGCGTTTGATCGCGTCCGCCAGCACCACCTTGCCCAGGCCCTGGCCAGCTGTTGCCTGCGCGACGGCCAGCCTGCCGATCAGCGCGGCCGGAATCGGGTATCGCGGCAGCCGCCTGGCGATGGCCGGCGGGAGCTCGGCAGCGGCAACGGATGTGGCACTCAGCGTATAGTAACCCAGGATCGTCGTCGGCCGCTCGACGGTTGCGGCGACGAAGACGCGTGCAATACCGCGCCTGATATCCTGGCCAGCCTGGGTTTTGATGTATCGGTCGAGGCTTTCGACACCGCAGGCGAAGGCCTCGCGATCATGATCTTGCCGCAACGGCTCGATCACCAGCGAGGCATCGGCGAAACTCACCGTCGCACGATCCGGCTGTGTTCGGCCAAGGCGTGGATCAGCTTGTCGTTCGGGGCCGGCGGATCGAGCAACAGGCTTTGGAACCGCTGCCATTCCTGCGCGGAGAGGCTGATGACTTCCTGCTCACGAACGATCGCGTCGGCCCGCTGCATCGCCACCTCGGTGATGAAGTCGGTCAGCGACTTGTCCGCATAGGCGGCTGCCCGTTCGAGCGTGCGCTTGGCCTGGGCGCTGATGCGCAGGCTGATCCGGTCGGGGCGTTGGGCGATGCGGGGCATGGCGGTCTCCTGATTGAAATGTACGACCAATAGGCGTACGCTTCAACTGTGCCGGTATCGCTGCCGTCTTGGTCGAGATCGAGGGTCGCTGGCGCCGAGATCCTGAAGGAGCGGGACGAGTTCAGGGAGCAGCTTTGGGCGGCGTTTGATGGCCGGATGGGCGTGATGCGCCCTCGAATAGAAAACGCCGAATGCTATTCGAAACATGCACGAACTTCTGGCAACATGCTATAGTTGTTCTCAGCGTTGTAGCGTGCCGTCGAGGAGGGTAGAGTGCGCCAAATCGCGTTTCGCGTTCCGTTGCTTGGGGGCGTTCTAGCCCTGATTCTCGCGATGGGGCCGGTTGGATGTGCGCGCATGCGGGACCCAACCACCACGCCGCCCGACAATGCCTCTTACTACAAGGGTGACGCCCAGCAACTGGCAACCTGCGTGGCGTCGAATGCCGACGTGCAGGACGAATGCGGCGATCCCACCCAGACGTTGAGAGCCATGTCTGCCGACGGCGGGCAGACGCGGGTCCTGCGCTGTGCCGTCGAAGGTAGCGGCGGTGCTGGAGCTGGCGCGGCGGGTGCAGGCCTCATGGGCTTCATCATCGGCCAAGCTTTCGACGCGGCGATGGAGGGCACCAACGCGGATCTGGCGGGTTACGCGGCTTTTGTCGCGGCGTTTCGCGATGTGGCGCCGTCTGTGGTCGAGGCGCGGTTGTGGATCACCCCCGTGCCTTTGCGGGGAGATGCCCGGCAGAAATCGATCCTGGCCGCGGTCGATAGCTGCGCGAGCCATGCAAGGCTGGCGGCACCGCCGCCGTCCGCTCCGCCAGGCGGCAAATTGATCCCCTGAAGGCAATCGGATCAGCTGTTGATCAGCGCCAATATCTCCGCATGCACGCGCCTGTCGCCGGCGGCGACGACATTGCCGCCGGCTTGGGGATCGCCGCCGTCCCAGGCGGTGACCACGCCGCCGGCACCCTCGATGATCGGGATCAGGGCCTGGATGTCATAGGTCTCGAGGCTCGACTCGACCACCGCGTCGACATGGCCGGCCGCGACCATGCAGTAGGCATAGCAGTCGCCGCCGAAGCGCAGCAGTTGGGCCCGGGCGGCGACGCGCTCGAAGGCAGCCTTGGTCTGCGCCGTGCGGAACAGGTAGGGGCCGGTGGCCATCAGGCGGGCCGCGCCGAGCGAGGGGCAGGCACGGGTCCTGATCGGCTTGCCGTTGAGGAAGCTGCCGGCGGCACTGCCGGTGAAGCGCTCGCCGGTAAAGCCCTGGTCCATCACGCCCAGCACCGGCCGGGTGCCGTCGTTCAGGCCGATCAGGGTGCCCCACAGGGGCAGGCCGGTGATGAAGGCGCGGGTGCCGTCGATGGGATCGAGCACCCAGGTGAAGGGGCTGGCGCCCTTCTTAGGCCCGAATTCTTCGCCCAGGATGCCATGGTCGGGGTAATGCGCCTCGATCAGGGCGCGGATCGCGGCCTCGCCCGCCCGGTCGCCCTCGGTCACCGGGTCGTAGCCCTTGGCGCCGCCCCATTGCTCGCCCTTGTCGTCCACCGCCATGGCGGTGCGGAAATAGGGCAGGATCGCCGCCCGCGCCGCATCGGCCAGGGTGCCGGCGAAGGCGGTCAGGGTGTCGATTTCGTCGGGGGAAAGCGGCATCAGAATCTCACAGTTGTCGAGGCACGCTAGAAGTGGGCATGGCGGGAAGCAAGCACGGCAGTGATCGTTTGGGCCGTGGCCGCGCTATGAGGCATATGGGGAAGAGTGTAAATTTCATGAGGTGCTATCGGCGCCTTAGCAAGAGGGAAACCCATTCTTCTTTTGCCGAGATTGTTCTTCGTTATTGGCAACAATTTGAGGTTAGGGCGCATGCACAGGTTCGCTCAGGTGTTGGTTCTCGGATGCCTGCTGGCAGGTTGCGTCGGCGGTGGAGGATTGGAACGTGGTGGTGCTTTCGACAGCGTTCCCACCGAGGTGAGGCGCGGAGCGGGCGACAAGGCCACGGTTGCGCGCTGCCTGCGGGACGAGATTGCAGAGCGGGATTGTAATTCTTCGATCCAGGACGCCCTGATCTTAGAGGACAGAGCGGCGGGCACGCTTATGGTGATGTGCGATCTTACTAAGCACTATAGAGGCACGGGCGCTCAGTCCCGTGGCGAGTATCCGATCTATACACTTACTGTCAGACAAGTGGGGACTGGTTTGGTGGAGATAGAAAACTGGGCTGCCAATCAGATTTTCCTGAAGGAAGGCAATCTCGCGACGATGGCTGCCGCAGTCGGATCATGTCTGGGCTCTGCCCAGTGAAAGCCGGCTTGGGGATGCAAGCGAGCCTGTGACTTTTGCGCCCGCCGCGGCGGGCGCAAGGCTGGCCATGTCAGGCCGGCTTGTAGCCGGGCAGGGCGCGAAGCACCTCGTCGGCCCGCCGGATCCGCCGCGGGGCGTAGCGGCTCAGCGACCACCAGCCCAGGGGGATGAGCAGTGCCAGGGAGACGGCCAGGGCACCAAGGAAATCGGTCCAGTCTTCCGAGCCGCTCAGGAGCAGCAAGAGGGTCATGCCGGTGCAGAACAGGGCCATGGCGCCAAAGGCGCCGATGACCAGGATGGGGGTGAAATAGCCGTCCCCGGTCTCGATCGCCAGGTCCGGACGGGCGGCAAACAGGGCGGCGGCCAGGGCGTGGGCGAAGGCATAATAGGGCTGCCGCCCGTAGCCGCCGCCGAGCTCCAGGGGCCTGTCCTGGCCCGACAGCCAGAGGCGGACGAAGGGATAGGTGCCCGACTTGCCCTCCACGAAACCGAAGCGGGCCCTGGTCAGGCTCGCGAAAGCGATGCGGGCGGTGCTGCCGGCCTCGCCGGTCAGCAGGATCTCGCGCTCGCCCAGGGTCACCGTTACCTGGCGACCGGCAAGGCCCAGCCGGCGCAGGCGCCGGTCGTTGCGGTCGACGAATTGTGGCGGCTGCGGCATGGAAATCTCCCTCGGCCCCTGGACGATAGCCTGTCCAAGGTTTGCCACCAGCACGGACATCCATGGTATGACAGCGGCGATTGAGCAGTACTGCAGGTGGGCATGACTACGCGATACGATCTGGTGGTGATCGGCGGCGGCATCAACGGGGCGGCGGTGGCGCGCGATGCCGTCGGGCGCGGGCTGAAGGTCTTCCTGGCGGAAGCCAATGACTATGCCTCGGCCACCTCCTCGGCCTCGTCCAAGCTGATCCACGGCGGCATCCGCTATCTCGAGCAGTATGAATTCCGCCTGGTGCGCGAGTCGCTGCGCGAGCGCGAGACCCTGATGAAGCTCGCCCCCACTTGGTCTTCCCGCTGCAGTTCCTGGTCCCGGTGACCAAGACCCAGCCGCGCCCGGCCTGGGTGGTGCGCCTGGGGCTCATCCTTTACGACCTGCTCTCGGGCCGGCAATTGCTGGCCAAGACCGGTCGCCTGACCAAGGCCGAGGCGGCGGCCGTGCCCCGCCTGAAGCCGGACGGCGTGCGCGCCATCCTGCACTATCCCGACTGCTGGACCGACGATGCCCGCCTGACCCTGGAGACCCTGCTGGATGCCCGGGCACGGGGCGCCGACATCGGCAACTATCGCCCGGTGACCAGGATCGAGCCGATCGCCGACGGTTACCGCGTCACCGTGCGCGAGGACGGCCAGCCCCGGCAGGTCGAGGCGCGCTTCGTGGTCAATGCCGGCGGCCCCTGGGCCAACGACGTGCTGACCAAGATGGCCGGCGCGGCGCCGAGCCAGAAGCGCCTGCGCCTGGTGCGCGGCAGCCACATCGTGATCCCGATGCCCGAGCCGAAAGAGACCCGGGCCTTCACCCTGCAGAACAATGACAAGCGGGTGGTCTTCGTCATTCCCTGGCTGGAGAAGTTCCTCATCATCGGCACCACCGACGTGCCCCACGACGGCGACCCGGCCAGGCCGCAATGTTCCGATGCCGAGCGCGACTATCTGCTCGACTGCTACCGCCGCAATTTCAATCACGAGGTGAGTGCTAAAGACGTGGTCTGGACCTGGTCGGGCGTGCGCCCCCTGGTCGACGACGGGGCCGACAATCCCTCCAAGGTCACCCGCGAATACGAGCTGGTCTCGACCCGCCAGGGGACCGGCGCCATGGTCTCGATCTATGGCGGCAAGATCACCACGCACCGCAAGCTGGGCGAGCTGGTCATGGCCGAACTGGCCGGCCTGGGCGCCAAGCTGGGGCCGAGCTGGACCACCACCAAGCCGATCCATGGCGGGGCCCTGGGCCGCGACGACCTGGCCCGCCTGGCCCGAAGTGGCCCGGAAGCGGTGGCGCCGGCGGTGGCCAGGCGCTGGGCCTTCACCTATGGCGCCGAGATCGAGAGCCTCTATGGCATGGTGCGGCAGGATCCGGCACTCGCCCGCGAAATCGCCCCCGGGATCCCCGAGGCGGAATTGCTTCACGCGGTAACGGTCGAGGACGCCCGTACCGCCGAGGACTTCCTCTATCGCCGGACCAAGACCTTCATCCTGCTGGACGATGCCGGGCGCGACGCGGTCGGCCGCTGGTTTGCCCAGCGCAGCGCCGTGGCGGCCCAGGCGTGATTGCCCCCATTTTATCATCCCGGCGAAGGCCGGGATGATGCTGTGGAGCGGGCGATGAAACCCCTGTCTGAATTCACTGAGTCCGACCGGGCGGCGGTCGAGGTCGTACTCACCGATATCGATGACACCCTGACCCACGAGGGGCGCCTGCCGGCCGTGGCCTACGGCGCCATGGAGCGGTTGCGCGACGCGGGCGTTACCGTGGTGCCGATCACCGGCCGGCCCGCCGGCTGGTGCGACCTGATCGCCCGGCAATGGCCGGTCGACGGCGTGGTGGGCGAGAACGGCGCCTTCTACTACCGCTATGACGACCAGGCCCGGCGCATGACCCGGCGCTACTGGAAATCCGCGCAGGAACGGGCCGCCGACCGCGCCCGGCTGGACCGGTTGCGCGACGTGATCCTGGCCCAGGTCCCGGGCGCCGCGGTCGCCAGCGACCAGTTCAGCCGCGAGGCCGATCTCGCGATCGATTTCTGCGAAGACGTGCCGCCGCTGCCGCCCCGCGAGGTCGACCGTATCATCGCCCTGTTCGAGGCGGCGGGCGCGGTCGCCAAGGTCAGCTCGATCCATGTCAACGGCTGGTTCGGCGCCTACGACAAGCTGGCCATGACCCGGCATTTCTTCGCCGAAGTGCTGGGCCGCGATCTCGATGCGGTGAAGGCGCGCGTGGTCTTCGCCGGGGACAGCCCCAATGACGCGCCGATGTTCGGCTTCTTTCCCCATGCCGTCGGGGTGGCCAATGTCGCGGCCTTCAAGGACCGCATGACGGCCCTGCCGGCCTATGTGACGCCCGGCGGCGGGGGGCGGGCTTTGCCGAACTGGCGGACGCCCTGCTGGCCGCCCGCCCAGGCTGATCAGGGGGCTGATCAGGCGGCGATGGTGTGCTGCGCCTGCGCCGGTTGGGCCTTTTCGCGGGCCACGGCCGGCGCCGGCGCGGCGTCCATGGCGACCATGGCCCGGACCAGTTCCGACAGGCGCACGCGCTGGGCCTCGGGCAGGCGCATGAAGTAGTGCGCGAATTCGGCCGCCTCCCGGCTCATCGCGGTATCGGTGCCCTGTGCTGCGGCATCACCCTCGTAGAAATAGGAAACCGATACTTCCAGGGCCCGGGCGATCAGCAACAGCCGGCTGGCCGACACCTTGGAGCCGGCGGTCTCGTACTTCTGCACCTGCTGGAATTTGAGCCCCACCCGTCGCGCCAGCTTTTCCTGCGAGAGCCCGAGCAGCCATCGGCGTTCGCGAATACGGCGACCGATCTGGATATCCATCGGGCTCATCGGCATGGCGATGCCTCCAATACGGGAAAAAGACGACCCATATTGGCAGCATTTCGACGCAACGCCAGAATTTTGTCGGCGGATAGTTGTCGCGACTACCTGTCTGTAGCCCTCTCCGCCGCTTGGCGGGGGAGAGGGAGGGGACCCGTCGCGTCAGCGATGGGGAGGGTGAGGTGGTGGGTCGGGCAAGAGCGCGCTCTGTGCCATCGACCCACCTCACCCAACCCTCTCCCCCTGAAGGGCGGAGAGGGCTCTAAGTCGATCAGGCGCTTTCGGCGGCGCGGGACTGGCGCTTGCGCTGGTTGGGGTCGAGGTAGCGCTTGCGCAGGCGGATCGACTTGGGCGTGATCTCCACCAGCTCGTCGTCGCCCAGATAGGCGATGGCCTGTTCCAGGCTCATCTTGCGCGGCGGCGTCAGGCGCACGGCCTCGTCCTTGGAGGTGGTGCGGATGTTGGTGAGCTGCTTGCCCTTGAGCGGGTTGACCTCGAGGTCGTTGTCGCGGGTGTGCTCGCCGATGATCATGCCCTCGTAGACCTTGACGCCGGGGTCGATGAACATCGGCCCGCGGTCTTCCAGGTTCCACAAGGCATAGGCCACCGACTCGCCCGAGGCATTGGAGATCAGCACGCCGTTGCGCCGGCCCGGGATCGCGCCCTTGTAGGGGGCGTAATCGTGGAACAGGCGGTTCATCATGCCGGTGCCGCGGGTATCGGTGAGGAATTCGCCGTGATAGCCGATCAGCCCGCGCGAGGGCGAATGGAACACCAGGCGGGTCTTGCCGCCGCCCGACGGGCGCATCTCTTTCAGCTCGCCCTTGCGCACCGACATCTTCTCGACCACCACGCCGGTGAATTCGTCGTCGACGTCGATGACCACTTCCTCGATCGGCTCCAGGCGCTGGCCGCCTTCTTCCTTGAACAGCACGCGCGGCCGGCTGATCGACAGCTCGAAGCCCTCGCGGCGCATCTGCTCGATCAGGATGCCCAGCTGCAACTCGCCGCGGCCAGCGACCTCGAAGCTGTCGCCGCCCGGGGCATCGGTGATGCGGATGGCGACGTTGCCCTCGCCCTCGCGCATCAGACGCTCGCGGATGACGCGGCTCTGCACCTTGCTGCCCTCGGTGCCGGCCAGCGGCGAATCGTTGATCGAGAAGGTCATGGCCAGGGTCGGCGGGTCGATCGGCTGGGCGTGCAGCGGCTCGGTCACTTCGAGCGCGCAGATCGTGTCGGCGACGGTGGTGCCCATCAGGCCGGCAATGGCGACGATGTCGCCGGCCTGCGCCTCTTCCACCGGCACCCGCTCGATGCCGCGGAAGGCCAGCAGCTTGGACAGGCGGCCCTGTTCCAGGACCTCGCCGCTCACCGACAGCGACTTGACCGCCATGTTCTGGCGCGCCATGCCCGATTCGATGCGGCCGGTCAGGATGCGGCCCAGATAGGGGTCGCTCTCCAGCGTGGTCGCCAGCATGGTGAAGGGGGCGTCGATATTCTTGATCACGGCCGGCGGCGGCACGTGGCCACGACCAGATCGAACAGCGGGCCCAGGGTTTCGCGCGGGTCGTCGATATTGGTGACCGCCCAGCCCTGCTTGCCCGAGGCGTAGAGCACGGGGAAGTCGAGCTGCTTGTCGTCGGCGTCGAGATTGCCGAACAGGTCGAAGACCTCGTTCAGCACTTCGTCGGCGCGGGCATCGGGCCGGTCGATCTTGTTGATCAGGACGATCGGACGCAAGCCTAGGCGCAGGGCCTTGCCGGTGACGAACTTGGTCTGGGGCAGCGGCCCCTCCGCGGCATCGACCAGGACCACGACACCGTCGACCATCGACAGGATACGCTCGACCTCGCCGCCGAAGTCGGCGTGGCCCGGCGTGTCGACGATATTGATGCGCACGTCCTTCCAGAACACCGAGGTGCACTTGGCCAGGATCGTGATGCCACGCTCTTTTTCAAGATCGTTGGAATCCATGATCCGTTCGGCCACTTGCTGGTTGGCGCGGAAGGTGCCCGACTGGCGCAGCAACTGATCGACGAGAGTCGTCTTGCCGTGGTCGACGTGGGCGATGATGGCGATATTGCGGATCTGCATGAAACGGCGCCTTCCGGGGCACTGGCAAACAGCCCGACCCCGGCGCCTAGCGGCAGAGCCCAGGGGAAGCAGGCCAAATCTCTGTGAAAGCCGCCCCAAAGGCGGCGGCGGAGTATAGCGTCAGTTTACGGCACCGCAATATGTCAGGCCATGCGATCCGCACATGGCGCCGGGGCCTGGGGCAATATCGTGCGTCCTTCGAGACGCCGCCTCCGGCGGCTCCTCAGGATGAGGTAAGTCTTTTTGCCATAAAGGTTTTCCTCATCCTGAGGAGGGCGCGCAGCGACCGTCTCGAAGGACGCAGGATGCCGATGCCCGCCTTCATGACAGATAAGCGACGCCGGTCAATTTCTCCGATTCCTGCCACAGGCGGGCGGCCTTGGCCGGATCGAGGGCACGCTTGGGGACGCCGACCTTGCCCGGGCTCCGCGCATTTCCAGGGCGCCTTTGGGGCCGCAATAGTCCCCGCCGGCGACGTCGGGTGCGGTGGCGGCATAGAGCGTGGGCAGGGCGCCGCTGGCGGCGTCCTGGGCGAAGACCGCGTTGGCGAAGCGGGCGCCGATGTCGCCCAGCGCCCGCACCAGGGCGCTGCCGCTCATGGCCGGGCCGGCGCCCTGCAGGTTGGTGGCGGCATAGCCGGGGTGGGCGGCCAGGCTGATCGTCTCCTTGCCGGCCTGGCCCAAGCGGCGCTGCAATTCCAGGGCAAAGACCAGGTTGGCCAGCTTGGCATTGGCATAGGCACGGTAGCGGGAGTAGCCCCGGGTGCTGTTCAAGTCGTCGAGCGGTAGTTGCCCGAAATTGGCAAAGCCGCTGCTCAAGGTGACGATGCGGCTGCCGGGCGTGGCGGCGATGATGTCCAGCAACCGCCCGGTCAGGGCGAAATGGCCCAGGTGGTTGGTGCCCATCTGCATCTCGAAGCCGTCGGCGGTCTCGCGGAACGGCAGGAACATGACGCCGGCATTGTTGCACAGGATGTCCAGGCGCGGATGGGCCCGCTTGAAGCTCTCGGCAAAGCTGCCGATCGAGGCCAGGTTGGCCAGGTCCAGGGCCATGAACTCCAGGCTGGCCTCCGGGGTTATGGCCTTGATGCCGGCGATGGCGGCTTGCGTCTTGACCTTGTCGCGGCAGGCCAGGACGACATGGGCGCCCCTGGCGGCGAGGCCGGCGGCGGTGTGCCAGCCCAGGCCGCTGTTGGCCCCGGTGACCACGGCGACCTTGCCCGCAAGATCCGGAATGTCCTTCACGCCCCAGCCTGCCATGACCTTCTCCCCATCGGTTGCGGTATACTTAGGTCAGGTGATAAAGATTTTAAAGGCGTCAATCGGGCGGCAGCGGAATGAATTCGGTCTCGCCCGGCACCTGGGGGAAGCGCTGGGCACGCCAGTCTTCCTTGGCGGTCTCGATCCGCGCCTTGTCCGACGAGACGAAATTCCAATAGATGTGGCGCGGCCCGTCCAGCGGCGCCCCGCCCAGCAGCATGACGATGGCCCGCGTCTCGGCCTTCAGGGTCACGGCCTTGGCCGTCTCGAACACGGCCAGGCTGCCCTCGCCGAATTCGGTCCCGTCGCTGGTGACGCAGCCTTCGACCACATAGGCGGCGCGCTCGGCATGGGTATCGGGCAGGGCGATGGTAGCGCCCGGCTCCAGCCTGGCTTCGAGGTAGAACAGGGGCGAAGGCACGGCCATGGGTGCCACCCGGCCATAGGCGCTGCCGGCGATCAGGGTCAGGCGGGCGCCTTCTTCCTCGATCACCGGCATCTCGCTGGCCGGCACATGGGTGAAGGAGGGCTCGCCTTCTTCCAGGTCATGGGGCAGGGCGACCCAGGCCTGGACGCCGTGCAGGTGCACCACCGGCTTGTCCTCGGGCATGCGTTCGGAATGGGTGATGGCGCGGCCGGCGCTCATCCAGTTCAACTCGCCCGGCCGGATCGGCTGGACAAACCCTAAGCTGTCCCGGTGGACGATCTCGCCCGAGAACAGCCAGGTGACGGTGGCCAAGCCGATGTGGGGATGCGGGCGGACATCGGCCTGGCCGTGCGGGCCGGCATCGACCGGCCCCATGTGATCGAGGAAGACGAAGGGCCCCACGCTGCGGCGCTGGGCATAGGGCAGGATCCGGCGCACCGCAAAGCCCGGCACGATCTCGCGCCGGCGCGCCTCGATCATCAACTCGACTGCACTCATTTGATTCTCGCTCCTCGTCATGGCCGGGCTTGTCCCGGCCATCCACGTCAGGCCGCTTCGACCTGATCCCGACCAGCTTACGTTGTCTCGACGTGGATGCCCGGGACAAGCCCGGGCATGACGGAAAAGAGAGATTTTACTGCCCGACGAAGGTGGTGAATTCTTCGAGCGGCGCGCGTTCGCTGCGCAGGGAATTCATCGGATGGTCGGGGTCGCGGTAGCCGATCCCCATGCCGCAGAACAGCATCAGGTTGTCGGGGATCTTCAGGAAGGCACCGATGGTCTTGTACCAGATCGCCCAGGCCTCCTGCGGGCAGGTGTCCAGCCCGTGTTCGCGGGCCAGCAGCATGATCGATTGCATGAACATGCCCAGGTCCGCCCACTGGCCTTCCTGCATCTGGCGGTCGATGGCGAAGAACAGGCCGGTCCTGGCGCCGAACATGTCGAAGTTGCGGGCGAACTGCATCAGGCGGCCGAACTTGTCCTCGCGCGCCACGCCGACGGTTGCGAACATCTGCTCGCCGATGCGGAAGCGGCGGGTGCGGTAGGGCTCCGACAGGTTGGGCGGGTAGATGTGGTACTCGGTGCCTTCGCCCGTGGGATGGTCGCCGATGCGGGCCTGGACCTGGGCCTTCAAGTCCACCAGGGCATCGCCCGAGACGACATAGACATGCCAGGGCTGAAGATTACCGCCCGAGGGCGCGCGCTTGGCGGTTTCCAGAATGCTGCGCACCGTGTCGGCCGGGACCGGCCTGTCCAGGAAGCCGCGCACGGTCAGCCGGGTCTCCAAGGCCTCTGAGACGTTCATTGATTCCTCCCTTGACGCTTACGTCAACGTCATGGCCGAAGACCTAGCAGATCAGCGCCCGTCAGAGAAGGTGCATCCCGCCATCGATGGTCAGCGTGAGGCCGGTCAGGGCCGGGCTGTCGATGATGAAATCGAGGGCCCGGGCCAGGTCCTCGATCGTGGAACCTGTCCCCAAGGGGGCGGCCCGGAAGGCCTTGTCGAATTTCTCGCGGGTCTGCTTGCCGCCGGGCAGGGTGAAGCCCGGGGCGATGGCGGCGACGCGGATACGCGGGGCCAGGGCGACGGCCAGCAGGTCGGTCAGGGCGCCCAGGCCGGCCTTGGCGACGGTATAGGACAGGAAGGCGGGATCGGGGCGGCCGGTCACCTTGAAATCCGTCAGGTTGACGATCACGCCCCGCTCGACCTGGGCGGCAAAGGCCTGGGCCAGGAAGGCGGGCGCCGTCAGGTTGACCGCCAGATGGGCATCCCAGTTGGCCCGGGTCAGGGTTTCCACCCGGTCGTGAACGAAGCGCGCGGCATTGTTGACCAGCAGCGAGAGGCCCGGTTCCAGGGCGATGGCCCGGGGCACGAGGGTCTCGACCGCGGCGGCATCGGCCAGGTCGGCGGCCAGCAGATGGCAGGTGCCGCCGCCGGCGCGAATCGCCGCGGCGGTCGCCTGCGCCTCCTCGACACTGCCGTGATGATGCAGGACGACGGCAAAGCCCCGCCCGCCCAAATGACGGGCAAGGCCGGCGCCGATCCGGCGCGCCCCGCCGGTGACCAGGGCCGCAGGCCGCGATCCGCTCATCTGCTCTCCTTCGTGCTTTTGTACTGGGCGTTCCAAGGTTACCTTGGGCGCCGCCTGCATCCTTCAGGGGGGACACCATGCACAAGTTCATGAGCCGCGTCATCGTCGCCGGCGCCATCGCCTTTGCGCCGGCCCTGGCCTTGGCCGAAGCCTCGCCCGTCGGCAGCTACAAGGTCGTCGGCACCAATCCCGGCGGCGGCGGCGCCTACAAGGGGACGGTGACCGTGACCGAAACCGGCGACACCTACCAGGTCGAATGGGTCGTGGCCGGCCAGACCACCACGGGCACCGGCGTGTTCTATCAGGATGTGCTGTCGGTCGCCGGGTCGCTGGGCAAGGACCAGTTCGTCTTCATCATGAAGCCCGATGGCAAGGGCCTCTCCGGCCTGTGGGCCACGGTCGGCGCCAAGACCACCGGCACCGAGACCTGGGAACCGCAATAAGGCGGATCAGTGAAGCTCCACGCCGTCGATCAATGACCAGACGGGGGCCGGCAGCGCTGCCGGCCCCTCGAGGGTCGAGGTGCGGGTGGTGCCGTCGTCCAGGGTGACGGTGAAGCTGTTGGGGCCGGTCATGGCGACCTCGGTCGGGACCGGGCGGCCGCGGCTGCGCAGGATGGTGCGGGTGGTGACCTTCTCGCCCTCGATCAGGGCGACCGAGACGTCGTAGGTCCGGTCCGGCGCCGAACCGCAGTCGACCATCTTGATCGCCATGGCGACGCGGCCGTCCTGGGCCAGGTGCTCGGCCAGGAGGCTCTCCTGGCATTTGCCGTAATAGTAGATGGTGACGCCCAGGCCGGCGATCACCAGGCCCAAGGCCGGCAGGCCCAGGGCCATGAAGACATAGCGATTCCAGGGCGCCGGCAGCATGGCCCGCGCCAGGAAGGCGACGAGAAGCGCAAAGCCGAGGCCGACGAGCGCCGCCATCAACATCGGTCGAGCCTGTTCGCGGTTTGAAGGTGTCGGATCAGCCGAGCTGGAACGACATCGCCCGGACCCGGTTGCGATCGGCCTGGACGGCACAGTCGCGGAAGATCTGGACGATCTCGGCATCGGCGATGTGGGGCAGGGCTTCGCGCAGGGTGGCGACCAGCCAGGCCTGGCCCCGGACGAAGAAGGCGACCCGGTCGGCCTTTTCGGGCAGGTCCATGGCGCGGTCGAAGAAGCCGTTGGTGGCGGCCGAAGGTTCGATGCCACGGGTCTTGAGGATGCGCGCCAGCGACTGGATGGTCTTGGAGGCATCGGCCTGGATATCCAGGTACATGCCGCGCTTTTCCTGGCACTGGGCGCGGCAGGCGAAGACGGCGGCAACCTTGGCCCCGGCGCGTGTCGCCTCGATCAGCAGGTTGAGCAGGCCATCGAGCTCGGAGTCGGTCAGCGGGCCGTCGAAACGGGCGGGGGTGAGTTCGCTACCGGCCTCGAGCGCGAAGCCCGGGAGCGAAGCCGACGCCGTGGCGTGGTTGGGGTCAACAACGGTCACTTGGCTCGATGTCCTGCCTTGATACACATTGGATTTAGGGTGGCGTCGGGTGTTCACGTCGTCCACGACAGCACCCCGCTCATTCACTGCACTAAAGCACGAACGAGGGCGGTATCGAAGGGCGATAGCCATGCCCTCACCGAAGACCGCTTATGCACGGCATCCATGCACGGTGCAGGGACTTTTTAGGGAGCACAATGCCGTGCGGCGCGCCGTCGCAGCGGCCGCGCGGCGGGCTTGACGCGGCACCGGGCGAAGGGTCACTTGGGCGCCATGCGCTGGAAAATCCCCACCCTGATCATCATCATCCTGGCGGCCATCGCGGTGGTCGCCTGGTTCGAGTGGCCGGCCTTGCGCGGCCAGGATACGTCGGTCGCCACGGGCGGCCTGCCGCCGGACCACGAACTGGCGGATGCCGTGGGCGGCCCGTTCAACCTGGTGGACCAGGACGACAAGCCGGTGAACGAGAAGAGCTGGCCCGGCAAGTATCTGCTGGTGTTCTTCGGCTTCACCTATTGCCCGGACGTCTGCCCCACCACCCTGGCGCAACTGGCCGGCGTGATGAAGGACCTGGGGCCGACGGCGGACAGGATCCAGCCGCTGTTCGTCTCGGTCGATCCCGGGCGCGACAATCCGGCCGCGCTCAAGAGCTATACCTCGACCTTCGATCCCCGGATCATCGGCCTGACCGGTTCCCAGGCCGCGATCGATGCCATGCTGAAGACCTACCGGGTCTATGCCGCGCGCCGGGGCGAGGGCGAGGACTACACGATGGATCACTCCTCGCTGATCTATCTGATGGGCCGGACGGCCGCCTGAAGCAGGTCCTCACCCCCGACATGGATCCCAAGGTGATGGTGCAGACCCTCGCCAAGCTGATCGGCCCCTGAACCCTCAGGGCATGCCGTGCGCCCGGCATTGGGCGCCGATGACCTCGACCAGGAAATCGACGAAGACCCGCACCTTGGGGCTCAGGTGCCGGCCGGGCGGGTAGAGCACGAAGATCGAATGATCGGCCGAGCGGAAGCCGTCGAGGTCGAGCACCACCAGGCGGCCCGCATCGATATCCGCCTGGGCCAGGAAATCCGGCGTGCGCCAGATGCCGTGCCCGGCCACCGCGGCGTTGCGCAGCACGTCGCCGTTGTTCGCGGCCATGCGGCCGCGGATGCGCACCCGGCGTTCCTCGCCCTTGTCGTTGGTGAAGGGCCATTCGTCGCCGGTCGAGTTCAGCGAATAGTGAAAGCAGTCGTGGTCGAGCAGGTCGTCCGGGCTGTGCGGCGTGCCGCGCCGCTGCAGGTACTGCGGCGCCGCCACCACCAGCGGCCTGACCCCGCCGATGCGCCGGCCGATCAGGCTGGTATCGCCCAACTCGCTGCGGATGCGGATGCCGACGTCGAAGCCTTCCTCGACCAGGTCGACCACCCGGTCGTTCATCACCAGGTCGATGGTGATGTCGGGGTAGCGGTCCAGGAAGATCGGCAGGGTCTGGCCCAGCACCATCAGGCCGAAGGACATGGGGGCGTTCAGGCGCAGCCGGCCCCTGGGCCGCGCCTCCATCTGGCCGACCGCCTGTTCCAGGTCCGCCATGTCGTCGAGCAGGCGCACGGCCCGGTCATAGGCGGCTTGGCCCGCCTCGGTGAGGGACAGGCGCCTGGTGGTGCGGTTGAGGAGCTGCGCGCCCAGGTGCCCCTCCAGGGCCGCGACATGCTTGCTGACCGCGGCGTTGGACAGGTTAAGATCGCGCGCGGCGGCGGCGAAGGCGCCCAGTTCCACCACCCGCCGAAACACGGCCATCGCTCCCAAGCGGTCCATCGGCGCCCCAAGATCATTTCCGGATCGGAAACGATTATGTTCGAAGCCGGCGGATTATCAAAGGATTGCTGCGGCCCTACCTTCTGTTCACGAATTTCAACCCAAAAGGACTGAAGATCATGACCAAGGTGCTGGTGCTGTATCATTCGAGCTATGGCCACATCGAGACGCTGTCCAAGGCGGTCGCCGAAGGCGCCGCCTCCGTCGATGGCGTCGAGGTCAGCGTGAAGCGCGTGCCCGAGCTGATGAATGCCGATCTGATGAAGCAGTTCGGCATGAAGCCGGACCAGGAAGCCCCGATCGCCACGGTCGACGAGCTGGCCGACTATGACGCGATCATCTTCGGCACGCCCACCCGCTTCGGCATGATGACGGCCCAGATGCGCAACTTCCTCGACCAGACCGGCGGGCTGTGGATGAAGGGGGGCCTGATCGGCAAGGTGGGCAGCGTGTTCGTCTCGACCGCGTCCCAGCACGGCGGCCAGGAGACCACCATCACCTCATTCCACACCACCCTGCTGCACCACGGCATGGTGATCGTGGGCGTGCCTTACGCCGAGCCGGGCCTGACCATCCTGAGCGAAGTCTCGGGCGGCACGCCCTACGGCGCCTCGACCATCGCCGGCGGCGACGGCAGCCGCCAGCCGTCGGAAAACGAGCTGAAGATCGCCCGCTACCAGGGCGCCCACGTGGCGAAGATCGCGGCCAAGCTGAAGGCCTGATCCGCCGAGAATAAGCCCTCTCCGCCCTTTAGGGGGGAGAGGGTTGGGCGCCGTCCCCTATGCCGTCATCCCGGCGAAGGCCGGGATCCATTCTGGGGCAGCGCGCGACGTCTCAATGGATCCCGGCCTTCGCCGGGATGACGATAGAGATTACGTTTATTTCCTCAGGCCGAGGAGGCTTGAAGGGCCGCCTCGAAGCACGCAAGGTCGATGGCCTGGGCGGCGGCGAAGGCGTTGCCGATGCCGATCAGCAGGGGGTGTTCCAGGCCAAGGCCGGCCACGCCCTGGGCCAGATCGGCCAGCGTGCCGTGCCAGCGCTTTTCGTCCGGCCGGGTCACTGCACGCACGGCGATGGCCGGGGTCGCCAGGCTCAAGCCGGCGGCGGTCAGTTTGGCGACGAGATCGCCCGCGGTGCGCCCGCCCATGTAGATGACCAGGCTGGTGCGGGCATCGGCCAGGCCCTGCCAGTCGAGATTGTCGGGCAGGGTGCCGTGGCGCGAATGGCCGGTGACGAAGCGCACCGATTGCGCGTGATCGCGGTGGGTCAGCGAGACCTTGCAGGCGGCGGCCATCGCCGATGCCGAGGTGATGCCGGGGATCACCTCTACGGCAATGCCTTCGGCCTGAAGCCGGGCGATTTCCTCGCCGGCGCGGCCGAAGATCATCGGGTCGCCGCATTTCAGGCGCACCACCCGTTTGCCGGCCTTGGCGAAGCGCACCATCAGGTCGTTGATGTCGCCCTGGGCGCAGCTCTCGCGCCCGCCGCGCTTGCCCACGGCCAGGCAACGCGCCTGGGCGTGCACCAGGTCCAGCACTTCCTGGGCCACCAGATCGTCGAACAGCACCACTTCGGCCGCTTGCAGCGCTTTCAGCGCCTTGATGGTCAGCAGCTCGGCATCGCCCGGGCCGGCACCCACCAGGGTGACGCTGCCGGGCCCGCGGGCAGGCATCTCCTGCCCGGCAGGGATCCCGCCGGCGATGAGGCGAACCTCAACCGGCTTTCGCGACGGCGTGGGCATCGATCAGCCTCCCGATTTCCATGCGGCACGAGCCGCAGTTGGTTCCCGCCTTCAGGCAGGCGCCGACCGCCTCGACACTGGTGGCCTGGCCGCCGCGGATGACGGCGGTAATCTGGTTGATCCCGACCGAGAAGCACGAGCAGATCGTGGCCCCGGGATCGGCCCCGGCCTCGCCGCCGCGCCCGGCCAGGATGCGGAAGCGGGCGGCAGCATCGATCGTCGCGCCCAGTTGCCCCACCACCCAACCGCGGGAAATCTCCACCGGCTCGGGCGAGACGAACAGGGCGCCGACCAGGCTCTCGCCCTCGAAGGCGGCAAAGCGATAGCGGCCGTGGGCCTCGTCGTGATAGGCCAGAACCTCCACCGTCTCGCTCAGGCCCATCAGGCGGCGCACCCAGTCGCCCCAATCCGCCGGTACCTCGTGGCCGGCCAGCTCCAGGCGGAAGCCGCCCAGCGCCGGCGCCAGGGCCCAGTATTCGGTCTCGCCCACCGCGGGGCGATTGGCGCTGACGGCAAAGCCGTACCAGGCGGCGGCGAAGGGCGCCACCGAAACCGGGGTGAACTTGGCCTCGGGCTGGCCCGAGAGCGGATCGACATGGGCGGCGACGAGGGCATCGACCCGCGCCTTGGCGGCCTGCTGGTCGGTCCAGTGGATCGGCGCGAAGACCGAACCGACACGCTGCCGGTCGGTGATCAGCACCCGCAGCAGGGCCTCGCCATGGTCGCTGGCCACGACCGCCAGGGTCGCGGGGCGCAGGCCCAGGCGGTCGGCGTCGGCGGGGTTGATTTCGACGAAGGGCTCGGCCAGGTGGCTGGTCAGGCGCGGGGTCTTGCCCGTGCGCGTCATGGTATGCCACTGGTCACGCACGCGGCCGGTGTTGAGGATCAGCGGGCGTTGGGCGCTGGTCCGGCTCATGGGGGTACGGGGCGGGGTGGGGACGAAACGTGCCTTGCCGTCGGCGGTATAGAAATTGCCGTCGGCGAAGAAGCGGGCGCGGCTCGCGCCCCCGGCCGGCAGGGGCCACTGGAACGGTTCCAGCGCGTCATAGGCGGCCGCGTCGATGGCACCGTGGGCGCCCAGGTCGAAATCGCGGCTGCCGTCGTTGCCGTGGGCGGAAAGGGCGGCATGTTCGCGGTAGACGGCGGCGGGGCCGTCGTAGTCGAAGCCGGCAAAGCCCATGCGGCCCGCCACCTGCGCCATCGCCCACCAGTCGGGCCGGGTTTCGCCGGGGGATCGAGGAAGGGGCGCTGGCGCGAGATGCGGCGTTCGGAATTGGTCACCGTGCCGTCCTTCTCGCCCCAGGCCGTGGCGGGCAGGAGAACGTGGCCGTAGGCCGTGGTGTCGGTCTTGCCGATCACGTCCGAGACCACGACGAAGGGGCAGCGCCGCAGGGCCTCGGCCACCCGATCCGCCTGGGGCAGGCTGTCGACCGGGTTGGTGGCCATGATCCACAGCGCCTTGACGCGGCCGTCATGGACCGCCTCGAACAGGTCGACGGCCTTCAGGCCCGGCTTGTCGGCGATCGTGGGGCTGGCCCAGAACGCCTGCACCAGGGCGCGGTGCTCGGGCACGCCCAGTTCCAGATGGGCGGCGAGCTGGTTGGCGAGGCCGCCGACTTCGCGCCCGCCCATGGCGTTGGGCTGGCCGGTGACCGAGAACGGCCCCATGCCCGGCCGGCCGATGCGGCCGGTGAGCAGGTGGCAATTGATGATGGCATTGACCTTGTCGGTGCCGGCGCTCGACTGGTTCACGCCCTGGCTATAGACCGTCACCACCTTTTCGTGGCGGGCGAACAGGCGGTAGAAGCGGGTGAGCTGCTCGGGTGTCAGCCCGGTCGCCGCCTGGGCGCCCTTGATGCCGGTCGACTCGGCCACCGCCAGGGTCTCGACGATGCCGGTGGTGTGTTCGGCGATGAAGGTCTGGTCGGCCAGGCCGGCCTGCACCAGATGGTCGAGCAGGCCGTTGAACAGCGCGACGTCCGAGCCCGGCTCTAGCCCCAAATGCAGGTCGGCCAGTTCGCTGGTGGCGGTGCGGCGCGGGTCGATGGTAACCACCTGGATGCCGCGTGCCGCCTTGGCTGCGGCCAGGCGCTGGAACAGCACCGGGTGGCACCAGGCCAGGTTGGAGCCGACCAGGACCACCAGGTCGGCCTCTTCCAGGTCCTCGTAGCAGCCGGGCACCGTGTCGGTGCCGAAGGCGCGCTTGTGCCCGGCCACCGAGGAGGCCATGCACAGCCGGCTGTTGGTGTCGATGTTGGCCGAGCCGATGAAGCCCTTCATCAGCTTGTTGGCGACGTAGTAATCCTCGGTCAGCAACTGCCCCGAGACGTAGAAGGCAACCGAGTCCGGGCCATGCTCGGCAATCGTCTCCTGGAAGCGGCGGGCGACAAGGCCGAGGGCCTGGGACCATGTCGCCCGCTCTCCCTCGACGACCGGCATCAGCAGCCGATCGTCGAGACTCAGGGTTTCGCCGAGCGCAGATCCCTTGGAGCACAGCCGGCCGAAATTGGCCGGGTGATCGGGGTCGCCCTTGATGGCGACGCTGCCGTCGGCTTGGGGCGTGGCGAGCACGCCGCAGCCCACCCCGCAATAGGGGCAGGTGGTGCGGACGGTCTCGCACGCGCCCATCAGGCGACGCGCCCGGCCAGGGCGGCAACGCCCAGATGGATGCGGCCGCGCTCGGCCCGCACCGGGATGACGCCGGTGCAGCCGACATCGGCGCCGCGTGCCTGGCCGGTGGCGAGGTCGATCACCCAGTTGTGCAAGGGGCAGGTGACGCCGTCGTCGTGGACGATGCCCTGGCTCAGGGGGCCGTTCTTGTGGGGGCAGCGGTCGCGCAGGGCGAAGATCTTGCCTTCGCCGGTGCGGAACACCGCGATATCGCCGCTGGCGGTGTGGACGACACGGGCGCCGCGCAGGGGCACGTCCTCGACCGCGCCGACATCGATCCAGTCGTGAGGGGTATAGGCGGTCATTCTGCGGCCTCCCGGGGTTCGAAGTGTGCCATGGGGCGGAACTCGTGCGCCTCGGCGCCGGCCACCCGCTCGGCCCAGGGGTCGACCTGGGCGAACTTCTGCGAATAGACGAAGCGGTCGAACAGGGCCTGGCGGCGTTCCAGGTCGTCGACCACGGCGGCGCGGATCGACTCGATCCCCACCCGCTTGGTCCACTTGTAGATACGCTCGAGGTAGCGTGCCTGCTCGCGGTAGAGCTGGGTCAGGGCCACGATGACGGCCAGCGCCTCGTCTTCCGTGTCGACATGGGTCAGCACTTCCGTGCCCTTGATGTCGAGGCCCGCGGCCCCGGCAAAGTGGATGTCGTAACCGGAATCGACGCAGATCACGCCGACATCCTTGCAGGTCGCCTCGGCGCAATTGCGCGGGCAGCCCGAGACCGCCATCTTCACCTTGGCCGGGGTCCACGAGCCCCACATGAATTTCTCGATGCGGATGCCAAGGCCGGTCGAATCCTGGGTGCCGAAGCGGCACCAGTCGGTGCCCACGCAGGTCTTCACCGTGCGCAGGGCCTTGCCATAGGCATGGCCCGAGACCATGCCGGCGGCGTTGAGATCGGCCCAGACGGCAGGCAGGTCCTGCTTCTTCACGCCCAGGAGGTCGATGCGCTGGCCCCCGGTGACCTTCACCGTGGGGATGGCGAATTTGTCGGCGACATCGGCAATGGCCCGCAGTTCGCGCGGGTTGGTGATGCCGCCCCACATGCGCGGTACGACGGAATAGGTGCCGTCCTTCTGGATATTGGCGTGGACCCGCTCGTTGATGAAGCGCGACTGGTTGTCGTCGACATACTCGCCCGGCCAGGCGGCGAGCAGGTAGTAGTTCAGCGCCGGCCGGCACTTGGCACAGCCGCACGAGGTCTTCCACTCCAATTCCTGCATCACCGCCGGGATCGTCTTCAGATCCTTGGCGATGATCAGGCGGCGGACGTCGTCATGGCCGAGCTCGGTGCAGGCGCACATCGGCTGCACCGCCGCGCGGTTGAACTGGTCGCCCAGGGTGAGCGACATCAATTGTTCCACCAGGCCGGTGCATGAGCCGCATGAGGCGGAGGCCTTGGTGTGGGCGCGCACGCCGTCCAGCGTGGTCAGGCCCTTGGCGGTGATGGTCGAAGTGATCTTGCCCTTGCATACGCCGTTGCAACCGCAGATCTCTGCCTCATCCGGCAAGGCTGCAACGGCCGCCATAGGGTCCAGGGCGGCACCGCCCACGTACCCTTGGCCGAAGATCAGGGTGTCGCGCATGTCGGCGATGCAGGTCGCCTTGCGCAGCAGGTCGAGGAACCAGCCGCCATCCGCGGTCTCGCCGTACATCACCGCGCCGATGATGCGGTCGTCCTGCAGCACCAGGCGCTTGTAGATGCCCCGCGCCGCGTCGCGCAGCACGATCTCCTCCCGGTCCTCGCCCTCGGCGAAATCGCCGGCCGAGAACAGGTCGACCCCGGTCACCTTCAGCTTGGTCGAGGTGACCGAGCCGGTGTAGGCGGCGCTGGTATCGCCGTTGAGCTGGGCGGCGACCACCTTGGCCATTTCGAACAGGGGCGCCACCAGGCCGTAGCACTGGCCGCGATGTTCGGCGCATTCGCCCACCGCCAGCACGTCTGGGTCCGAGGTCACCATGTGGTCGTCGACCTTCAGCCCGCGGCCGACCTCCAGGCCCGCCGCTTTGGCCAGGCCCGAATTGGGGCGGATGCCCACGGCCATGACCACGATGTCGGCCGGGATTTCCGTGCCGTCGTCGAGGCGCACCGCCTCGACCTTGCCGTCGCCGACGATGGCGTGGGTATTGGCCTTGGTGATGACGCGGATGCCCCGCGCCTCCATGGCCTTCTTCAGCAGGTGGCCGGCGGCCGGATCGAGCTGGCGCTCCATCAGGGTCGGCATCAGGTGCAGCACGGTCACGTCCATGCCGCGCATCTTCAGGCCTGCCGCGGCCTCCAGGCCCAGCAGGCCGCCGCCGACGACGACGGCGCTGCCGCCGTGCTGCGCCGCGGCCAGCATGGTGTTGACATCGTCGAGGTCGCGGTAGGCGACCACGCCGGGCAGGTCCTTGCCCGGCACGGGGACGATGAAGGGCAGGCTGCCGGTCGCCACCAGCAGCTTGTCGTAAGGCGTTACGCTCCCGTCCTTGGCCTGCACGGTCTTTGCCGCACGGTCGATCGCAACGATCTCCTTGCCCTTCAGCAAGTCGATACTGCGCGCCGCATACCAGGCATCGTCATGGGTGACGATCTCGTCGAATGTCTTCTCGCCCGACAGCACGGGCGAGAGCAGGATCCGGTTGTAGTTCACCCGCGGTTCGGCGCCGAACACGGTGATCTGGTAGGCCTCGGGCGCATCGTCGGTCAGGTGCTCCAGCACCCGGCCGGCCGCCATGCCGTTGCCGATGACGACAAGTTTCGGGCTCATCTCAGGCGGCCTCCACCTTGTTCATGGCGTGGCGGGCATAGAGGAATTCCATCACCCCGGCGCGGGCGGCGATATAGGTCGGGTTGCCGGCCAGGGCCAGGCGGTTGCGCGGCCGGGGCAGGTCCACCGTCAGCACTTCGCCGATGGTGGCGGCCGGGCCGTTGGTCATCATGACGATGCGATCGGCCAGCAGGACCGCCTCGTCGACGTCGTGGGTGATCATCAGCACGGTATTGTTCAGCCGCGTCTGGATCTCCATCACCTTGTCCTGGAGCTGGGCGCGGGTCAGCGCGTCGAGCGCGCCGAAAGGCTCGTCCAGCAACAACACTTTGGGTTCCATGGCCAGGGCCCGGGCGATGCCCACGCGCTGCTTCATGCCGCCCGAAATCTCGTTCGGGTGGCGCTGGGCGGCGTGATCCATGCCGACCAGCTTCAGGTTTTCCATGGTCCAGGCATGGCGTTCCGCCTTGTTCTTGGTCTTGCCATGCACCTTGTCCACGGCGAGGCGGACATTGTCGTAAACGGTCAGCCAGGGCAGCAGCGAGTGGTTCTGGAACACCACGGCGCGGTCGGGGCCGGGCTGCGAGACTTCCTTGTCGTCCAGCAGGATGGCGCCGGTGGTAACCTGCAGCAAGCCGGCGACGAGGTTCAGCAAGGTCGACTTGCCGCAGCCCGAGTGGCCGATGATGGCGATGTATTCACCCTGGGCGACCTTGAGGTCGACATCGCGCAGGGCGACATAGGATCCGCGCTCGGTCTTGAAGGTGACGCCGACCTGCTCGATCGAAAGATGGCTTGCCATGACGCTACTCCTTACCGTTGGCTGTAGCTGCCGCCGAGGCGGTTGCCCAAGGCCCCGATCAGCCGGTCCAGCACGAAGCCGACCAGGCCGACCGCGATCAGGGCGATGATGATTTCGCTGATCAGCGAGGAATTCCAGGCATCCCAGATGAAGAAGCCGATGCCGACGCCGCCGATCAGCATTTCCGCCGCGACGATGGCCAGCCACGACAGGCCGATGCCGATGCGCAGGCCGGTGAACATGAAGGGCACGGTCGCCGGCAGCATGATCTTGAAGAAGAATTCCGGGCCCGACAGGCGCAGCACCTTGGCGACGTTGCGATAGTCCTGCGGGATGTTGCGGATACCGACCGCGGTGTTGAGGATGATCGGCCACACCGACGTGATGGCGATGACGAAGATGGCCGAGGGATTGGCCGACTGGAAGGCGGCCAGCGACAAGGGCAGCCAAGCCAGCGGCGGCACCGTGCGCAGGACCTGGAAGATCGGGTCGAGGCCACGGAAGGCCAGCGACGACTGGCCGATCAGCACCCCCAGCAGGATGCCGGCGACGGCCGAGATCGCGAAACCCTCCGCGACCCGGGTGAGGCTGGCGGCGATCTGCCAGAACAGCCCGACGTCGGTGCCGCCGTTGTCGTAGAACGGATCGATGATCAGTTCCCAGGTATCGGCGATGACCTTGGAGGGGGGCGGCAGGGGGGCACCGGCCCCCGGCACAGAATCTCCCACAGGCCGAACAGCAGGATCAGCATCACGACCGGCGGGGCCAGGTTGATGGCCTTGCGCTTCAGCCATGCCCCCGCCTTGGCGAGGAGCGCTGCATCGATCAGCGGCTTGCGCACCGGCTCCTCGAGGAGTTTGGCAAGCTGGTCACTATGGACGGTCATGGGTAAGCCTTCCAACTGGTCTGATTACACGGCCTTGATGGCCAGGCTGGCGAGATAGGCGGCCGGATCGGCCGGGTCGAAGGTCTTGCCGTCGAAGAAGGTCTCGACTCCGCGTGACTTGGAGGTCGGGATTTCCGCCGCCGGCGCCCCGATGGCCGCCGCCGCGTCACGCCACAGATCCTCACGGTTCACCTTGGCCACCAGGGCCTTGGTGTCCAGGTCGGCCGGCAGGTAACCCCAGCGGATATCCTCGGTCAGGAACCACAGGTCGTGGCTGGGCCAGGGATAGGAGGCGAAGTCGTTCCAGTACTTCATGATGTGCGGGCTGTCGGTCACCTTGCGGCCGTCGCCGTAATCGATCTCGCCCTTGGCGCGGCCCAGAATGTCCTCGACCGGCACCTTGAAATAGTCACGGCCGCCGACGATGGAGCACATCTCTTCCTTGTTCTCGGGCTTGTCGCACCATTGCGCGGCTTCCTGGACGGCCATCAGCAGGGCCTTGGCCGCCTTGGGGTTGGCGTCGACCCAGTCGGCCCGCATGGCGAAGGCCTTTTCGGGGTGATTGCCCCACAGCTCGCCGGTGGTCAGGGCGGAAAAGCCGATGCCCTGGTTGACGAGCTGGGCGTTCCACGGCTCGCCCACGCAGAAGGCTTCCATGGTGTTGACCTTCATGTTGGCCACCATCTGGGGCGGCGGCACGACGATGGTCGAGACATCCTTGTTGGGATCGATGCCATTGGCCGCCAGCCAGTAGCGCATCCACAGGTCGTGGGTGCCGCCGGGGAAGGTAACCGCGCACTTAACTTCCTTGCCTTCGGCCTTGGCCTTGGCGAAGGCATCCTTCAGCGCGGCCGCCTGGGTGCCGATGCCAAGGCCCTTGTAGGCGCCGGCGACCGAGATGCACTGGCCGTTGATGTTGAGGCGCGAGAGCAGGTACATGGGCAGGGGCGCGTTGCCCTTGGTGATCTTGCCGGTCGAAATCAGGTAGGGCATGGGCGACAGGATATGGGCGCCGTCGATGCCGCCGCCGGCCGAGCCCAGCTCGAGGTTGTCGCGGGTGGCGCCCCACGAGGCCTGCTTGCCCACGGTGACCTCGGTCATGCCGTATTTGGCGTAGAGGCCTTTTTCCTTGGCGATGATCAGCGGCGCGCTGTCGGTCAGGGCGATGAAGCCCAGCGTCGCCTTGGGGGTCTCGGGGCCTGCGCCCTCGGCAAAGACGCCGCGCGGGAAGGCCGCGCCGACGGCGCCCAGCAGGGCGGCGGTGCTCGAGACCTTGAGGAGGTCGCGGCGATTGATGCTGCGTGTAACGATCTTGCTCACTGCCCGTTCCTTCTCGAAGCCCCGCCTGCGCAAAACAGGCATAAAAAAAGCGCCGCACGACTGAAAACCGGAACCGATTTGGTAATCGGTACAGTTCCGTCGGCAGCGCTGCCACGTGCCCAACTCTGGGCCAGATGTTCTAAAGTCGGTGCCCGGAAGGGCGATCGCCGGTCTGCCGCCATTGGCCTGACCGGGAGGTTGAGCCATCGTTGGCTCGCACCCTATTCACTGCACACAGCGTGCCAAGTGGGCGACGATCGGGTTTTTCGTTCGATATCAGGGGGTTAGGCAGCGGGTGCCGGGGCGCAGCAGTTGCCGCCTCGCGGCGCAGTGATGCCTTATTGGCCAGCGGGCTGCTAAAAAATTGTGCAGCGCGTCATTTCTGAGCGAACTATAAGAATGCCTCACCCGCTCTATCGTCATTCCGGCGAAGGCCGGAATCCATCGTAGTGCGAGACGAGACCTTGCCGGACAGATCTCGCCTGCCCCTGCCATGGATTCCGGCCTTCGCCGGAATGACGACAGGGGCCATCAGTCGCTGATCGCGCTCGGCCCGCGGATGGCAAAGGCGGCGACATAGTCCTCGATCCGGTCGGGGTCGAAGACCAGGCCGTCGAAGAAGCCGTCAGGCCCCAGGAACAGCCGGCCGTTGGCCGTGGCCACCGGCGTCTCCATGGTCAGCGCCCCTTCGACTTTCGAGCTGGCGTTGGGCAGGGCGACGCCCAACGGCCCCAGGGCCTTGCGGTACAGGTCCGGGCGAATGCAGCGGCGCACGGTCTCGAGCGTGGCCGGCGTCAGCTCGAGCTGGCCCCAGCGCACCATCTGGCTGAAGAACCACAGGCCGTGGCTGATCCAGGGGAAGGTGGCGGCGCGGCGCGCGAAGGAACGGAACTCGGGCACCAGTTGCGGCTGCCCGGCGCCCAGGGCGATCCGCCCGGTCAGGCCGGCCATGAGCGTCGACTGGGCGACATCGAGGTAGCTGGGCGTCGACAGCAACTCGACCATTTCCTGGGTGTTCTTGGGCGAGTCGCACCACAGCGAGGCCCGGTGCATGGCCCGCAGCAGGGCGGCGGCGGCTTCCGGGTTCTGGTCGGCCCAATCGCTGCGCATGCCCAGCACCTTCTCGGGGCTGGAGCGCCAGATGGCCGTGGTGGTGGTGACGATGTGGCCGACGCCGGCCACCACGGCGGCGCTGTTCCACGGCTCGCCCACGCAATAGCCGTCGATGTGGCCGCCGGCCAGGGCATCGGCCATGTAGGGCGGCGGCACCACGGTCAGCCCGATATCGACGCGCGGGTCGATCCCGGCCGCCGCCAGCCAGTAGCGCAGTTCATAATTGTGGCTGGAATAGGGGTGGACCACGGCGAAGGTCAGCGGCGGCTTGGCCGAAGCCTTGCGGCTTTCCACCACGCTGCGCAGGGCCACGGCCATGGTCATGGGGTCGCCGCTGTTGTCGGCACCGGCCATGTTCATGCCGTGCCAGACCGCGTTGGAGACCGTGACCGCGTTGCCGCCCAGCCCCATGCACATGGGCGTGATCACCGAGCCGCCGAACGGGGTCAGGCCCAGGGAGGCGGCGATCGGCATCGGCGCCAGCATATGGGCGACGTCGAAATGGCCCAGCGCCAGCCGGTCCCTGATGCTGGCCCACGAGGCTTCGCGGATCAGGGTGAGTTCGATGCCCTCCTCCTCGGCGAAGCCGCGGATCTTGGCGATGATCAGGATGGCGGCGTCCAGCAGCGGGATGAAGCCGGCCCGGATGGCAAAGGGTTTCTCGGGTTCACCCATCACTTGTCCCCCGACAACAGTGTCGACGCGGTCAAAATACTCTGCGCCACCTCGGCGATCCGTCGGTTCTCGTTCATCGCCGTGCGCCGCAGCAGGCCATAGGCTTCATCCTCGCCGATCCCTTTGAGCTTCATCAGCACGCCCTTCGCCCGGTCGACCAGCTTGCGGTCGTCCAGGGCCTTGCGCGTCCGGTACAATTCGTCGCGCATGCGGCTGAAGGCGTTGAAGCGGCTGATCGCCATGTCCAGGATCGGTTTCAGCCGTTCCTTCTTCAAGCCGTTGACGATATAGGCGGAAACCCCGGCCTCGATCGCCGCCTCGATCATCGCCTTGTCCGAGCGGTCGACGAACATGGCGACGGGCCGGCTGATGGCGCGGCTGACCTGGAACATGTGCTCGAGCACGTCGCGCTGGGGATGTTCCAGGTCGATGAAGACCACGTCCGGGTCGGCCTCGACGATGCTGCGCACCAGGGGCAGGCGCTCGACGATCACCGTGACGTGGGCATAGCCCGCCTCGCGCAGCCCCTCCTCGATGATCGAGGCGCGGATGCGGTTGTCGTCGATGACCAGGATCTTGGTTTCGGAATCGCGCTCGGCCATGCCCCAAGCATCAATGGCCCGGGCGGGACGCGCAACGTCCGTGAACGTCGCAGGCCCAAACAAAAAGGGCGGCACCGCGCGGTGCCGCCCTTGGTGTGTGCGCGCAAGCGCTCAGTAGCGGTAGTGTTCCGGCTTGTAGGGGCCGTCGACCTTGGCGCCGATGTACTCGGCCTGGACCGGCGACAGCTTGGTCAGCTTCACGCCCAGCTTGGCCAGGTGCAGCGAGGCGACCTTCTCGTCCAGGTGCTTGGGCAGCATGTAGACCTTGCGGTCGTACTTCGCGTGGTGCTGGTAGAGCTCGATCTGGGCGATCACCTGGTTCGAGAACGAGGCGCTCATGACGAAGCTGGGGTGGCCGGTGGCACAGCCCAGGTTCACCAGGCGGCCTTCAGCCAGCACGATCAGGCGCTTGCCGTCGGGGAACACGACCTCGTCGACCTGCGGCTTGACGTTGTCCCACTTGTAGTTACGCAACGAGGCGATCTGGATCTCGCTGTCGAAGTGGCCGATGTTGCAGACGATCGCCCGGTCCTTCATCTCGCGCATGTGGTCCAGCGTGATGACGTCCAGGTTGCCGGTGCAGGTGACGAAGATGTCGCCCAGCGGGGCGGCCTCTTCCATGGTGGTGACCTGGTAGCCTTCCATCGCCGCCTGCAGGGCGCAGATGGGGTCGATCTCGGTGACCATGACGCGGGCGCCCTGGCTGCGCAGCGAGGCGGCCGAGCCCTTGCCCACGTCGCCATAGCCGGCGACCACGGCGACCTTGCCGGCCAGCATGACGTCGGTGGCGCGCTTGATGCCGTCGACCAGCGACTCGCGACAGCCATAGAGGTTGTCGAACTTCGACTTGGTCACGCTGTCGTTCACGTTGATGGCGGGAACCTTGAGCGTCCCGGCCTTGTGCATCTCGTAGAGGCGGTGGACCCCGGTGGTGGTCTCTTCCGAGAGGCCGTACACGCCGTCCATCAGCTCGGGATATTCATTGTGCATGAGGACGGTCAGGTCGCCGCCGTCGTCCAGGATCATGTTGGGGGTCCAGCCGTCCGGGCCCTTCACCGTCTGGTGGATGCACCACCAGAATTCCTCCTCCGACATGCCCTTCCAGGCGAAGACCGGGATGCCGGCCGCGGCGATCGCCGCCGCCGCCTGGTCCTGGGTCGAGAAGATGTTGCAGGAGGACCAGCGGATGGTGGCGCCCAGGGCGATCAAGGTCTCGATCAGCACCGCGGTCTGGATCGTCATGTGCAGGCAGCCGGCGATGCGGGCGCCCTTCAGCGGCTGCGAGGCGCCGTATTCCGCGCGCAAGGCCATCAAGCCCGGCATTTCGGTCTCGGCAATGTTGATTTCCTTGCGGCCCCATTCGGCGAGCGAGAAATCCTTGACCTTGAAGTCGGCGAACGTGGCCATGGGGTATCCTTGAGGGCTTAGGCGATGGCTATCCTATTACCAGCGTGGCGGCGGCGACGCAAGCGGGCAGATAAAGATATCTTTATGTCTTGATCTCCCCCCGGCGGCCGCGCCCGCCATGGCGATTCGGCCGCGGGCAGGCTAGATTGGCGCCATGATCGACAAGCTCTGGGCCATCGGCTTCACCCCGCTCGACTTCGTCGCCCTGGTGCTGTTCGGGGCGGTCTGGTTCGGTTACGAGCGGCTGCTGCACTTGATCGGCCGGCGCTACCGCACGATCAATTTCACCATGCGCCTGGTGCGCCGCCACTGGATGGAGGCGATGGTCCGGCGCGAGGTGCGCATCGGCGACGCCGCCCTGCTGGGCCATGTGATGAATTCGACCGCCTTCTTCGCCTCGACCACGGTGCTGGTGGCGGCCGCCATGGTGGGCGCCCTGGCCAGCCTGGACACGATGCAGCCGGCCATCGAGGGCCTGGATTTCACCGCCAAGACCTCCCGCGCGCTGTTCGAACTCAAGGTGCTGCTGCCGCTGATCGTCTTTGTCGGCGGCTTCTTCCGTTTCACCTGGTCGCTGCGCCAGTTCAACTACGCCATCGCCCTGATCGGCGCGACGCCGGCCCCGGGCGACACGCAGGGCAGCGACGGCATCGCCATGGCCGACCAGACCGCGGAAGTGATGACCTCGGCGGCGGAGGCCTTCAACGGCGGCATCCGCTCGTATTATTTCGCGCTCGCGTGCCTGTTCTGGTTCGGCGGCCCGCTCGCCTTCATCGTGGCGACCCTGGCCATGGTCTGGACCTTGCTGCGGCGCCAGATCAGCTCGCCGGCGGCGGTGGCGATCCGGGTCGAGGCGCGCAAGCTAACCAAGTACTGAAAAAGCAACGGGGTCGCACGACCGGCATCGTGCAACCCCGTTTTGGGGGCGCGAGGCCCCTAGCTGTCGGGTGAGGTTCAGGCGGCGGCGGTCAGCGTATGGCGGGCATGGATGGCGCCGGCCAGGGTCTTCAGCGCCAGCTCGATCTTGCCATGCACGGAAAGTTCGGCGGCCTTGCGCTCGGCCCACTTCAGGTGACGGGCCTCGAAGGCCTCGGTGGCGGAGACCACGTCGGTGGCCAGGACACGGTCGTTCTGCTTCAGCTCGATAATCATGTGACTCTCGATTCCCTAATCCTGACGGAACTGCCGACAACGGGGCCGGCACCCCCGGCGCCAGACAGGACAGAAAATCTGACCTATTCCGTCGCCATACCCCAAGAAACCCGGGCCGATGATCCCGGTTCCCGATGAATCTCGCACGCGCAATATTGCAGTGCAATATAAGGTGGCGATGAAGGCCGCTTTGGCGGCGGGGTGTGGCCGATTCAGCGCACCGGGTTACCGTTGCGCGACAGATCGTTGCGCGCCGGCCCGCAGCGCGAGAGGGCGAGGGGCGGCCGGGTCTTGCCCCGGCCGCGACGGCCTCCCCCAAGACCATCACGCGCCAACATAGGTTCGCGCGCCCGCTGCCGATCATTCACACCCGGCGTTAAAAGGCCCTTGACCTGAATCAAGGCGACCGCCGTCCAACGGCGCGACCTTGGATCCCATGCCACAGACCGCCCTTGCCCATCGCTATCCCCGCTACACGAGCTTCCCGACGGCGCCGCATTTCCATGCCGCCGTCGCGGCAGACACCTACGCCGGCTGGCTTGAGGCGCTGCCCGCGGACGAGGCCCTGTCGCTCTACGTCCATGTGCCCTACTGCGAATCGCTGTGCTTCTTCTGCGGCTGCCACATGAAGGTGACCAACCGGTTGAGCCATGTGCAGCGTTATGTCGCGGCCTTGAGTGCCGAGGCGGCGCAGGTCGGCGCGGCGCTGGGATCCAAGCGGCGGCTGGCCCATCTGCATTTCGGCGGCGGCAGCCCGACCATCCTGCCGCCCGAGGAGATCGAGCGTCTGATGGCGGCCCTGCGCGCCCTGTTCGTCATCGACGAGACCTGCGAGATCGCGGTCGAGATCGATCCCCGCGGGGTCGACGAGGCCAAGCTGGATGCCTGGGCCGCCGCCGGCATGACCCGCGCCAGCCTGGGCGTGCAGGACCTGGACCCCAAGGTGCAGCAGGCGATCAACCGGGTGCAGCCGTTCGAAACGGTAGCGGCCGTGGTCGAAGGCCTGTGCCGGCGCGGTGTCGGCTCGATCAACATCGACCTGGTGCATGGCCTGCCCTATCAGACCGTCGACGGCGTGCGGCAAACGATCCGCCAGGTGCTGAGCCTCAAGCCCGATCGCCTGGCCCTGTTCGGCTATGCCCATGTGCCGGCCATGAAGCCGCACCAGCGGCTGATCCCCGAGGCGGCCCTGCCCGGGCCGGCGGAACGCCATGCCCAGCTTCAGGCGGCCTGCGACGAATTGAGCGCCGCGGGCTACGAAGCCATCGGCCTCGACCATTTTGCCCGGCCCGACGATGCCCTGGCCCAGGCGGCGCGGGCCGGGCGCCTGCACCGCAATTTCCAGGGCTATACCACCGACGACGCGGCAATCCTGATCGGCCTGGGGCCGTCGTCGATCAGCGAACTGCCCCAGGGCTATGCCCAGAACCAGGTCGACATTTCCCTGTGGGCACAGACCGTCGAGGCCGGCCGCCTGGCGACCCGGCGCGGCATCGCGCTGCGCCCGACCGATCACCTGCGGCGCGCCGTGATCGAACGGCTGATGTGCGACTATGCCGCCGACATCGGCCGCCTGGCCGTGGCCCACAAGCTGGATCCCCGCGCGATCGAGGATGCCTGGCCCCGGCTGGCGCCGCTGGAAGCCGCCGGCGTCGTCACCCGGGTGGGCCTGCACATCGCCATTCCCTTTGCCGCGCGCCACCAGGTACAACGGGTCGCCGCCTGTTTCGACGACCGCTTCACCGGGCCCGAGGTGATGCCTGGGCCGCAGCCGCAGGCTGCCTGCGCGTAAGCGCAAGTGGACCGAGGCTGCGCCTAGGGGCGGATCCGCCGGGTCGTCGCCAGCGTCCGCCGCCATTTGGCGCGCAAGGCCTGGGGCCGTTCGGGATAGCGTTCGTCCAGGAAGGCGGCATCGGCCACCCGGTCGGTGCGGAAGTGGCGGAAATCCTGGCGCAGCTCGCACCAGGCGGCGATCAGGCGGACCGTATCGTAATAGCCGACCGCGACCGGCCAGATCACCCGCTCGCTGGCCCGGCCCTGCTCGTCGCGATAGGACAGTTGCACCTTGCGCCCGCCGTGGATGGCGGCCCGCACCGCCCCCATGTCGATCGCATCGGCCACGGCCCGGTGCGAGGGTGTCGCCATGGTCGCGGAATCGAGCACGAAGGGGCGCAGGCGTTCGGGGACCGAAGCGCCGATCTTGGCCACCAGGTCGAGCGCCGCCCGGGCCAGCGCCGGATCGCCGCGCCCGGCCACCCATTGGGCGCCCAGCACCGCCGCCTCGATCTCGTCCTGGGTCAGCATCAGGGGCGGCAGGTCGAAGCCGCCGTCCAGGACATAGCCGACGCCGGCCTCGCCCCGGATCGGCACGCGCTGGCCGATCAGGGTGGCGATGTCGCGGTAGACCGAGCGCTTGGAGGTTTCCAGTTCGAGCGCAATGGCATCGGCCGTGGTGGGCCGGTGGCTGCGCCGCAGGATCTGGATGATCTGGAATAATCTGTCTGCCCGTCTCATGGGATCGAAACTCTCGCGCCACCATGCTGACAGCATGCTGTCAGCAGCTTGGCAGTATGCCTGTGGTCGTCAACCCCGCCCGCAGGAGCAAGCCATGATCAAGCGTTCCCCCACGCATAGCCCGATCACTCTGTATGGCTTCGGTCCCGGCTTCGGCCTGCCCGAGGTGAGCCCCTATGTGATGAAGACCGAGATCCAGTTGAAGCTGGCGGGCCTCGCCTACGTGAAGGACCTGAGCGGTTTCGACGCGGCGCCCAAGGGTAAGCTGCCCTATATCCGCGACGCGGAGGCCGTGGTCGCCGATTCGACCTTCATCCGCGCTCACTTGGAGCGTCGCTACGACCTCGACCTCGATGCCGGCCTGTGTACCACTGAGCGTTCCATCGCCTGGATGGTCGAGCGCATGCTGGAAGACCACCTGGCCTGGACCTCGGGCTATTTCCGCTGGCTGGTGCCGGAGAATTTCGCCAAGGGCCCGGCGCATTTCTTCGACGATGCGCCCGAGGAGATCCGTCCCCACCTGCTGGTCCAGGTCCAGGAGGAGGTGCGCGGCACCTACTATGCCCAGGGTGTCGCCCGCCACACCCCGGCCGAGATCGCCGAGCTGGGCGCACGCTCGCTGAAATCCCTGGCCATGCTGCTGGGCGACAAGCCCTATGTGATGGGCGAGCGGCCCAGCAGCGTCGACGCCATTACCTTAGGGATACTGGCCGGCATCCTGGCGCCGTTCTTCGACACCCCCCTGCGCCGGGCGGCCGAGGGCTTCGACAACCTGCGCGATTACGTCGACCGCCTGATGGCGCAGTTCTATCCCGAGCACGCCTGGGCCCCGGTCGCCCGCCCTGCCGCCGCCCGCCGCCCCCACTTCGCCATCACCCCCCTCGTGCGGGTGCTGTCGGCCTGAACCTTAAAAGCCCTCTCCGCCGCTTGCGGGGGAGAGGGAGGGGACCCGTCGCGTGAGCGACGGGGAGGGTGAGGTGGTGGAGCGGGCAAGGGCGCGCTCTATGCCGCCGACCCACCTCACCCCACCCTCTCCCCCCTGAAGGGCGGAGAGGGCTTTTTGTGACGCATCCGCCCATGCCGATTATCCGTTTGCCCGTTCCAGGCCCCAGCGGGCATAATGCGGGCTCATCCGTTCAATCGGCAAATCGGCCAAAGGCCCGGGGCACAGGCGTCGCACGGCCGCGCTGCGCCCGGCAGGACTGAAATACCATGCGACAGCTTTCCCCGCCGGCCGCCAGGCCGTCGACGACATCGCCCAGCGCCACGGCTTCAGCGCCGACGCGGTGCTTTCCATGCTCGACAGCGTGATCAACGGCAACGGCGCCATGGCCCAGTTCAACCACCCGGAATTCGCCGGCTCGGGCCAATGGATGCGCGGCGGCATGATCATGCTCTCCGACATGTTCAACAATTACCTCAAAGGCCGGGTCGACGGCCTGTGCAGCGAGCTCTCCAACCTCGTCGCCAACCAGCCCGACCTGGTGCGCAGCGGCAGCTTCCAGTCGCAGAGCCAGGGCAACCAGTTCCAGGGCGGCCAATACCAGACCAATGCGGGCTACGGCCAGCAACAGCAGCAGGACGGCAACGGCCCCCAAGGCCCGGTCAGCCTGTTCGTGCCGCCGGCACCCGGCACCTCGGGCAACTGGTGGCCGGACGGCATCGGCTGGCCCAATTCGACCGGTGCCCAGAACAATGTCCGCTATGCCTACTTCGCCGATGCCCGCCGCCTGGCGATCGACGTCAACGGCCTGGTGACCGTCTACGACACGCTGGACCACAACATCGGCGGCTTCTCGCAGCAGCAGTCCTATGGCGGCTCGCTCACCTTCTCCAGCCAGTACGGCCTGGTCGCGGTGTCCAGCCTGCCGGTGATCAGCGTCGGCGGCCAGGCGCCCCAGGCCCCGCCGCCCCAGCCGGCCTATGTCGAGCCGTCGGCGCCCTCGGTGCCCCAGCCGGCCTTCACCCTGCAGGCCGGGGGCGGCGAGGCCGACATCTTCGCCACCATCGAAAAACTGGCCGGCCTGAAGGCCAAGGGCATCCTCTCGGACGAGGAATTCGCCGCCAAGAAGGCCGAGCTGCTCGCCAGGCTCTAGGTCCCGCGCCGGCAGCCATGAGCTTCGAGTTCCAGTGCCATCGCTGTGGCCAGGTGCACAAGGGCATGCCGCGCCTGGGGCCAGACGTGCCCGACAGCTATCACGAAGTCTCCGCGGCCGAGCAGGCGGCCCGCTGCACCCTGAGCGCGGACGACTGCGTCATCGACCGCACCTGGTTCTTCGTGCGCGGGGCGCTCGAAATTCCCGTCGCCTTCGAGGACGAGGCCTTTGCCTGGCTGGTCTGGGTCTCGCTCAATGAGTCCGACTACAAGGCCTGGCGCGCGGCCCGCGACCTGCCCCGGCGGGCGCCGCCGGGCCCGTTCCGGGGCTGGCTCAACACCCGCCTGCCCGGCTATCCCGACACCTTGAACCTGGAGACCCGCCTCCACCTGCGCGACCGCGGGCGACGGCCCCTGGTGGAGGTGGCGCCGACCGGCCACCCGCTGGCCCTCGAACAGCAGGACGGCATCGCGGCCGGCCGCGTGGTGCAGCTCTATACGCTCACGGTGCACGGCGCGCCTTGAGCGGCCGGGAAGCGCGCGCCCATCTCCTCCCGTTCAAGGCCCAGCCCGCCCACCAGATAGGCGACGGTACGGTAGAAGCCCGCCAGCAGCAGCACCTCGACCACCTGGGCCTCGTCGTAATGCGCGCGCAAGGCGGCGAATTCCGCGTCCGACAGGGAGGCGCGCGCGTGCAGGGCATCGACCGCGGCGATCAGCGCCTGCTCCGCCGCCGACCAGCAGGGTGCATCACTGCGGCCCGTCACCGTCGCCGCCACTTGTTCAGGCGTGAGCTTCGCAGCCCCGGCGAAGGCCGTGACATGCACGCCCCATTCGTATTCGCAAGCCGTCAAGGCGCAGGTCCGGTCGATCACGATCTCGCGCTCACGTAAGGAGAGCGGCCCGCGATCGAGCAGCGAGCCGGCGCGGAACTTGCCCCAGGCCCGCTCGAACTTCGCCAGGGTGCGGAACAGCAGCAGGGGCGGCGCCCCGCGCATGACCTGATCGAAGTGCCCCTGGATTTCCGGGGCGTAAGGCGGGGACAGTGGGGTGACGCGGGGCATGGGCGGGTCTCACGCTATGGAAAATATAGCGATGCTATCCTTTCCGTAGCGAAAGGCAAGCCCGGACAACGCCCCACCGGCGTCATCCCGGCGAAGGCCGGGATCCATCGGCGGCGCAAGGGAGATCCGGGGAATCGGGCACGGTGCGATCTCGCGTGCCCCCAGAATGGATCCCGGCCTTCGCCGGGATGACGCCGGTGGGGAGAGGCGGCCCCCACGCCGCCGTGGCTTGCGCTTGTGCAGCCTTGTCTGCGTTATGTTAAACTCCAACTGAACCGCCAAATTCGAGAGATCGCGCCATGGCTCGTCTGGAAGTGGTCAAGCCCGGGCGAGGCTTCGCCTCCGCCGAGGATCAAAGCACGCACAGCCCGCCGACCCCGGCGCCCCCGGGCAGCCGGGATATCCTGACGCTGGGGGTGGGCGAGACCGTCGAGCTGGATCTCGTGCAGGGGCAGGACATCGACATTACCCTGGTGCCGCCGGGCGAGCAGGCGGTCGACCTGACCGGCCCGCTCCCGGCCAGCAACGGCGCCGTCTACCGCCGCTTCAAGCTGACCGGCAAGAAGGCCAATGAAACCGCCGTGCTGCGCGGCATCCTCAACCGCGACTTGGCCCCCTGGCCCAAGGGCGGGGACTTCATCCGGCCGCTGGAAATCCGCGTCTATGGCGAGAAGAATTCCGGCAACCGCCAGAGCCTGGGCGGCATCAACATGCACCCAAAGTTTATGGAGGAATTGAAGAAGCTGCCCTGGCGCGACGCCGTGCTGCGGGTCGCCGTCGACCAGATGCAGGGCAAGAACGGCACCGGGTCGGGGGACGAGTCGGGCAAGACCTATGACAGCTCGGGCGCCAGTTGGTGCGGTTCCTTCGTGGCCTGGTGCTATGGCGTGGTCGCAGCGGCCCATGGCATCAAGAGCCCGATGGCCATGAACGGCGTGTACAACGAACTGCGCTCAGGCATCCAGGCGCTGGACTGGGGCCTGAAGCGCCAGGCCCAGGGACAGTGCACCGTCTATAATTACGAAGGCGGCCCGCGCTATGGCCAGCATTTCGGCGGCGGTGCGTTCAGCGGTGACGAGGCCAAGTCCTTCGCGACCAGGCTGAACAAGGTCGCCGCCGGCTCGATCGCCCGGGGCGACGTCGTGCTGGTCCGGGCCGAGGATCATCACGGCGAGTTCAACCATGTCTGCATGGTCTACGAGCCGCCCAAAGGGCCGACGGACCCCTTCGTGGTGATGAACGGCAACGCCGGCGACGCGCCGCCGGGCGACGGCGCCGGCGGGCCGATCTCGCTCTCCTACCCCAAGAACGCCGGCCAGACCTGGGTTCTGACCAACGACAAGGCCAAGTGGACCGACAAGAAGGGCAACGAGCACACCTCGAGCGACGCCGTGGGCAGTACGATCTACCGCTATGTCTTCCTGCACCTCGACTGGCCGGAGGCGAACAAGACGACGTAGAAAAGGCCCGGACCGCGCCACGTGCGGAATTTTTTCCGCACGGCTACGTTGACCATCCCGGCGCGAGGGGACATTTTGTCCCTATGGCTACGAGCAGAACGCATATTCGGGCAGGCGGCGCCGCTTCCAGCAAAGGGCGCCTGTCCATCGACCGAAAGACCGGCACGGCCGTCTTCTCGGCAAAGGAAAAACCTGCCGACGCCGCCGCCCGCCTCCCGACCGGCCGGCGCCCCACCCAGAAAGTCTTTCTGGCTGAGGACAAGCCGTCGCGGACCCGGCAGGCAATGGCGAAGCTGCTCAAAGACCTGGGCGGCTGATCTTGCCGCTGCCGGCGCGGCCGCAACCGGGCATGGTGGTTTCCTATGATTTCGTCTGGCACCACGAGCACGCCAAGGGCCGGCTCGAGGGCGTGAAGTTTGACCGGATAAGCCCTATCAGTGTGAGGGATAGAATGTGTTTCTATAACTCACAAGTTCGCCATATTATGAGCGATAGAAAGGAATTCTATCGCTCATGCCGACCTGGAACTGGCAGCAGGCCGACTGGCCCCACTTCACCTACGACGCGGCGGCGCTGGCGCCCCTGGAGCAGCAGTTCCTGCGCCTGACGGGTGAATTCGTCGGCGTCTTCCGGCACCTGCGCGCCGATGACCGGGACAGCCTGAAGATCGACCTGATCAGCGACGAGGCCCTGCAAACCTCGGCGATCGAGGGCGAGTTCCTCAACCGCGACAGCCTGCAAGCCTCCCTGCGTCAGCAATTCGGCTTGGACGCGGAGGCCCGGCGCATCCTCCCGGCCGAGCGCGGCATCGCCGAAATGATGGTGGACGTCTACCGCCACTTCGCCGCCCCGCTTGGCCACGCCACGCTCCACGCCTGGCACGGCATGGTGATGGCCGGGCATCGCGGCATCGAGGTGGTCGGCCAATACCGCAAGCACGCCGAGCCCATGCAGGTCGTCTCCGGCAGCGTCAGTGCGCCCACCGTGCATTTCCAGGCCCCGCCCTCGGCCCGTGTGGCGGCGGAAATGGACGGCTTCATCGCCTGGTTCAACGACACGGCGCCGGAAAGCCAAGCCCCCTGCCGCCGCTTACCCGCGCCGGCCTCGCCCATCTCTATTTCGAGAGCATCCATCCCTTCGAGGACGGCAATGGCCGCATCGGCCGCGCCCTCTCTGAAAAGGTGCTGGCGCAGGCGCTGGGCGCGCCCAGCCTGATCGCCCTGGCCCACACGATCGAGCGCCACCGCAAGGCCTATTACGATGCGCTGGAAGCCAGCAACAAGGCGAACGCGGTCACCGCCTGGCTCGACTATTTCGGCCGGACGATCCTGCAAGCCCAGCGCAATACCCTGGCCCGCGTCGACTTCCTGATCGCCAAGGCCAGGTTCTACGACCGCCTGCGCGGCCGCCTGAACCCGCGCCAGGAGAAGGTCGTCGCGCGCCTGTTTGCGGCCGGCATCGACGGCTTCAAGGGCGGCCTGAGTGCGGAGAACTACGCAAGCATCGCCAAGGCCTCGCCCGCGACGGTGACCAGGGACTTGCAGGATCTCGTCGAGAAGGGTGCGCTGACGCGGACGGGGGAGCGGCGGTATGCGCGGTATTATCTGCGGCTGGAAGGTGGCGGGTGAGGGGAGGCCGATCGAGACTGAGTGCCCATGGATTCTGGGGGCTTGATGGAAAGGCAATGATACTTTCCCCTATGGTTTCTTGGGGTTCATGCCATGAGCGTACTCACCATCACTGCAAAGGGTCGGATCACGTTGCCCGCGGATATCCTTGAACATCTGGGGATTCAGGCTGGCGAGAAAATCACCTTGGAGAAATTGCCAGGCGGACGCATCGAGGTTCGGGCGGCACGGCCGGCCACCTCAATCTCCGCGGTCTTCGGCCTTCTGAGGCGCGACGGCGGCCCAACCCTATCGATCGAGGAAATGAATGAGATCGCCAAGCGTGGGCCAGCCAGCGAGCAGTCAATGGCGTCGTCTAAGAAACCTTAAATGATTTATGTACAGCATCACTGAGGGTTCAGTATTCGGAAAACATGTTAAACCCCCTTAATGTCTTCATCAGCGCCATAACAGCCAAATTTTCATTGTATGATTTACGTCTTCTCTCCGAATTAGCCTTTGAAGACATGAGTACATTCCGTGTTTCGTCATAGAAGACAATTTTTCGATCAAGAAGCGGCTTAAAAAAAGGCCTACTAAGTAACTTATTTGGATCAGAAAGCCATCCTCTCCTCATGCCCTCATATGCCAAAAGCCAAATGCAATCACTTTTTATGGTTTCATCGTCGATGGACGACTGCCAGCGAGAAATCGGTAATTTTCCGAGAAACGTCCCATTATTCTTCATTTCCAGTAAAATAAGAGGTATTACGCTTCCACTATATAGGTCCAATGATTCCGTTAACACCTTAGAATCAAAAGTTTTCTTGAGTCCTCGGATTGTAAACAGTAGCCAAATGACTTCATAAGTGTTGCCATTTTGCATATTTATATCGATCAGTGATCTAAATCTATTGACTATTCTTCTTTTAGATATTGTTTTTGTATAGTTGTTTATATTTAGAATTACTCTGCATATCTTATCTAAAGATATCGGCGATATAGCGGCAGCTTTAAGCAAAAATGATTCCAATATTTCAGCGTCTGAATCATTGTAACGCTGCCCTTCAATGACAGACATGGCATAGTTAATAACTGGATCATTGGGTGTTTTGGATTGAAGGTTTAAACCCATATCGAGAAATTCTTTAAGTCTACCTGATCGTAGTGGGCCGCTCTTGTGGGAGAGAAATGATGCAAGTTCCGAGCGCCAACCAGCGAATGGGGCGGCGATCATCCTATCAATAGAAGTTTTTCCACCATTTATCTCAAGGCCGTAATCCCGATATACGTGCGTTATCGCTGATATTATATTTTCAGCTTCGCTAAAATTCTCTGCTCCTGCGAACCAATCATCCTGCAGCCTATCTACGCTATCCACTTTTATCGAAGGCATTCGCTGAGAGAAATTCAAATCAATACGAGACGAAATTATTTCCGATAGAATTCTTGAGGTTTCTGGACCAATAGGAATCCCAATTGTCTGATTTCTATTGCATGCTCTAACTAATATATCTAGTCTATCCCCCAAAGACCCCTTGTACAAATTTAAATTGCCCTTCACCTTTTGCTTTCCGTATGCGGCCCACGGAATGGAGTGGGTATAAATAGAGGGGTAAAATCGGCTAATATCCGTCTGTACTATCCAATTTGCAGAAGCTTCAATAAAATTTTTCTTTGCACCATGGACCCGAAAATTGATATCTTTTATAGATCTCTCGAAATTTTCCGATATTTCCAATTTATCTATAGTAAATTTGCTTTTTGCCGTCCATTTACAGATGGTCCTCCAATTCTCTATCAATTCTCTTGACAAAAGAGCTTGTGGCAGAGGGTGGGTAATATGAATATTTCTTCGTTCGTACCCTCTCTTTGGCTTTGAAATAATTTCAATTTCTGCCTCCGGAATTTTGTATGTATATGACGACGACAATTTAATCCTATTTCCAGATTTCTTGTAGTTTACTTTGTCTGTCGTAAATATTTTTGCTTTCTCCCAGTCGGCGATTACTCCACCAACGCGCTCTCCGAAATCTGTGGTGGTGAATGTCGCTGGAAGCTCCCGTGGGAAATAGCCGCGAGAAACCAGAGCTGTAAGTAACCTCTTGGAAAACAATTTTAGCCCCAATTTCGCTGCACATTAGCTGAGACGTTACGGGAAATTTTACTTTGGCTCAACGCAAACGCGAGTGGCGGTCATTCCACCCAACCCTTGACGCCCCCTCCCTCCCGCCCTATGCTCCGCTTCCCGTGGGATTTGAGCCGGTCGGCTTGCGGCCACGTTAAAAACCGCTAAAAGGCCGGGGGATTCCACCCGGCCGTCGGCCGGGTTTTTTTATGGGCCCAGGGACCCTTGGTGATCATGGCACGGCGTACGCCCCGCAACGTTGCGGACAAGTGGAAACTCTCGACCAAGCTGGTGCGCGGCGGCACCAATCGCTCCGATTTCGGCGAAACCGGCGAGGCGATCTTCATGACCTCCGGCTTCCGCTACGATAGCGCCGAAGTCGCCGAGGCCCGCTTCAAGGGCGAGGCCGAGGGCTTTACCTATTCGCGCCTGGGCAATCCCACCACGGCCATGTTCGAGGAACGCATGGCGATCCTGGAAGGGGCACCGCTGGCCCGCGCCACCGCGTCGGGCATGGCCGCGGTCCATGCCGCGCTGATGTGCCAACTCAAGACCGGCGACCGGGTGGTATCCAGCCGGGCGCTGTTCGGCTCGTGTCGCTATATCCTCGACGACATCCTGCCGCGCTTCGGCGTCTCCGTGACCTATGTCGATGGCGGCGACCTCAACCAGTGGGAAGATGCCCTGCGCGCGCCCGCCAACGTGGTGTTCCTGGAAACCCCGGCCAACCCGACGCTGGACGTGATCGACCTGAAGGCGGTGACGGACCTCGCCCACAAGGCCGGGGCCTGCGTGGTCATCGACAATGTCTTCGCCACGCCCATCCTGCAGCGGCCGATGGAATACGGCTGCGACGTGGTGGTCTATTCCGCCACCAAGCATATCGATGGGCAGGGCCGGTGCCTGGGCGGCGCTGTGCTGTGCGGCCAGGATTTCTTCGACAGGCACTTGAACCAGTACCTGCGCCACACCGGGCCGTCGCTGTCGCCGTTCAATGCCTGGCTGCTGCTGAAAGGCCTGGAGACGCTGGAGCTGCGGGTCACGCGGCATTGCGAGAATGCGGCCAAGGTGGCGGGCTTCCTCGACGGCGCCAAGGGCCAGGGCCGGCTGAAGGCCGCGTCCTATCCCGGCCTGCCGTCGCATCCCCAGCACAACCTGGCGCTGGCCCAGATGTCGGGCCAGGGCGGCTCGGTCGTCACGCTGGAGGTCGAGGGCGGGCGCGCGGGCGCGTTCAAGCTGATGAACCGGCTGGAACTGATCGACATCTCCAACAACCTGGGCGATTCCAAGAGCCTGGTCACCCATCCCTCGTCGACCACGCACCAGCGGCTGCCGGCGCCGGAGCGCGAGCGGGTGGGGATCACCGAGGGCTTCATGCGCCTTTCGGTGGGCCTGGAGGATGCGGGCGACCTGATCGCCGATCTGGATCAGGCGATCGGGTAGGGTTGGTATCCGCCCCCGTTGTCGTCACCCCGGCGCAGGCCGGGAATGACGGCTGCTAACCCATCGCCCCATCGTCGTGGGTGCGGATGAGGTCCAGGAACGGCGCGGCGTAGCGGTCCAGCTTGGCCTGGCCGACACCCGGCACCTGGGCGAAGTCGCCGCGGTCCTGGGGGCGGCGGCGGGCCAGTTCGATCAGGGTCGTGTCGTGGAAGATCACATAGGGCGGCACGCCCTGTTCCTTGGCCAGGGCCAGGCGCAGCGCGCGCAGGGCGGAGAACAGGGCACCTTCGGCGCCATCGCTGGGGCGGGCGGTGGGCGTGCCGTTCGACCGGCTGCGCTTGGGCGCAATGGCGGGCGGCGGATCCTCGCGCAGTTCGACCCGGCGCTCGCCGCGCAGCACCTCGCGCGAGCCCTGGCCCAGCACCAGGGCACCGTGCCGCTCCAGGTCGACTTCGACCAGGCCTAACGCGGCCAATTGCCGGATGGTGCCGCGCCAGGCGTCGCGGCTGCGCTCCTTGCCCACACCGAAGGTCTTGATCTGGTCGTGGCCGAAGCTCTTCACCTTCTCGGTCTCGTGGCCGATCAGCACATCGATGACATGGACGGCGCCGAAACGCTCCCCGGTGCGATAGATGCACGACAGCGCCATCTGCGCCTCGATCGTGCCGTCGCGGGTCTTCACCGGGTTGAGGCAGATATCGCAATTGCCGCAGGGCTTCTCCAGGGTCTCGCCGAAATAGCCGAGCAGCACCTGGCGGCGGCAGCGGGCACTTTCGCAAAAGCCGAGCAGCGCTTCGAGCTTGGCCTTCTCCACCCGCTTGTGGGTCTCGGCGGCTTCGGATCCGGCCATGAGCTGGCGCAGGCGGGCGACATCCTCCAGGCCGTAGAACAGCAGGGCTTCCGAGGGCAGGCCGTCCCGCCCGGCGCGGCCGGTTTCCTGGTAGTAGGACTCGATGGTCTTGGGCAGGTCGAGGTGGACGACGAAGCGCACGTCGGGCTTGTCGATCCCCATGCCGAAGGCGATGGTTGCCACCATCACCACGCCGTCCTCCTTCAGGAAGCGGTCGTGGTTGCAGGCACGCACCTCGCGGTCCAGCCCGGCGTGATAGGGCAGGGCGGGCACGCCCTGGGCCACGCACCATTCCGCCATGGTCTCGACCTTGGCGCGGCTCATGCAATAGATGATGCCGGCCTCGCCCTTGCGCCCGTCCAGGAAGCGCTTCAGGCCGACCCGGGGTTCGAGCTTGGGCACCACGGTGTAGCGGATATTAGGCCGGTCGAAGCCGGCCATGAACAACGGCGCCTCGTCCAGCCCCAGGCGCTTGGCGATGTCGGCGCGGGTCGGGCCATCGGCGGTGGCGGTCAGGCCGATGCGCGGGACAGTGGGATAGCGCCGGTGCAGGACCTCCAGTTGCAAATATTCCGGCCGGAAATCATGGCCCCATTGGGAGACGCAATGGGCTTCGTCGATCGCGAACAGGGCGATGGGCGCCTCGTCCAGCAGGTCGAGGAAGCGGTCGGTCAGCAGCCGTTCGGGCGCCACATAGACCAGGTCGAGATCGCCCTTCACCAGGGCCCGTTCGACCGCCCGCGCCTCGTTGGCATCCAGCGCCGAATTGAGCGCGGCGGCGCGCACGCCGACCTGGCGCAGCGCCTCCACCTGGTCCTGCATCAGGGCGATCAGGGGCGAGACCACCACGCCCACGCCGGTCCGGCACAGGGCGGGGATCTGGTAGCACAGCGACTTGCCGCCGCCGGTGGGCATCACCACCAGGCAATCGCCGCCGCCGATCACATGGTCGACGATCGCGGCCTGTTGCCCGCGAAAGGCATCAAAGCCGAACACATCACGCAGAACGGCCAGGGGTTGGGGCAGTGGGGGACTCATGCCCCGCTTATAGGGGCTGCGGGTTGACGGGGGAAGGGGGCCGGCAGCGCCAAGCACGCGCTGCCGGCAATCCTGCTAGCGATCGGTGAGCGGCAGGTGGTGCTTGGCCCGAAGCCGGGCGATCGCTTCGGGGCTGACGGCGAGATAGCGGCCGATCCCTTCATCCGACATGCCCAGGTCGACCAGGGCGGAGAGCGAGGACACCGGCACCGGCCACAGGGCCCGGCGGCGGGGTACTTGGTGGGACAGGTGGTCGCCTGCGGTGTTGGGGCGATACGAAGATCCTGGCATGTTTACCTCCCTGGCTAAGGTGTCCCTGGCGCCCCTGGCGAGCGACGGGGACCGGTGGTCAGGTTTGGGGTGGTACGGGTGTGCTTTGCCGGGCGGCATCCAGCCATGACGCCATGCCGTCGCGCGCGGCCGCCATGCCGATGTCCATCAGCTTGGTGCTTTCTTCGAGATAGGCCTCGGCCGCCGCCTTGGCCCAGTCGCGCTGGACACTGATCATGGTCGTCGGGTTGTCGCAATCGGCGAGCGAGGCTTGCAGTTCCTGGTCCGCTTTCAACCGTGCGGCGATGAATGACGAGAATTCGCTCTGCCATTGGGCGCAGGCCTGGGCGAAAACCTCGCCGCTGTGAGCGAAGGCCGTCATCAAGGCGCCGTTCAGGGGGCCGCCAACGGCATGAGGGCCGCCGCCGTCGTGGCGCTGGAGCCATTGGTCGATGCCTGTTTTGCCATGGGGATTTCTCCTTTCATGTCGACGTCGGGTTCGTTTTGAAAACGAGGGGGCATAGCGCCCCGTGGTGCATGCACCGGCACAAAAATCGGTTCTCGATGCTTGTTCCAGGCTGACCTGGATGCTCAACGATGCCGTTTGCTTGCCACTCTGGTTGCTTGCCAATCTGGCTTCGGGCGATCCGCTGATTATCTGTTACGAACAGAACCTGCGAAGGATTCGGGGCCGGTCCGGGCGAGGGGGTTTCCCTCGAAGCAATAAGGCATATGCGGATGCCAAAGGCACCCTAGCATCGATCCCGCGCCAGCGGAACCCTTGGGGGAAATTAATCGATGGGCGGGGTCGGTCCCCGGCCTGTCACAGCAGTTTGGCGACCTCGTCCAGCATGACGGCCGAGGCGCCGCCACCCAGCGAATGGGGCCTGGTGTCGCGCCAGATGCGCTCGATCTCGGCCTCGCGCATGTAACCCATGCCGCCATGAAGCTGCACGCATTTGTCGACCGCGCGCTTCAGCAATTCAGGCACCAGCGCCTTGACCATGGTCGCTTCCATGCGGGCGCTCTCGCCCCGGCTCTTCTTCGCCGCGGCGTGATAGACCAGCAGCTTGGCGGCGGCCAGTTCGCTGCTCATCTGGGCCATGTCGTGGCGGATCGATTGCAGGTCCCACAGCATGCCGCGATAGGCCGGCCGCTCTTTCAGCCAGCGCAGGGTGATCTCGATCGCCCGCTCGGCCAACCCTAAGCACTGGCTGCCGATGCTCAGGCGCTCGTGCTCGATGCCCTGCATCATCAAATAGAAGCCCCTGTGCTCCTCGCCCAGCAGGTTGGCGGCGGGCACGCGGCAATCGGTGAAGAACAGGTCGCTCATATCGGCGCATTGCCAGCCGGTCTTCTCGAACCTGGCGCCGATGCTGAAGCCCGGCGTGCCCTTCTCGACCAGGAAGATCGAGAAGCCGGTGGCGCCCTTGGCCTCCGGGTCGGTGCGGGCGACCACCACGAACAGGTCGCCGCAGTAGGCATTGGTGATGAAGGTCTTCTGGCCGTTCAGGATGTAGCTGTCGCCATCCTTGCGCGCACTGGTCTTCATGCGGATCAGGTCCGAGCCGCCGCCGGGCTCGGTCACGCCCAGGGCGCAGATGCGCTCGCCGGCGATGATGCCGGGCAGGTAGCGGGCACATTGCTCGGCACTGCCGTTGCGCCGGATCATGGGGGCCGCGATATCGGCGTGATCGGTGACCGAGGCGCCGAAGCCGCCGAAACCCGAACGGCCCAGTTCCTCGCCGAAGACCACCGAGCCCAGGGTATCGAAGCCCGAACCGCCGTATTCGACCGGCATGGAAAGGCCCAGGAAGCCCAGCTCGCCCATGCGCCGGAAGGCCTCCGCCGGGATCTGTCCGGCCTTTTCCCAGGCCTTGGCGGCGGGCATCACCTCGGTCTCGACAAAGCGGCGCAACTGGCCCCGCAGCATGCGGTGCTCTTCGGTCAGGAAGGTGCTGTCGAGATCGATCATGCGCGTTTGAACCTCCGGTATCGCGGCCGATTAGGCGGCGGGCAGCGGGCCGGCGCCCCCACCTTTGGACGGGGCAGCCTGGCCGGGGCCGGGATCATGGTGGGGCCACGCTGAAGGGATGGCCCGTGATGAAGGTGCTGATCGTCTATGCCCATATGGAGCCGCAGTCGTTCAACGCGGCGCTGCTGGCGCAGGCACGCGCAAGCTTTGCCGCCCGCGGCTGGCCGGTCCAGGTCAGCGACCTCTATGCCATGAACTTCGATCCGGTGGCGCGGCCGGGCGACTTCAAGAGCCGCGCCAACCCCGATTTCATGTCCTACGACAAGGAACAGCGCGCGGCCTGGGCCGCGAAGAGCTTCGCCGACGATATCGCGGCCGAGATCGAGAAGCTGATCTGGTGCGACCTGCTGATCCTGCAATTTCCCCTGTGGTGGTTTTCCGTGCCGGCGATCCTCAAAGGCTGGATCGACCGGGTCTTCGCCCTCGATTTCGCCTATGGCGGCGGGCGCTGGTACGACAAGGGCGGCCTGGCCGGGCGCCGGGCAATGCTCTCGACCACCATGGCAGCCTTCCCCCAGATGATGGCGCCCGACGGCATCAACGGCGACACCGACGTCAACCTGTGGCCGCTGCAGAACGGCGTGCTCGCCTTCTGCGGCTTCGACGTGCTCAATCCTTTCGTCGCCAATGCCGTCACCTATGTCGACGACGGCGCCCGCAAGGATATGCTGGAAGCCTATGGGCGGCGGCTGGCCGCGATCGATGCCGAGACACCGCGCCAGTTCCATCGGCGCGACGAGTTCGATCGCCAATGGCGGCTGAAGGGGGTGGTCCCCGCACGGTCGGCCACTTCTTCGCCGGCCAGGCGCCCGAGGTGCTGGCCGGTTTGAAGAAATAAGACGCTAGGATCAGCGCAGTGCGTCCTTCGAGACGCCACCTTCGGTGGCTCCTCAGGATGAGGAGAATCTTTGTGCCACTACAGATCCCCTCATCCTGAGGAGGCCCGCAGGGCCGTCTCGAAGGACGCAATCTGTTACCGCCACTCACCGGCCCTGGAACGCCGGCTTGCGCCTAGCCAGTACCGCGGCGATGCCTTCCTTCACGTCGGCGCTGCGGCAGGCATCGGAGAGGTAGCGGGCTTCCTGTTCCAGGTGGCCTTCGAAGCCGGCATTGAAGGTGCCCAGCAGCAATTGGCGGATGGCGCCGAAGGCCTGGGTCGGCCCTTCGGCCAGGCGCCGGGCCGTCGCTTCCGCTTCGGCCGGCAGTTGCTCGTCGTCGACCACGCGGGTGACCAGGCCGATGCTCGCCGCCTCGGCCGCATCGATGCGGCGGTTGGTCAGGGCCAGTTCCTGGAACCGGCGCAGGCCGATCAGGCGGGGCAGGGTATAGGTGGTGCCGCCGTCGGGCGAGAAGCCGATGCCGGTATAGGCGATGGTGTAATGCGAGGCGCGCGCGGCGATGACGATGTCGCCCAGTGCCGCCAGGGCGACGCCGGCCCCCGCCGCCGCCCCTTGTACCGCGACCACCAGGGGCGCCCGCATGCGGGCAAGCTTGGACAGGGCAGCGTGGAACTCGATGGTCAGTTCCTTGACCGCCAGCGGCAGGTTGTCCGACTTGACGAAGGTGCCCAGGTCGCCGCCGACGCAGAAATTCTTGCCGTCAGCCTTCAGCAATACGGCGCGGACCTCGGGATTCTCGTCGCAGGCCAGGGCGACGTCGCGCAGGGCCCGGGCATTGTCATAGCCCAGGGCGTTGCCCTTGTCGGGCCGCGCCAGGGTAATGGTGGCAAGGCCGTTGTCGACCGCGAGGGTGACCGATGGGATATCTTCGCTCATGATGCTCTCCAATTCAGCGTAAGGCGGCGGCCGGGATCCAGCGGGTGTGGAAACCTGCCGGCACGCGCTGGGGCAATTTGATCCGGGCGACCGGGCCCTTGGTGAAATCCTGGGCCGCCTCGATCCACAGTTCGCTGGTGGCCTCGGCCTCGTTGCTGACGAAGCTCAGGACATAGCCGTCGTCTTCACTGGTCGAAGCGTCGGCCGCGGCAAAGCACGGCTCGTTGCTGAAATGCCCCCGGGGCAGGCGCAACTGCTCGCGCCGGCCGGTCTTCAGGTCGAACTTGGCCAGGCCCTCGGCCTTCAGGGTGCGGGCGCTCATCTGGATCGCCCCGGCATAGCCGAAGCGGGCGCCCGAACAGATGAAGGCGTCGTTGACGCGGGGGAATTCGATGTAGAGGTCGTCGACCACGCCCTCGCGCACCGTGCCGTCGCGCGTGTTCAGGCGCCATTGGTAGAGCTGCGAGTCGAAGCGATGCTCGCCGTCGACCATGGGCCGGTCGTCATGGACCTGGCCGCGGGCATCGACGCGGGTGGCACCGTCCAGGCGGGCGCCCAGCAGGACGAAATCATCCCCCTCGTCCCAGGCACACATCAGGTGCCACATGAAGCAGGGCTTGATCTCGAACCAGCGCACTGGCGCGCTCTCGTCGCGGCGGTCGACCAGGCCGATCCGTGCCGGCTTGGCATCGTTCAGCACGAAACCCAGGGCCTCGGCCCGGTTCATGTCGATCATCAGGGGGAAATCGAAGACGCCGACATAGCGATTGCTCAGCGCCACGTCGTGCTGCACCCGCGGGCCGGGCAGCTCGACCGGGGTAACCCTGGCGATCCTGCCGGTGGCATCGGCGACACCCACGGAAAGGTAGGGCCGCCTGGTGCCCCAGGAAATGAAATGCAGCTCGCCCGTCGCCGGGTCGAGCTTCACATGCGAGGTCATGCCGATGTTCAGCGTGCCGTTGTAGTCATAGGTGCCGATGGTCTTCAGGTCCGGCAGGCTCAGCTCATAGGGCTCGCCGCCCTCCCACCACAGGGCCAGCAGGCGGCCGTTGTGATGGACCAGATCGGTATTGGCCACGTTCTTGTGGCGTGGCCCCTGGCCGGGCAGGGCCAGCGAACCGCTGTAGCTGGCCTTGCCGGCGGCGATATCGTCGTCCAGGCCCTTGGTGCGGACATAGCGGTTGCGATAGGTCGCCTTGCCGTCCTCGAACTGCACGCCGTGGACCATGCCGTCGCCGTCGAACCAGGAATGGCCGGGGTTGGGCGCGAAGGCCGGGTTGGGCGTGTTCTGGACGAAGATGCCGTTCAGATTGCGCGGAATCTCGCCGATCACCGCCACCGGCGGGCCGGTGACCTCGCGGTTGACCGGGGCATAGAGGCCGCTGGTAAAGGCGGCGACCCAGTCGCTGGGCGAGTGTTTTTGCGCAATCGACATCGCTATTCCCCACGGATCGGTTCGCCGCCATTCTTGGCTCGCCGCCGTCCCGGCAACCTGATCAAAGGTTGGGGTCGGTCGAGGGAGAGGGCGCGATAGCGTGCGCCAGAACAAGAAAGAGTGCCGATGACCACGCTTGCTCAATTCGAAACCGTCACCGTCCGCCTCGATGGCCATGTCGCGACCATCGAGCTCAACCGGCCCGACAAGCTGAACGCCTTCAACGCCCAGATGCGCTACGACATCACCGATGCCTTCGATGTGACCGACGGCAACCCGGATGTCCGCGCGGTGATCATGACCGGGGCCGGCCGGGCCTATTGTGCCGGGGCGGACTTGAGCGCCGGCGGTGCCACCTTCGACTACGACAATCCGCAGTCGCGCCCGCGCCATCCGCGCCTGACCGACGCGGAAATCGGCCGCGACGGCGGCGGCATGGTCACCTTGCGCATCTTCGAAAGCCTGAAGCCCGTGATCGGGGCGATCAACGGCCCGGCGGTGGGCATCGGCGTCACCATGACCCTGCCCATGGATATCCGCCTGGCCTCGACCACGGCCCGGTTCGGCTTCGTCTTTGCCCGGCGTGGCATCGTGCCGGAAGCGGCTTCGAGCTGGTTCCTGCCCCGGGTGGTGGGGGTCTCGACCGCGCTGGAATGGTGCTATTCCGGCCGCGTCTTCCCGGCCGCCGAGGCGCTGTCACGCGGCCTGGTCCGCTCGGTCCACGAGCCCGACGACCTGCTGCCCGCGGCCATGGCCATTGCCACCGAGATCGCCGAACAGTCGGCCCCCGTCTCGGTCAGCCTCACGCGCCAGATGATGTGGCGCATGCTGACCGCCGATCACCCGATGGAGGCGCACAAGGTCGACAGCCGCCTGGTCAAGGCCCGCGGCAAGACGGCGGATGCCAAGGAAGGCGTCATGTCCTTCATCGAGAAGCGCGCACCCAACTATCCCGACCGGGTACCGGCCGATATGCCGGCCGAGTTTCCGTGGTGGACGGACCGGCCGTGGGAGTAATCACATCCATCCCTCTCCGCCGCAGGCGGGGGAGAGGGAAGGGGCCCATCGCGTCAGCGATGGGAAGGGTGAGGTGGTGGGTCGGGACAGATCACGCTTCACGCCATCCACCCACCTCACCCCACCCTCTCCCCCCTGAAGGGCGGAGAGGGCTACCAAGACCCGGCAGCCGTCATCCCGGCGAAGGCCGGGATCCATTTTGATGCAGCGCGCGCCATCACCGCGATCACGCCTGACCTCATGATGGATTCCGGCCTTCGCCGGAATGACGACAGTGAGTTTCCCTCTCCGCCGCTTGCGGGGGAGAGGGAAGGGGCCCATCGCGTCAGCGATGGGAAGGGTGAGGTGGTGGGATGGGACAGATCACGCCTTACGCCGCCGACCCACCTCACCCTCTCCCCCCTGAAGGGCGGAGAGGGCTTTTTTACATCAGCACGCCCATCTGGCGGCCGCGGGCGATGGCGGCGGTGCGGGTCTTTACGCCAAGCTTGTTGAAGACGTTGTGCAGGTGCCATTTGATGGTGGGCACGGCGACCAGGGTCTGCTGCGCGATCTGGGCGTTGGTCAGGCCGCTGGCGGCGAGCGAGAGGACCTTGATCTCGCCGGCCGTCAAGGGTTCCAGCGGCAGGTCGTCGTCGTCGCCATGGACTTCGGCCTGGTGCAACGAGACGTCGCAGGCCCGGGCGATCGCCTCGGCCAGGGTGACGCAGGCCGGCTCGATCCGGCCCGACAGCCGCCGGGCGTGGTCGAGCAGCGCCGGGGCCAGGCCGCGCAGCAGGGCGGCATCGTCGACGAAGGTGCGGTTGAGGCCCAGGGGGGCCGCGCGTTCGATCGCGGCCCACAGGGTCTTCAGGGCGCCGGCCATGTCGCCGTCCGCGGCTTGCGCGGCGGCCTTCAGCACGCAAGCCTCGGCCCATATCCGCAGGCGCCGGCCGGTCGCCGCCGGCGACATGAGGGTGGACAGGGTGGCCAGGGCCGGCCTGGTGGCGCCGTCGGCGATGTGGCGCCGGGCGGTGACCAGGCGTACCCGCTCGGCGATGGCGGGGCAGTGGCGGGTGGCGCTGTCGACCAGCACGTCGAGATCGGTCAGGTCGCTTTCGAAGCGGTGCGAGCGGCGCTCGTCGGGCTGGCGCAGGATCGCTTCGATCCTTGCCAGGCGCAGCAGGCTGCGGCAGCGCTTGCCGAAACGCCGTTCGGTGGTGTGTTCGGCGTCGCGGGCAAAGCGCAGCGCGGCCTCCAGCCCCTGGTCGATCTCGCACAGGCGGATGGCGGTGCGCAGGCCGGCAAAGGCGGTCTCGGTGATGCCATGGCGCAGACCGTCCAGCAGGTTGCGGTCAAGGATCGCGCGGGCCGCGTCGAGATCGCCCATCTCGTAGAGGCAGGCGGCGCGGACCAGTTCGCAGGTGCGCTTGATGGCGCCGCGGCAGGCGCTTTGCGCCAGCGCCCGCTCCACCTCGCTCAAGGCCAGCGCCGGATTGCCGCCATCGATCGCCTGCAGGGCGGCGGCGATGGTGATCCAGGTCTGGAGATAGGCGCTGTCGGTGCGGCTGGCGTCGGACCGTGCCGTGTCCAGGGCGACTGCCGCCTTGATCGGGTCCAGGGTCGCGGCGCAGGAGAGCGACAGCATGATCGACACGGTTACCCGGTCGACCAGCGGTGCGCCCTGTGCTTCCGACAGCCAGCGCGTGGCCTCGCTGCGGACCAGGTCGAAGTCATCGAAGCCGTAGGCGACCAGCAGGCGCAGCAGCTTCATGCGCCCCGGCCCGTCGCCATTGGCGGCGGCCACGGTCTGGGCCTGCTCGATCAGGCGGGCGGTGTGGGCGAAGTCGCCCTTGAAGGCGGCACTGCGGCCGATCCAGAAGGTATTCTCGGGCGATAGTTTCACCGCCTTGGGCAGGCCTTCGACCAGCGGCAGCACGTCGTGCACCTCGCCGTCGCGGGCGAAGATGTCGTCGGCGTGCAGGCCCAGCAGCACGGCGGCATCCTCGGCCCGGCCGGCACGCAACTGGTAGTTCGCGGCGATCACCCATTGGGCCCGCGCCTCGTACCAGTCGGCCGCCTTGCGCAGGATGTCGTCCAGCCGGGCGGGCGCCTGGCGGGCGAGGCGGGCGCCGAGATAGTCACGCCACAGGCCATGCAGCCGCAGCGAGCGTTCCTCGCGGTCGCCGTAAGCCGCGAAGGGGCAGGCTTCGGTGGCGCGGGCCATCAAGTCATCCGGGTTGTCGCCCAGGATGACCCGCAACAGCTCGGCCGGCGCCGTGTCCAGCGGGGCGACGGTGTGCAGGAAATCCGCCAGGTCCGCCGGCAGGGCGGCCAGGAGATCGTCGAAGAACGAGGCAAATTCCCGGTTGGCGCTGGAAAAATCACGGGCGATCTCGGCCAGGTCCTCGCCGCGGGCAAGGCGGCGTTCGACGATCCTCAGCGCCGCCGGCCAGCCTTCGGTGCGGCGGATCAAGGTCTCGAGCGCGCGCTCCTCGCCGGGCGACAGCCGGCTGTGGAACAGCGCACGGGCTTCCTCGGGCGAGAAGACCAGGTCGGCCATGCCGAATTCTTCCAGCTTGCTGTCCAGCAGCAGGCTGCCCAGGCCGCAACGGAAGCGGTGGTGCGAGGCGGCGACGATGCGAATGTCGCCATAGCCATGGTGGAACAGGCTGACCACGAACGCCCGTTGCGGCTGATCGTCGGCGTGGTGGAAATCGTCGATGAAGACGCAGACCGGGTTGCCCGCCCGGGCGGCGAGGTTCAGCAGCAGGGCCGCGGCCGCCTTGGCATCGGCGATGGGCTCGTTGGGCAGGGTGCCGCCATGCTGGCGCACGGTCTGGCCGATCGCCTCGACCAGGCGAGCGGTGAAGACCTTGCCGTCGCTGTCGGCCGGGGTGCAGGGCAGCGAGACGCAAGGCGTGCCGGCCTGATTGAACTGGCGCATCGCGGCGGCCATGGCCACGGTCTTGCCGGTGCCGGGCGGGCCCAGCAACACGGTCACCAGATTGCGGGCGACGCTGCCGCCGATCAGGCGGGTGATCCGCGGCCGCTCCATCTCGGCCCCGGGCAGCGGCAGCCGTTCCAGGATCGCGGTGCCATGGTCGCGCAGTACGCGCGTGGACCGTAAATCCGGGGCGAGATTGCTTCCCGCTGATGGCGTCATGAGCTGCCCTCCCGATGCAGGCCCTGGCCCCTCTCGAGAGGGATCGCACGGCCCCGTTCTTTTTCTTGTTGGTGGCGCTGGCGTCAGGCGCCGGCTCCCCTTGCCCAACTTTAGTTCAGAGGGGTGGGAGCAAGAATGTCTGCTCGAGACAATAAAATTGACCATTTCTGACAAATGAGCGATTTTTCGGCGATTGGAGACGCGGAGATCGCCCATGTCGCCCGGCCGCCAGGGACACGAAGAGGGCGCCGCCCCCGCGCCAAGGCACCCCTCGATCTCGCCCCGCATCTTCGAGGGCCTGGTCGCTGCCGCCCATGAATTCCGGCCGCACCGCACGGCCGATCCGGCGGCCGGGGCCCCGGGCCCGCCCACCGGCCTTGACGAGCGGATGACGTTTCGCGACTTCGCCCGGCAACTCACCCAATACGGCCGCGGCCTGGGCGACGAGAGCCTGGGCCTGATGAACGAGCCGCTGGCCCTGGGCAGCTTTCACATGACCACCCAGGCGGTGATCGGTGAGGCGGATCTTCATCGCGTGTGGCGCAAGTACGCGCGCTTCAACAGCCTGGTCACCCACGCCTACCCGATCGCCGTGGCGGACACCGTCGACCGCGTGCTGGTCCGCTGGGAGGCGGTCGACACCACCCGCTGCCACCCCCTGTTCCTCTATGTGCAAGTGCTGTTCCTGCAGCGGCTTTCGGCCTGGATGGTGGGGCGGCCGGCGATCGATGGAACCTTGCACGTCAATGCCCAGACCGCCCCCTATCTGGACGACTGGGCGCCGGCGATCTGGGGCCGGCCGGCGCCTGCCGATTTCTTCGGCTTCTCCATCCCCAAGGAAACCGCGCTGCTGCCCAACGTCCGCGATCACCAGGCGCTGAGCGCGATCATGCGGCGGCCGGCGGAATACATGCTGTTCGTCGAGGAGACCCCGCGGCTGAGCGAGCGGGTGCGCCGCATCCTGACCCTGCGGCCGGGCGAGATCGTCTCGCTCGAGGAGGTGTGCTGCGTCCTCAACATGCATTCGCGCACGCTCATGCGCCGGCTGGCCGATGAAGAGATCCGGTTTGTCGAATTGCGCGCGCAAGTGAAGTGCGAGGCGGCGGCGCGCCTCCTGACCAAGAGCACCCTGCCGATCGCCGAGATCGCCGCCCAACTGGGCTTTGCGGAACCGGCCAGCTTCATCCGCCTGTTCAAGCGCCAGATGGGCATGGCGCCCAGCGCCTTCCGCCGCCAGGCCGCCGCCACGGGGCACTGGTAGGCCCATCCAAGGTTGGGTGCGGACGATGTCCGCGCCGGGTTCCATCGTCGCCTCATGGCTGAAGATGGAACGCATATGCCCTCCGATCATCTCTCTCCCCGTCGCGTCGCCCTGGTCAGCGGGGCCGGTCGCGGCATTGGCGCCTCGATTGCCGCGGCCCTGGCCAAGGGCGGTGCAGACATCGCCCTCAACTACAATCGCGACGAAGCCGCGGCCCAGGAAACCGCGGCCCGCCTGACGGCGCTGGGTGCCCGGGTACGGCTCTATCAAGGTTCAGTCGGCGAGGCCGCCGACTGCGCGGCGATCGTCGAGGCGGCGGTCCGCGACTTCGGCCGCCTGGATATCCTGGTCCACAATGCCGGTATCGCCAGCCGCGGCCTGCCGGTGGCCAAGACCGCGCCCGAAGAGGTCGAGAAGCTGATGCGGGTGCATGCCTTCGGCGCCTTCTACCTGGCGCATTATGCCTTGCCCCATCTGCTGGCGGCGCCGCGCGGCGATATCGTCATGCTGTCCAGCATCGCAACGGCGGCCACCCCGGCCGGCGGCGCGCCCTATACCATGGCCAAGGCCGCGATCGAGGCACTGGCCAGAACCCTGGCCAAGGAGGTCAACCGTTCGGGGATCCGGGTCAACGTGGTGGCCCCGGCCTGACCGCGACCGAGATGGGTGGCCGCCTGGCCAAGGCGGTGACCGGGGTCGAGCGTATCGGCGATCTCGATGCCGTCTATCCCTTCGGCCATGTCTGCACGCCGCAGGAGGTGGCCGATGTCGTCGCCTTCCTGTGCTCGCCCGGCAACGGCTATGTCTCGGGCCAGGTGATCTATGTCGAAGGCGGCCAGGGCGGCGGCTTTCCGGCACCGCCCAAGCCTGCCCGGGTTGTCGACAAGGTGCCGGCATAAGGGGCGGGGAGCGGGATGTATCGCCGCACGGTACAGCGCTTCGTCGCCGGCGAGGTTGTGCCCTATCGCGAACAGATGCTGGTTTCAATCATTCCCATTATGGGCTGAATACTGCCGCTTACGACCAGCCCAACCCATCCTTGGTTGGGCTGGTTGCGGCGGCCCCGCCTCTAGAGTCCGCTGAAACGTGGAACACACACGTTCGCACGCCAGGACAAGAAAGAGGGGGAGGAATGACAAAGTCGTCCATCGCAGCCGCCGGGATGGTGCTGGCCATGCTGGCCGCATCGCCCGCGCTGGCCAAGGTGCCGCAAGCCCAGGCCGACCGGCTGGGCAAGGACCTGAGCCTGATCGGTGCGACCAAGGCGGGCAATGCCGACGGTTCCATCCCGGCCTATGACGGCGGCATCACCCGGCCGCCGGCCGGCTATACCCCCGGCATGCACCACGTCAGCCCCTTCGCCGCGGACCCGGTCAAGGCGACCATCACCGGGCAGAACATGGGCCAGTACGCGGGCAAGCTCAGCGTGGGCCAGCAAGCCATGCTGAAGACCTACCCGACCTACAAATTGCCGGTCTACCAGACCCGGCGTTCCTGCTCCCTGCCCGAGCGGGTCTATGAGGCGAGCAAGCGCAACGCCGTCACCGCGACCATGACCGAAGACCAGAACGGCCTCAACGACGCGATCCTGGGCGTTCCCTTCCCGATCCCGCAGAACGGGGTCGAGGCGATCTGGAACCACCGCCTGCGCTATCGCGGCTTCAAGTTCCGCCGCTGGTTCGCCTCGGCCGCGGTCAACCGCGACGGCTCCTTCGGCATGTTCAAGAACCAGGACGAAGGCATCATCCACTATTCCGGCCCCGGCCTCGCCACCATCGGCGATGTCACCGACATCAAGCAGCTCAACAATATCGGCATTTCGTACCTCAACATCACCACGGCGCCGGCCCGTGTCGCCGGCTCGATCGTGCTGGTGCTCGACACGATCAACGCCAAGGAGCTGCCGCGCCAGGCCTGGCAGTACAACCCGGGCACCCGGCGGGTGCTGCGCGCGCCCGAACTGTCCTACGACAACCCGCTGTTCAACACCGACGGCCTGGCCACAACCGACCAGTTCGACGTCTATAACGGCGCCACCGACCGCTACAATTTCGAACTGAAACCGTCCCAGGAAATGTACATCGGCTACAACGCCTACGAGCTGATGTCGGACAAGCACAAGTACAAGGAACTGCTGTCGCCCCTGCACCTCAACCAGGACTTCAGCCGTTACGAGCTGCACCGGGTCTGGGTGGTCGATTCCAAGCTGAAGGAGGGCACCCGCCACGTCTACGGCCGGCGCACCTTCTACCTCGACGAAGACAGTTGGAATATCGCCGCGGTCGATGCCTTCGATACCCGCGGTCAGCTCTGGCGGGTGCAGGATGCGCCGCAGGTCAACTACTATGACCTGCCGCTGTGCTCCTCGGCGCTGGAGGCCAATTACGACCTGCAGTCGGGGCGCTATGTCGTCTTCGGCCTGAAGAACGAGGAGAAGATGCTGGACTGGAATGTCCAGGATATCGACCCCTCGAAATTCTCGCCCGACGCCATCCGCCGCATGGGCACCCGCTGAGACCTGAAGAAACCAACGACAGACGTGGCCGTGTCGCCCCCGGGGTGGCCGGCCGCGAAGGGGGAGGGGACATGAACGCCAAGACCTTCAAGTGGCGCCCGGTACTGATGATGACCGCCGCCTGCGCCCTGGGCCTTTCGGCCACGGCACTCGCCTATGATTTCGAGCTGGGCGAGGAGGTAACCGGTACGGTCATCGTCTCGCTGTCGACCGGCGCCCAGATGCGCATGGCCGATCGCGACCCGCGCAACTACGGCTACTACTACGGCGGCAAGCTGATCTCGGCCGGCAATGACGACGGCAATCTCAATTTCGACAAATACGACATCATCAGCCAGACCTCGACCGCGCGGGCCGAGCTGTCGCTGAAATGGCAGAACTACCTGCTCTATGTCCGGGGCGCCGCCTTCTACGATTCGATCGCCGCCAACAACGACCTGGCGGATTTCCAGCCCGAGCTGCGCCCCTATACCAGCGGCCGCTATCATGACGGCGCCGACAACAAGGCGGATTGGGATGCCTATCTGCTCGACTACTATGTCCGCGGCAATTACACGGTGTTCGACCGGCCGCTGACCGTCACCGTGGGCAGCCAGATCCTGAACTGGGGCGAGGCGCTGTTCACCATCAACGGCATCTCGGTGATCAATCCGATCGACGTCGGCAAGATCCGCGTGCCGGGCGCCGAGCTCAAGGACGCCCTGATGCCGGTGCCGATGATCTCGGCCAGCATGGAACTGGCCAGCGGCCTGTCGGTCGAAGCCTTCTACCAGCTCGACTTCGAGCCCTTCAAGCTCGATACCTGCGGCAGCTTCTTCTCCTTCACCGACAATTTCTGCGACGGCGTGAAATACGCCACCACCTTCACCGATCCCTTCGATCCGCGGTCCTACACCGCCGGCACCGGCCTGAACCCGGCGGATTACGACGATCCCAACAGCGTCGCCATCGCGGTCAACGCCCCGCTGCACACGGAAGACGACCCGGACGAGACCGAATGGGGCGTGTCGCTGCGCTATTTCTCGCCCGACCTCAACAATACCGAATTCCAGCTCTACTACGTCAACTACACCTCGCGCCTGCCGTCGATCTATGCCCAGTCGCCGCAGCAGTTCGCGGCCGGCACGGGCCAATTGAATCTGGCCAGCGTGCCGCTGCCGGTGCTCCAGGGCCTGCTCGACCAGCTCGACGTCGATGAGCTCAATTCCCTGACCTCGGCGCTGTCCGGCGTGCTCGGCGGGCCGGTGACCGATCTGTTGGGCGCGCTCACCAACCCGGCCAGCAGTGCCCTGATCCAGCCGCCCTTCGGCACGGCGCCGCGCTCGACCGTGCTCGAGAATTTCGAGAACAGCCGGCTCAGCATCTACTACCCGACCGGGCTGGAGATGATCGGCTTTGCCTTCAACACGACCTACGATCCCTTGGCGGTGGCGATCAATGCCGAGGTCAGCTGGAAGCACAATGTGCCGATCTGGATCTCGGAGCCGGCCTTCATCGGCACCGCCTATAACGCGGCCGGTGGCGCACCGATCGACCAGGCGACCCGGGCGCTGACCCCGATCTGCGTCGCGGCCATCTGCGTGCCCAATCCCGGTGTCGCGCCGATCCTGGAGACCGGCTTCACCCCGGCCGACGACCAGTATATTCCCGGCCGGCGCTTCTACCTTGACGAACGCCACGATGTCTGGCAGGCGGCGGTGCGCTTCACCCAGATCCTGGGCGGCACCAATTGGGTCACCTCGCTGCTGGGTGCCAACCAGTTGATCGGCCTGGTCGAGTTCGGCGCCCTCTACATCGACCTGAACGAGGGCACGCAATATGCCGCCTACGGCCAGAACGGCTTCTCGGGCTTCCATACCCGGCCCTTGAATGTCGGTCCGGCCATGGTCGCCGACGAGATCCAGGCGACCTCGCTGGGCCCCGCCTTCCCGCCGACCTGGAAGCCGCCGACCGAATTCTCGGGCGGTGTCCAGGGCCTGTTCTTCTGGGACTATCCCAACGTCATGGACGGCGTCACCATGACCCCGTCGATCGGCTTCTCCCACGGCCTGTTCGGCTCGACGCCGGCGCCCAACCCCGGCTTCACCAAGAGCGTCACCTCGCTCAATTTCGGGCTGAAGTTCGACTACCTCGACAACTGGTCGCTCAGCGTCAACTACTTCAAGAGCTTCGGCGGCGGCGGCGGCCTGGGTGGTTCACGCAACCCCTACGTCGACCGCGACTTCGTCGGCGTCAACATCTCCTACATCTTCTGACGCCCAAGTTTTACCCGCGTATCCGGCACTTCCCTCCACGATGCCGGTACGCCACTCATCCCGGAATGCCTCATGTCTCCTCGGCATTCCGGGATTTTTTTTGGCCTTAAGCCTCAGAACGTGACGACGGCGCGGATTGACTTGCCGTGGTGCATGAGGTCGAAGGCGTCGTTGATCTGCTCGAGCGGCAGGACATGGGTGATCATCGGGTCGATCTGGATCTTGCCGTCCATGTACCAGTCGACGATCTTCGGCACATCGGTACGGCCGCGCGCGCCGCCGAAGGCGGTGCCGCGCCAGACCCGCCCGGTGACGAGCTGAAACGGCCGGGTCGAGATCTCCTGGCCGGCCCCGGCGACGCCGATGATGACGCTCTCGCCCCAGCCCTTGTGGGCGCATTCCAGCGCCTGGCGCATCACCGTGGTGTTGCCGGTGCAGTCGAAGGAATAGTCGGCCCCGCCCTTGGTCAGTTCCACCAGGTGGGCGACGATGTCGCCGCTGACCTTTTTCGGGTTCACGAAATGGGTCATGCCGAACTGGCGGCCCCAGGCTTCCTTGTCGTCGTTGAGGTCGACGCCGACGATCATGTTGGCACCGACGAGCTGCAAGCCCTGGATCACGTTGAGGCCGATGCCGCCCAGACCGAAGACCACGGCATTGCAGCCCGCCGTCGCCTTGGCGGTGTTGATCACCGCGCCGATGCCGGTGGTGACGCCGCAGCCGATGTAGCAGACCTTGTCGAAGGGCGCGTCGGTGCGGATCTTGGCCAGGGCGATCTCAGGCACCACGGTGTAGTTGGCGAAGGTCGAGGTGCCCATGTAGTGCAGCACCGGCTTGCCCTTGTAGGAGAAGCGCGAGGTGCCGTCGGGCATCTGGCCGCGGCCCTGCGTGATGCGGATCTTCTGGCACAGGTTGGTCTTGCGGCTGAGGCAGTAGTCGCACTGCCGGCATTCCGGGGTATAGAGCGGGATGACATGGTCGCCGGGCTTGAGCGTGGTCACCCCCGGGCCGACCTCGACCACCACGCCGGCGCCCTCGTGGCCCAGGATCGCGGGGAACAGGCCCTCGGGGTCGCTCCCTGAGAGGGTGAAGGCATCGGTGTGGCAGATGCCGGTGGCCTTGATCTCGACCAGCACCTCGCCCTCGCGCGGGCCTTCCAGTTGCACGGTGGTGACCTCGAGCGGCTTGCCGGCCTCGAAGGCGACGGCGGCGCGAACGTCCATGACAGCTATTCCTTATGGCAAAGCCGGCCGGGCGCGCGGCCCGGCCGGTTGTGTGCAAGTTCGGTGATCAGGCCGCCAGGGCGCCCGAGGCCTTGGCGACATGGGTGGCGATGGCATCCATCAGGGCCGGCGAGAGCGCGTCATAGGGCTCCAGCCCCAACTCGCGCAGGCGCCCGCGGATGGCGCCCATCTGTTCCGGCCGGACGCCGGATTCGATGACCGAGGAGACGAAGGCGGCGAATTCGGGCGCCGACCAGCCGCTCTGGGGCGAGAGTTCGGTGTGGATGAAGTCGAGGCCGTAGAAGGGATGGTTGGTGTTCTCGATGCGGCCGTACATGTGCACGCCGCAGCCCTTGCAGGCATGGCGCTGGATCGGCGCATCCTTGTTGACCACGGCCAGCTTGTCGGCGTTCTCGGTGACGCTCACCTTGTCGCGCGAGACCACGGCGACGACCGAGAAGATGGCGCCCTTGGGCTTCCAGCACTTGGTGCAGCCGCAGGCGTGGTTGTGCGCGGTCTGCGCGCCCACGCTCACCTTGACCGGCCGGTCGGCGCATTTGCACACCAAGGTGCCGCCGGCGAAATCCTTCGAGCCTGGCGCAATGCCGTTGTCGATGGACGGATGCAGGGATATCGATGCCATGGTTACTTCCTCCCAGTGTCGAGCTTGTGGTGGGTGAACGCTTTACCGAGTGTAACGTGCCTGTGCTTACCGGATGAATTGACCGAAGGCACGCGGGCCATCCCCAACGGCCACTTCACCCACGACCGTCATTGTTCCGGTATCGATGGCGGTCAGGGTGTTGGAGAACCAGTTGGCGACATAGACCCGGGCGCCATCCCGGCTGGCCGCGATGCCTTCGGGATATTCCCCGACGGGAACCCGGCCCAGGGTGGCCAGCGTCTGCGTGTCGAAAACGCTGACGGTGCCGCCATATTGATTGGTCACGAAGGCGCGGCCGCGGGCCAGGGCGACGGCATAGGGGCGATCGCCGACCTTCACGGTTCCCGCCACCTGCCGGGTGCCAAGATCGATGACCGAGACATCGTTGGAGCCGACATTCGCGGTATAGGCCCGGCGCCCCGCCGCATCCACGGTAACCCCGAACGGCCGCGTGCCCACGGTCACCACGGCGACACGCTCGAGGCTCGCCGTGTCGACGATGGAAACCGCGTTGTCGTCGCGGTCGGCGGTGAGCACGAACTTGCCGTCCGGGGTCACGGCCACGCCCGAGGGCGAGGTGCCGACGGTGACGGTGCGCAACGGGGCCTGGCCCCGCGGATCGACCACCCACAGGCGCCTGGCATACCAGTCGGCGACATAGACCGGCTGGCCGGCGGGATGGACGGCGATGCCCAGCGGCCCGCCGTCCAGCGCGATCTGCCGGATGACCTGACGCGCCGCGGTATCGATGACGCTGACGAACTTGCCTTCCGGGCTGGTGACGAAGGCACGGGTGCCGTCAGGGCTCACAGCGATCCCCGCCGGCTCGCCCGCTACCGGGATGCTGGCGACCGCGACCATGCGGTCGAGATCGACCACCGAGACCTGTTCGCCCGGCTGGTCCGTCACGAAGGCCTCGGCGGCGAGGGGCGCCGGGCAATAGGCGGCGAGCAGCAGCGAGGCTGCGCCAAAGGCATGGCTGGCCGCCCTCATGACCCCTTCTCGAGCGTTGCCTTCAACGCATCGAGCCCCGTGCGGTAAAGCGTGGTGACCGCGGTCACGGCCGCTTCGTCGTTGAGTTCTGGCGGCGGGTCGTTGTTGGGATAGCCGCGGTAGAAGGCGCCGCGCCATTCTACCGTGCTGGTGCCGTTCTCGCCCGGCAGGACGGTAATGGTCGAGGCGTAGTTGGTGACCGGCAGCACTTTCACGTCCACCGCGGTGATGCGGTAGGAATAGCTCATCTTGTCGGCCTGATATTTGTACAGGACCTCGTCGATGGTGGCGCCGTTGGCCAGGGTCAGGCGGCGGGTGGGGTTCCTGGTGTCGTCGTCGGGATCGACCACCTCGTTGCCGCCCTTGCCCTCGGTCTTGGCGACGCCCGGCAGCCAGCCCATGTCCTGGAAGTTGCCGATGGCCGCCCATACCTTTTCAGCCGGCAGGTTGATCTGGACGCTCTCGGTGATTTTCTTGCGCACCGGGCCGTGCGCCTGGGCGACGAACGGCATCAGGGCGACCAGACAGGCGGCGAAGACGAATCGGGCGAACTTCATCGAGGCGTTATCCCTTGACTGTCGGTCCCGAATTCGAGCGGGACCTTTATTGCTTGGTTATTTGGTTGGTTGAGGTGTCTTACGATTTCTTGGGCGGATCCGCGGCGAGTTGGTCGAACAGGAAGGCCGTGGCCCGCTGCCAGGATTGGTCGGTATCACCGCGGAAACTGAGCTGGTTGTAGAAGACGCGCTTGCCGTTGCCCGCATCGAAGGCGCCGACCCAGAGCTGCGTCGCCATGGTGCTGACCTTCTGTACCGCACCGGTCAGGATCAGGTCGGCGCCGGCCCGGCGGGCCAGGCCCAGAACGCAATCATTGTCGCCGGCCGGGCAGGGCGGTGCATCGGCCGGTGCCACGACGACCTCGAACAGGCCCTGCGCCTCGATTTTCGCGGCCAGATCGCTGGTGATGGCCGCCAGTCGCCGGGCATGGTCCGCCGATTGGTCGCGCGGCTCGCCCGAGGTGTCGAAGAAGCTGAACGGCAGCAGCAGGATTTTCAGCGGCTCGGCATAGGCGGTGCCCGACAGGGCCGTGAGGCCGACGAACAGGCCGGCGATGGCAGTTTTTCGAAGCGTTCTCATGGCGCCTCCACAAAAGGCCAGGTGCGCAAGGCCAAGTAAAGAAGTCGCGCCGCCGCTGACTATAAGCAAACCATAAGAAGCCGTGGCGCCGGGTAGAAAACTAAGGAATTCATAAGAACTTAAGAACAATCTCGCGCATTGGCGAGTTAAGTCCGATGATCCTGCACCCACTTACTGGGAAAGATCATCTATTTTTTTGAATAATAAGGCAAATTTCAGAAATTCTACCATAATTGGCCGTGCCAATTGCGCCGCCACACTGGTATAGTGAGCCTGTCGAAAGGCGAAAACCGCCCACAACCAAGGGAGAACGACATGAAGAAATGGTCGAAGCCACGGATCAGCGAAATCCGCGTCGGCATGGAAATCAACGCCTACGCCTGCGCCGAGCGCTGATCTGACGGGCTGCCGTCGGTAGCACTGTGTCGAGGCCCCATGCGCATCTTGCTCCTCGGCACCGCGGCCGGCGGCGGTTTTCCACAGTGGAACTGTCGCGCCCCAACCTCGCTCAAGGCTTGGCAGGGTGATCCGGCGGCGCCCCAGCGCACCCAGGCCTCGATCGCGGTCAGCCGCGACGGTGCCGCCTGGACCTTGATCAACGCCTCCCCGGACCTGCGGGCACAGATCATGGCCAATCCGGCCCTGTGGCCGGCGCAGGCTTGGCCGGGGGAGGGGTTGCGCCATTCGCCGATCGCCGATGTGGTGCTGACCGGCGGCGAGATCGATTTCATCACCGGTCTGCTCAGCCTGCGCGAAGGCCACCGGTTTGCCCTGCACGGCACCGCGGAAACCCTGGGCACCATCGATGCCAACCCGATTTTCGGCGCCTTGCCGGCCGAACGGGTGCCGCGCCGGCCGATCGCTCTCGATGTTCCCTTCGAGGTCGCCGGCGGGGTGACGGTCACCGCCTTCGATGTTGCCGGCAAGGTGCCGCTCTACCTCGAAGGGGCCGGGAACGACCTGACCGGGCGAAAGGGCACCACGATCGGCCTGGAGATCACCGATGACACCCGCCGGGTTGTGTTCGTGCCGGGCTGCGCGGCGATCGACGAGGCCTTGCGCCGGCGTATCGATGGCGCCGATCTGCTGCTGTTCGACGGCACGCTGTGGCAGGATGACGAGATGATCCTGCTCGGGGCCTCGGCCAAGACCGGCTACCGGATGGGGCATGTCAGCATGTCCGGGCCCGATGGCACGATGGCCCGCCTGGCCGACTTGTCGATCGGCCGGCGGATCTTTATCCATATCAATACGACCAACCCGGCGCTCGTCGACGGGACGTCGCAACGCGCTGCCGCGACAGCAGCGGGCTGGCACGTACCCGTGGATGGGGAGGAAATTCACCTGTGAACGCGATCATGACCCCTGAGGAGCTCGAGGCCGCGCTGCGCGCCGTCGGCGCCGCGCGCTATCACGACAAACACCCCTTCCACGCCCTGCTGCATGGCGGCAAGCTGACGATCGACCAGGTTCGCGCCTGGGCACTGAACCGCTATTACTACCAAAGCCGGATTCCCCTGAAGGACGCGGCCTTGCTGGCGCGGCTGGAAGATCCGGCCCTGCGCCGAAGCTGGCGCCAGCGCATCATCGATCACGACGGCGAGCGCGAGGGCGACGGCGGGATCGAGCGCTGGCTGCGGCTGACCGATTCCCTGGGCTTCGACCGGGCCTATGTCGCCTCCGCCCGCGGGGTCCTGCCGGCCACGCGCTTCGCGGTCGACGCCTACGTCCATTTCGTGGCCGAGCGGCCGTTGCTGGAAGCCATCGCCTCGTCGCTGACTGAGTTGTTTGCGCCCGGCATCATCGCCAACCGGGTGGCCGGGATGCTGGCCAATTACGACTTCGTCTCGAAGGAGGCCCTGGCCTATTTCGACAAGCGCCTGACCCAGGCCCCGCGCGACGCCGATTTCGCCCTGGACTATGTCAAGCGCGAGGCGCGCCGGCCCGACCAGCAACAGGCGGTGATTGCGGCCCTGACCTTCAAATGCGATGTGCTCTGGGCGCAGCTCGATGCCCTGCACTTCGCCTATGTCGAGCCGGGCCTGGTGACACCGGGCGCGTGGCAACCATGATCGACGCCCCCCTGGCCCTGCTGGCGGAGGTGACGCATCGCTGCCCGTTGCAGTGTCCCTATTGTTCCAACCCGATCGAATTGGCGCGGGTGGCCGACGAACTGGACACCGGGGAGTGGCTGCGCCTGATCGACGAGGCGGCGGCGCTGGGCATTCTGCAAATCCACTTCTCGGGCGGCGAGCCCCTGGTGCGGCGCGACCTGCCCCAGCTTGTCGGCCACGCCCGCGCGGCCGGGCTGTACAGCAACCTGATCACCTCGGGCGTGCTGCTGGACCGTGAGAAGCTCGAGGTTCTGGTCGAGGCCGGCCTCGACCATGTGCAGATTTCGATTCAGGACACCGACCCCGCCAATGCCGACAAGATCAGTGCCTATCCCGGCGGGTTACAGAAGAAACGCGCGGCGGCGCAGGAGGTGCACCAGGCGGGCCTGGCCCTGACCATCAATGCGGTGGTGCATCGCCAGAACCTGGATCGCCTGGACGAGATGATCGCCTTTGCCGAGGATGTGGGGGCCGAGCGCATCGAGATCGCCCATGTCCAGTATTACGGCTGGGCGCTGAAGAACCGCGACTACCTGATGCCGACGCTGGACCAGCTCGATGCCGCCACCGCCCTGGTCGAGGCGGAGCGGTTGCGCCTGGGCGGGCGGCTGCTGATCGATTACGTGATCCCCGATTACTATGCCCGGCGGCCCAAGGCCTGCATGGGCGGCTGGGGCCGGCGCTTCGTCAATGTCTCGCCCACCGGCAACATCCTGCCCTGCCACGCGGCCGAGACCATTCCGGGCCTCAGCTTCGCCAACATCCGGGGCCGCCGGCTCGCCGACATCTGGGCCAACGACCCGGCCTTCGCGGCCTTTCGCGGGACGGACTGGATGCCCGAGCCGTGCCAAAGCTGCGAGCGCAAGGAGATCGACTGGGGCGGCTGCCGCTGCCAGGCCCTGGCCCTGACCGGCACCGCGGCGGCGACCGATCCGGCCTGCCAATTGTCGCCGGCCCATGCGCAATTGTTCGATCTGGCCCGGCAGGCGGCGGCCGGGCCAGCGGTGATCAACACCTATCGCCGGATCGGCGGCGCGTAACCCGTCACAGCCGCTGCTGGATGCGGCGGGCAATCTCGAAGACCCGCTGTTCCAGCAGGACCGGCGTCTCGCAGACATAGGTCAGGGACCGGCGGCGTTCCTCGAAGATCCGGGTATCCCACTGCAACTGGTTTTCCAGTTCCAGGGTTTCCTTGGATTCCGCGGCCATCGGTGAATCCTTGGCTTCGCCCACCTTGTCGCTCGCTTCCCGGATCCGGTCGGCGAGCTTGTGCTGGCCGCGGGCATAGCGGGTGATGCCGTTCAGGATGCGGTCCCGCTCGGTGTTGGTCAGCTCCAGCACGCCGGCAAAGACCCGGGTCAGGCGCACGCTCTTCTCAGGCCCGGCGGCCTGGGCGAAGGCCTCGATCAGGCCGTCGACCTCGGCCATCGGCGTGCGCCGCGAAGCAAGCTTCTGCGCCAGGGCCGCGGCGTCGAAATCCTTGTCCCACGGCCCGGCGCTGGCAAGGTCGGGACCGCTCCAGACGGTGCCGGCGCTGATCGTGCCGACCTTGCGCTGAATGCACGGCCAGTCCGGGTCGGCCGGAGCCTGGGCCTGGGCCGGGGCGGCCAGGATCAGGCACAGGGCGGCAAGGATGCGGGGCCTCATGGTGCTTCTCCTCTGGGCCCGCCGCGACGGGCCATCAACCCCCGCACGGGATCGTAGGCCACGGCGGCGGCAACGAAGAATGCGGCGGTCGTGCCGGCGACCACGGCAAGGGATACGGGCTCGAAGGCGCCGTACAGGGCAAAGCGGATCAGTTCCACGGCATGGCTGAACGGGTTGGCCAGGCAGATGACATAGAGTGTTTCACTCGCCTCGCGGATCCGCCACAGCGGATAGAGCGCCGACGAGGCGAAGAACATCGGGAAGATCACGAAATTCATCACGCTGGCGAAGTTTTCCAACTGCTTGATCAGCGACGACAGGAACAGCCCGATTGCGCCCAGCATCAGGCCGGTCAGCACGAAGGCGGGCAGGGCCAGGAGATAACCCAGCGCCGGCGCGTCGACCTCCCAGAACAAGGCTATCCCAAGAACACATAGACCTGGGCGACGGAGACCAGCACGCTGGCCAGGAGCTTGGCCAGCAGCAGGGACCAGCGCGGGAACGGGCTGCTGAGCAGCACGCGCATGGAGCCGACCTCGCGGTCATAGACCATCGAGAGCGACGACTGCATGCCGTAGAAAAGCTGGATCATCACGGCCAGCCCCGGCACGACGTAGACCTCGTAGAGAATATAGGTCTCGTAGGGCGGCTGGATCGAGACGCCGAGCACGCTGCGAAAGCCGGCGGCGAAGATGAACAGCCAGATCAGGGGCCGTACCAGGGCGGACAGAAAGCGCTCGCGCTGGTTGACGAAGCGCAACAGCTCGCGCCGGGTGATGCCGCCCAGGCAAACCAGGTAGCCGGCAAGGCCGAGGCGCGAGGGTGCGGCGGGCGTCATCGGGCCTGCTCCGTCAGCTTGCGGAACGCGGTCGCCAGGGTCGACCCGCTTTCCTCGGCCAGCGAGGCGGCCGTGCCCGCGGCCACGATATTGCCCTCGTGCAGCACGTAGACGGCATCCTCGGGCGCGATTTCCTCGAAGATATGGGTCGCCCACAGGACCGAGATGCCGTCGTCGCGGACCAGTTGGCGCACGCTGTCGACAATGCCGGCGCGGGCTGCGAGGTCGAGGCCGACGGTCGGCTCGTCGAGCAGCAGCAGGCGCGGCGCGTGGACCAGGGCGCGCGCGATCTCGACCCGGCGCGCCTGGCCGCCCGAGAGGATCCGCACCTTGTCGTCGATCTTCTCGCCCAGGCCGGCGCGGATCAGCAGATGCTCGATGCGCGCCCGCACGGCCCGGCCGGCCAGGCCGTGCAGGGCGGCGTGATAGGCCAGGTTCTGGCGCACCGTTAGGTCGGGGTCGAGGGTGCGGCTTTGGAACACGACGCCGAGTTCGGCCAGGGCGCGGGAGGGGGCCCGGCGCAGGTCGTGCCCGAAGACCGAAATGACCCCCGACTGATTGTTGTAGAGGCGGGTGACGACCGAAAACAACGTGGTCTTGCCGGCCCCGTTGGGGCCCAGCAGGGCAACGAAGCGCCCGGCCGGCACCTCGAGCGAGATGCCGGCCAAAGCCTCCCTTGCACCGAAGCGATGGCCGAGGCCGTTGATCGACAAGGCCGGCAGGGATTCTGGTGGTGCCACAATCATGTCCCGGGCTGTGACCGCATGGGAGGAGGATACCGATCGGGCACCCGGCCCGCCATCACTTACCCGCCATCACTTGCCCTTGAGCGTGTTCTTCAGCGCGAGCAGGCCGGCGACATAGATATCGGCGACGACCTTGCGCGCATCGGTCTCGGAAACCCCCTTGGGCTCGAAGCTCGACGACCAGATGATTGCCACCTTGCCCGGCTCGTCGTCCTCCTCGACCTTCAGGGTCGAGACATACTTCTCGACCGGCAGCGGACTCTCCAGGATCGCGTAGGTGTAGGACCTGCCCGCATCATCCCACTTGACCAGCTTCTCGACGAATTTGGCGCCGTCCTTTGCCGTCAGCGTCCTGATCTTGGCACCATCCATTTCCGACAATTCGCAGGTCGCGATGGCAGGGTGCCAATTCTTGATGCCGCAGAAATCGCCGATCAGCGCCCAGGCCTGGTCAGGCGTCGCCTTGGCTTCGACCCGGTTGCTGTTCTCGGCCGCCAGGGCCTGGCCGCCGACGAGTAGCGCGAGCGCCGCGCCGGCACAAAGGGACAGGTTTCGCATGATGGGTATCCTCTCGATTTTCTTGTTGATTGACGGGGCAGGGCCGATCACCGGGGCGAGACCACCACGCCCCAGGGCGCTTCACCGACGGCGATCGTCTTCACCACCTTCAACTCGGCGACGTCGATGATCGAAACGTCGTTGGAATTGCCGTTGGTGGCGTAGAGGAATTTCTGGTCCGGGGTGAAGGCCAGTTGCCAGACCCGCTGGCCGACCAGCAGGTATTTCTCGACCTCCAGCGTTTCGCCGTTGATGACGGCGACGCGGTTGGCGGGGCCCAGGGCGGCAAAGGCATACTTGCCGTCGCTGGTGACGCGCACGCCCACCGGCTGGATCGCTTCCCGGGTCACGCCGGGAATTTCGAACTCGATCGTCTTGATGATCTGCCGCGTCTTCGGGTCGATGACGGCAATGCTGCCGCCGACTTCGGAACTGACCCACAGCCTGCTGCCGTCTCTGTTGAATTCGGCGAAGCGGGGCCTTGAATCGACCAGGACGCTGTCGATCACCTGGAAGGTCGTGGTATCGATGAAGTGGGCCATGTTGGTGGTTTCGGAGGTGTTGACCAGCATCTTGCCGTCCGGGCTGATGCCCATGCCCTCGGGCTCCACCCCCACCGGCACCTGCGCCAGGATCTGGTTTTTTTCCACGTCCACCACGGTTACGAGGGCATCGTCTTCGTTGGCGATGTAGAGCGGGTTGCCGGACGGGTGAAGAATGAACAGTTCGGGGTCCGGGCCCGATTGCAGGGTGCGCACCACTTTCATCGTGGCGGTATCGATCACCTGCACGCCGTCTTCGTCGCTGGCAGCGAGAAACAGGAACTTGCCGTCGTTGCTGATGGTGATGCCGCGCGGCCGCCGGCCGACCGCAACGGTATTCGTTACCGCCATGGTCACGGAATCGATCACGCTGATCGAGTTGCCCTTCTCGTTCGAGACATAGACGGTGTAGGCGGCGGCCGGGATGGCAATCCCGACACCTGTAACCAGTATCATGCCAAGCAAGATCGGGCGCCACATTCCACATTCCTCCCAAACGGCGCGGTTGATCCGCCCCTTCCTGTCATGGCAAGCGGCAGGTGCTTTCCGGTTGATCGAAGCCCAGCGTGTCGAGCGGCGTGCGCTGGTGCAGGAAGCCTGCCTGCGGCGAAACCGTCACGATTGCCATGGCCTGCGCGATCAGCAGCGGCTGACGCAACTGGTGGTCCCAGGGCCGGAAGCTGACCGGAACGCCCTTGAAGGCTGCGATCTGGAAATCCGGGTCGACCATGAAGCCGGCAACCGCCTGCGGGTCGGCCGATTTGAGGCGCGTAACCGCTTCGCCGATCGCGCGCACGGCAACCCAGGCCTGATAGTCGACCGGCCGCATGGTGCGCCCGGCCGCCTTGTAGAAACGGCTTTGTAGTTGCGCCGAACCCCAGGCGTCCTGGGCGCGGTGCCAGGGGGTGGCGACCAGGCCCTGGGTGCCCGCCACCAGTTTGGGATCCCAGGTGTGGTAGGAAATATAGTCGCCGAAATCGGCTGCTTCGTCGGCCACGATCATGATGTCGTAGTCGACCCCGCGGGTGAAGACCAGGGCTTCCGCCTGGGTGACGCTGTCGCCGCGGGCGCGGGCGAGCGCGCCGAAGTCCCAGTTCTTTTCCGCCACGATCTTCAAGCCGAATTTCTTCGCGGAACGCCGCACCGCCTCGGCGTAGAGCTGGTCCTCGGGCCGGGGCCGACGATCAGGAACAGATCGGCCCAGCGCTTCGCGGTCATGACCTGGGCCAGGGCGTCGGTGACCATGGCGCGGCTGGGCGCGATGTGAAAGAGATTGGCGCGGCAGTCGGCATTGCGCAGCCGGTCGTCTTGCGCCTGGGCATTGAACAGGATGACGTTCCGCGCCGCCAACGCATCGGCCACGCCGAGCAACTCGTCGGCCGGCAGGTCCAGGATCAGGAAGCCGGCGCCGCCGTCGACCAGCCGCGTTGCTGCCTCGACGGCGGATTGCCCGGCAGCCAGTGTCGCCTCGTCGAGGGCGTAGCGCTGATGGGTGAACTTGCCGGTGGTATTGTTGTCTTCGATGGCAAGCCGGGCCCCCGCCGCGCCTTCGTCCGGCGGTGTCGGGTCGAGCTCGTAGAGCGCCGGCGGCTGGCTCTTGTGGCCGACAAGGCCGATGCGAACCTCGATCGATGGGGGCGTCGCCTGAGCCCGGCTCGAGCCGGGCCAGGCGGTGGTAACCGCCATCGTCAAACCGACAAGCGCCGTTCCAATGATCGGTAATGCACGCCGTCTATTGTTCATGGCCCCGATTATTCAGGGGCCTGTTTCTCAGTCAAGGTATTAGATGTAAGTTGAAAATAATAAAATTCATAAGCCGATAGTATTTGATGGCCTGCGTGATCGATCAAGTTCACCGATCGACAATCAAGAGAACAATGCTGGTTTCAGCGCTTGCCGCGATGGGCAGGGCCGCGGCGATGCTATCGGACCTGTTGCATGCCATGTGGCCGCGCCAAGGCCCGGTGCCGGCGATAATCCGCGCAATCTTCGCGCTTTTTCAGGTGCGCGAAGCATGCCAGATTGCCGCGATGGCGGCCGTAGAAACGCTGTGGAGGAAGCTCGGCTTCAGGCAGGCATGGGATCGATCAGGGCCAGGCTTCTGTTTCTCGTCGGCGGTGTGGCCATGCTCACCGTCCTGGCAGCCGCGGGTATTTTCTTTGCCGTGCAGGTGTCGGATCGGGCGCTGGAGCGGTTGATGGCGTCGCAGCATCGGCTCGACCTGCTGGCCGAGATTTCCGGGCGGCTGACCGACTATGCGCTGGCCTCGATCGACAGCACCAACGCCACCTCGCCCAGCCGCACGCGCCTGGCAGACTTGCGCGCGCAGACCGAGGAAGCCCTGGTCGCCTTCGATGCGGCGCAGGGGCAAGCCGATCCGGGCGCGGGCGGCGGCCGGGTGTCGGCCCATCTTCGTGCCGACTTCCGGACGCTGGACGCATCGGTCGGCCGAGCCCTGGACGAGCCCGGCACGCTGAGCCGCGGGGATGCCATTCGCGGGGCGCTCAACGTTTTTGCCTTGTCGGCCGGGCCGGCCCTGTCGTCGCTGGTCGAGGCCGAGCGCCGGGCCGTGGCGGCCGGGCGCGATTCCTTGCGACAAACCTCGCGCCGGCTGGTCGAGGGGGCGCTGGCCGCCGCGCTGCTGGCGCTGGTCGCCGCCGTTTTGTTGCACCGCCGGATCACGCTGCCCCTGTTGCAGCGCATCGTCTCCATCGAGCATGCCGCCAAGGCCGTGGCGCGGGGTGACCTGGAGACCCGCCTGCCGATCGGTGCGCGCGACGAACTGGGGCTGGTGGTGGCGCGGTTCAACCGCATGGCGTCGATGCTGGCCCAGCGCGAACGGCGCCTGTCGGAGGACCGGGCCAATCTGGAACGGACAGTCGCCGAGCGGACGGCGGACCTGACCAAGGCCAATGAACAGCTCGGCGCGATCGATCGCTCGCGCCGACGGTTCTTTGCCGATGTCAGCCACGAACTGCGCACGCCGCTGACCGTGGTGCTGGGCGAGTGCGACGTGGCCTTGCGGGCGACCTCGATCCCGGCCGAAACGGTCAGGCCCATCCTGACCACCATCCGCCAGCGCGCCCTGCGCCTGCATCGCCGGGTGGAGGATCTGCTGCGCGTCGCCCGCTCGGAAAGCGGCGAGATCGACCTGGATTTTCGGCAGGCGGCGCTGCAATCGGTGCTGAGCGATGCGGTCGAGTCTTTTGCGATCTCGGCGCGGCGGCAGGGGCTCGAACTGCGGCTGGACCTGCCGGACACCCCGGTCGAGGCCAGGGCCGACGCCGAATGGCTGCGCCAGGTGGTCGAAGGCCTGATCGACAACGCGATTCGGCACGCGACGGGGGCAACGGCCATCGTGGTCTCGCTGTCGGCGGGGGCGGCGGGGGCTTCCATTACCGTGGCCGACGATGGCTGCGGCATCCCCCCGGAGGCGCGCGAACAGGTGTTCCAGCGCTTTGCCCGCCGCAATTCAGCCGAGAAATCGGGCTTTGGCATTGGCCTGGCCCTGGCCCGCTGGATCATTGCGCGACATGACGGCAGCATCCTTATATCATCGGATGAGGACTCCAGGCGCGGCACCAGGGTGACCATCGTTCTGCCCACCGCCGCCAGCGGGAACTGAAGCGCAGGGTAACGACGCGATGAACGTACTTCTTGTCGAGGACGACGCCGATATCGGTTCCTTCTTGATCCGCGGCCTGAAGGCCGACGGCTTCGACGTGACCGTGGTCGACCGGGCCGACAAGGCGCTGGGCGCCGCCAAGGAGATCAACCCCTGCGCCGTGCTGCTCGACATGGTGCTGCCGGACGGCTCGGGCCTCGATGTCTGCCGTTCGCTGCGCGAATACGGCCATACCGGCCCGATCCTGTTTCTCAGTGCCAAGGATGAAGTCAGCGACCGGGCCGATGGCCTGATGGCCGGGGCCGACGACTATATCGTCAAGCCCTTCCAGTTCGACGAACTGGTGGCGCGCCTGCGGGCCCACCTGCTGCACCGCTCGGTCGGCATGGACGAGCGTACCCGACTGATCGCCGGGCGCCTGATCCTCGACCTGGAGACGCGCCAGGCGCATTTCGGCACCGTGCACATCAAGCTGACCCAGCGCGAGGCCGAGCTTCTGGCCCTGCTGATGCACAGTGCCAACCATCCGGTGTCGCGCAGCGACATCTTCGACCGCCTGTGGGCAACCCAGGGCGGGGTCTCCCTCAACGTCGTCGACGTCTATGTCGGCTATCTGCGCGGGAAGTTCACCGATATCACGCGGGTCGGGGGCCCCTCGATCGGCACCGTGCGCGGCCGTGGCTTCATGCTCAACATGGCCGGCAACAGCGCGCTGTCACGCTGAGCATCAGCGGGCGCGGGCTTTTTCCTTGCCGTATAGAGCAAGGCAGCGGACAGTAATGATCGCCGTTTCTTCTGATAAAGGGAAATGCAGATCTTATAATCCTCTTAAAAACAATTGACGGGCGGCGATTAGCGGCCCGGCGCCAGGGAGAATGCGTGTGAGGAGTCCGTGGTTTTTGTTTGCCGTGGCCATTGCGGCGGCGGGGGCTACCGTCCACGGTGGTCTGGCGCGGGCCGGGGAGGTGCCGCCCGATGCCGGGACCCTGCTGTTTGAAGAGCCGCAGCTCGACAACACGCATCCCGGCGATGTCCTGACCTATGCCTACAGCCGCCGGACCGCCGATGACGCGGTGCTGGGCCCGTCGTTCAGCGACCGGGTTCGCCTCTCCATCACGCCGGGCAGCCGGGCCGAGACCCGCACGGTGGCGGTTGAATTGTTCACCGGCGAACACCGGCGCGCCGCGGGCCCGTTCGAGGACATGACAGGCAACCCGATGGTCAGCCTGTTCCTGGAGAATCACATCGGCGTGCTGTCGACCCAGCTTCATGTCAACCCGCGCTACCTGAAGAATGCGATCCGCGGCAGCCTGCGCGACAAGGCCACGGTCGAGGCGGGGCCGGTCGAGGCCGGCGGCCGCACGCTGCCCGGTTGGCGTGTGCGCATCACTCCCTTCAAGGATGATCCCAACAAGGATCGCATGCTGGGCCTCGACACCATGACCTATGACTTTACCGTAACCAAAGAGATCCCGGGCGAGGTTGTCGAAATCCACGTGGCTGCCGACAACGGGCAGGGGGCATCGCTGCTTGACGAGAAGATTGTCTATGATGCCAAGGCCGATTGAAGCGATCGTGGCGGCATTGCTCGCCTTTTGCCCGCCGACCCTGGCGGCGGCGGCCGCGCCGGCCTTCGAGAACGACTACCCGACCGAGGCCCGCGTCGACTATGTCTTCGGTTGCATGGCGGCGAACGGCCAGACCCATGATGCCATGCAGCGGTGCTCCTGCTCGATCGACGTCATCGCCTCGATCCTGCCCTATGACCGCTATGTCGAAGCCGAAACGATCCTGTCGATGCGCCAGGGCATCGGGCTGCAGGCCAATGTGTTCCGCAGTACCAAGCAGTTCGACGACATCGTCGCCGACTTGCGGCGAACCCAGGCGGAAGCCGAGATCCGCTGCTTCAAGTAGCGGCTGGCGGCCGTAAGCTTTCCCTCCACCGTCATTCCGGCGAAGGCCGGAATCCATTGCGACATCTCGTGCTGGCCCAGGATGGATCCCGGCCTTCGCCGGGATGACGGCAACGATTACATGGCCCGCCTTGGCTGCAGGGCTACAGGTCAGGTGCCGCCATCGCCGGTAAAGCCCTGGCGGAAGACGTGGCCCTCGGTGTCCTTGGCCTCCACCGTGACGGGGCGGCCGTCGGCGCGATAGCTGAAGCGGAAGGTGGGATCCTCGCTGATCGAAATGCCGCCTTCCATGGTGAACAGGATGGTCTCGCCCTGGGTGACCGACAGGGTCTGGACGAACCATGCCGGCGTATAGAGGCGGGTCACCTGATCCATCTGCAGGCCGGAATAGTTGGGATGGCGGATCTGGACCTGCGCTTCGTCCCGCCCGGTTCCGGCAAAGACGCGGAAGCGCATCTTGCCCAGGTTGGCCTTGGCCTCCGCCGGGTCCTTGACCGCGGGCGACGAGCAGCCGCCCGAGGCCTTGACGAAGGCCCGCGCCATGTAGAGCGTGCCGTCGCTGGTCTGCGCCACGGCGCGAACATAGGAATAGGCGTTCACGCGCACCCGCGTCGACAGGTCGAAGTGCCGGGTCGCCTCGCCCAGGGTGAAGGTCGCGACCACGGGAGAGGGATTCTCGTCGACCACCAGGGTTACCACGACGACGGCGCGATGGTCGGCCTCAGGGATCGCGATATGGATGTCGATCGGCACCAGGGCCGCATCCTCGGCCCGGTCCGGCGCATCGAGCGAGATGACCCCGGCATCGGCGGCGATGGCGCGTTCGCCGAAGATGTCGGGCTTGATCGAGGTCCAGGTGGCCTCGTCCTCGGCGGCCCGGGCGGCCGCCGTGGCGCCCAGGATCATCGCGGCCGCAGCCACCTGGATGGCGAGATGGCGCATACGGGACAACATGGGTCACCTCCGAGGCGGCCCGCCTATGGCCGCGGTTCCAGCGGGGCGAGCGGCAGGGCGGCGGCGGCCCAGCCGTCGACACCATCCGGGTACCAGTAGATATGACGATAGCCATAGCCGAGCGCACGCTTGGCCGCGTTCCACGACATCCAGCAATCCTTTTTGCAGAAGAGGACCAGCGGCTTGTCGCGATCATCTGCCGTCAGGCTCGCCAGGTTGCGCTTGAAATAGGCCTCGGTCTCGGCCGCCAGCGCGCCGTGCCCGACATCGGGCAGCCAGGCCGCGCCGGGGATGCTGTCGTGCGGCTTGTCCCGCCAGATCGTGCCGGCGGGCAGGTTGGCGGGCCTGGGCGCGTGGGGCAGGACATCGACGAACAGGGCGCTTTGGGCCTGCCACAGGGCCTGTGCGTCCGGAGTCGTCAGCACGGTGGCGCCGCGCAGGGTTGCCGGCGTGGCGGCCCGGTAGTCCTCCAGGCGATAGCCGTCAGGCTCGGCCGGCGCCTCTGCCAGGGCGGGCGCGGCCGACAGGACGGCCAAGGCGAGGGCCAGCGGCGCGAGGTGCCGGCATGGCTTCATTGCAGGTTGCCCTCCGCGCCCGGGCTGCCGTCATCGGCCACCAGGGGCACGCCGTAATCGGCCAGAACCCGGTCGATATCACCCTTGCGCTTGCGGATGACGTCGTTGAGGCGATGTTTCCAGTCGAGTTCGTCGGGCCGGATGCCGAAGGTGATGCGGAAACTGAGCGCCGGACGTTCCACCTCCTTCACCAGCGGGATCACCTTGAGCGGCACCGCCGCCTGCTTGGCGAAGTAGCCGCCGATCGGCCCCCACAGCAGGGCGCCGTCGATGACACCCGACGCCAGGTCTGCCAGGGCCTCCTCCGCCGGCGAGGCATAGCGGCGGTCCACCAGCAGGGAATAGGTTTTCGCGTCCTTAAGCAGGCCCAGGCGCAACAGGTGGTCGGCCGGCGGGGTGGCGGCGATGATGCCGAGCCTGCGGCCCTTGAGGCGCTCGTCCTCGAGACGCTCGACGCCATCCAGCGGGCCGCCGGCCTTGACGACCAGGACATAGGTGGAGCGGTAGTAGGGATTGGTGTGCTGGACGATGTCGGCACCGGAGGCATAGCCGATGATCACGTCGCAAAGGCCGGTGGCCAGCGTGTTGCGGACGAAGCCCGGCCCCTGCGGCAGCCAGAAGTATCGCACGGGTACCTTCAACTCGTCGGCGACGATCTCGGCGATCTTGTTCTCGAAGCCGGCCTTGTCGCGGTTGGAGAAGGGCAGGTTCGACGGGTCGGCGCAGACCCGCAACTTGTCCGTGGCCACCAGGTCCGGCCCCTGTTGGGCCAACGCGCCGTTGCCGGCAAGGCAGGCGCCGAGCGCGACGGCGCCGGCGACGAGCGCCGCCGGCACCGTCTGCCGCCACTCAATTGCCCATGCAGGCAGCTTCGGCACTTTTGGCGCTCTCCGGCTTGGGGTCGTGTGCTTCGGGCCGTACCCGGCCAAGGGCGCCGTCGCCCCTTGCGCGCAGGTAGACGTAGATGTCGTCGAGATAACACATGACGTTGCGGTTCTCGCCGAAGCTCGGCATCACCTTCTGGTTGCCGGCGCCCACGTTCGTTCGCCCCTGGACGACGATGGTCATGAACTGCTCGTAGTTGAGGGTCTTCATGGAATCCGCCAGCGCCGGCGCATAGGTCGAACCGGCACCGTCCGGGCCGTGGCAGACGTGGCATTCGGAATGATACCGGCGGTAACCCGAGAAGGTATACCAGTCCAGCTTGCCGTCGGGCGCGATGTTGTAGGTGGGGCTGCCTTCGGCATCCACGTACTTGCCGTCTTCGCTGCCGACTGCCGTGCCGGGCGCCGCCGATGCCGCCGCCCCGAGGCCGGCCGTGGCACAGAGCAGAAGTGCGGCGAGGTGCCAGCCCCGGTGTTTCCGGCCGAAGGCGGGTAATTTGCGGTCACGATCAGATGGAAACAAGGCCTGCACTCCCGTTCAAGTCCTGGAACGCCATGGGCCGAGGCGACGAGGCGCCTCGCACGCCAACGCTCCGCTAGGTTTCTGCCCAGATGGGAGAGGCTGGCGTGATGCCCAAAGGGGCAGCGCCAGCCTCCATTACCGTTGTGGTTACGCTGTCGTCGAACCGATCAGGGGACCGCGAACACCGTCAGCTGACCGCCCAGGGCGGTATAGCTGTTCAGTGCCGCATAGCCACCGACCGCACCCAGGCCGGCGTTGGGGTCGGTGAGGCCGGCCGCCAGGCCGATACCCGCCCAGCCGCCGACGCCCGAGAGCACCGCCACATACTGCTTGCCCTTGTGGGTGTAGGTCATGACGTTGCCGATGATGCCGGACGGGGTCTTGAACTTGTAGAGTTCCTTGCCCGTCTTGGCGTCGACCGCCTTCAGGTAACCTTCGAGCGTGCCGTAGAAGACGACATCGCCGGCGGTTGCCAGGGCGCCCGACCAGACCGAGAACTGCTCGGGCAGCGACCAGACGATCTTGCCCTTGGTGGCATCCCAGGCGATGAAGTTACCCATGCCGCCATGGCTGTTGGGGGCGGGGTACATCGACAGGGTGGCGCCAACATAGGGCTGGCCCGGGGTATAGCTCACCTTGAACGGCTCGTAGTCCATGCAGACATGGTTGGTCGGCACGTAGAACAAGCCGGTACGCGGCGAGAAGGCGGAAGGCTGCTGGTCCTTGGTGCCGAGGGCGGCCGGGCAGATGCCCTTGGAGTTCACGTCCTCGCCATTCTGTTCGGTCGAGTACTGGGCCACGACCAGGGGGCGACCGTAGGTGGCGCTTTTCGGGTCCATGTCGATCTTGGAGGCCCAGTTCACCGCCGGATCGTACTTCTCGGCGACAAGCAGTTCGCCGGTCTTGCGGTCCAGGGTGTAGCCGAAGCCGTTACGATCGAAGTGGACGAGAAGGTTGCGATCCTTGCCGTCGATCTTCTGGTCGACCAGCACCATTTCGTTGATGCCGTCATAGTCCCATTCGTCGTGCGGGGTCATCTGATAGACCCACTTGGCGACCCCGGTATCGGCGTCACGGGCGAAGATGGTCATGGACCACTTGTTGTCACCCGGGCGCTGCTTCGGATTCCAGGTCGAAGGGTTGCCGGAGCCGTAGTAGACGAGGTTGGTGGCGGGGTCGTAGGAGTACCAGCCCCAGGTGCAGCCGCCGCCCGTCTTCCATTGATCGCCCTGCCAGGTCTTCAGGCTGGAGTCCGCGCCGACCGGCTTGCCGAGCGCGGTGGTCTTCACCGGGTCGAACAGGATCTGGTCGTCGGGGCCTTCGGAATAGGCACGCCACGCGAGCTTGCCCGTCTTCAGGTCGTAGGCGGTGACATGGCACTGGACGCCGAACTCGCCGCCGGAAATGCCGACGAGGACCTTGTCCTTGACCGGCATGACCGTTGCCGTGTTGGTGGCGCCGGCCTTCGGGTCGCCGTTGACGACCGACCAGACGACCTTGCCGGTCTTGGCATCGAGTGCCACCACCGTGGTATCGGCCTGGTGCAGGAACACCTTGCCGTCGGCATAGGCGAGGCCGCGGTTGACCGTATCGCAGCACATTACAGGAATGACGTTGGGATCCTGCTTGGGCTCGTACTTCCAGATGATCTTCCCGTCATCGTTCAGGTCCAGGGCGAAGACCGTGTTGGGGAAGGGGGAGTGGACATACATGATGTCCCCGACCACGATCGGCGCGCCTTCATGGCCACGCAGCACACCGGTCGAAAAGGTCCAGGCGACCTGGAGCTTGTTGACGTTGCCGGCGTTGATCTGGTCGAGCTTGGAGTAACGTGTGTTGGCATAGTCGCCGGTCTGCAGGACCCATTGGTTGGGGTCCTGGGTGAGCTTCTGTACCTCGTCGTTCGCGTTGGCGGCAGCGCCGAACAACAGCGAACATGCCAATCCTGTCCACAAGATGAGTTTTTTCATGAGCGTCCTCCGAGTGATTATGGGTCACGATGCCTTGGTCGACAGCGCGCCGGTTGGGCGGTGCTCTTAACGCCTTAATGTTACACTCTACTCTTCGACAGCGCGCACGGCTGGCGTATCGCCCGCCAAGAAGTCATGCGGCGACAGGCAGTCCTGCACGCTCTCGAACTGACGCTGTGATCCTCATCGCAGTGCCGTTGGAAGTCGAAGATGGACAAATTCTAATCGCGCGACGATCGCCGACGCAATACTGCAAGGGCCAAAGTCATCATTATTTTTAACTTATTAAGTTACGTTTATTATGCTGCGTTGCGCCAGGGGAAGCAATGCGCCGCACAACTGGATTGTGCCGCAGGCGCCGACAGTTGCTCGCACACTACTCCCATTCCAGCTCATGAAAAGCGCTAGTCGCGTTGCGCCCGTTAAATTCGTCGAAGAGCGTCCACTGCTCCCGCTCCGCCTGAGCGGCCTGGGCCGCGGCGTCGCGCATCGTCCGCCCCTGCGCGATCAGGCGTCGGATGTCGCCCGCCAACTGCTGGAGATAGCGCCGCGTTGGCACCGCTGCCTGCGGCCAGGGCATTGTCGCCGGGCCGTGGCCGGGGACGATGCGCCCGGCGGGTCTCGCGGCGATCGCCTCGAGCACGGACAGCCAGCCCCGGAGGCTGCCGTCGAGTGCCGGGACATGGCCCGAAAACACCAGATCGCCGAGAAACCAGGTGCCGGTCTTCTCGTCGAACACGGTGAGATCGGTGTTGCTGTGGGCGGTCGGCCAGGCCTCGAGGAGGATGGTGCGATCGCCGAGGTCGAGCGTCAGCCGGTCTGCCACCAGCAGATCGGGTGGTATCGCCTGGGTTCCAGCGAAGGCGGCGTCGCCGATCAGCCGGGCGGTCGCGGCGAGATAGCTTAGGCCCCGGTCGGCGAGGGCCTGGGGCAGGTTGGCGTGCCCGACAAAATGAGCGTCCAGGCCCAGAAAGGCGGCGTTGCCCAGGACGTGGTCGGGGTGGACATGGGTGTTGACGACATAGCGGACCGGGCGCTCGGTCTGCGCCCGGACCGCGGCCAGAAGGCGCTGGCCCACGGCATAGGAGCCGCCGGTGTCGATCACCGCGACCGCGTCGGCACCGACGATGAAGCCGAGGTTGCCGATCCCGTCGGCATTCTCAGGCGTCGCCAGTTCGTAGGGCGCGGCATAGACATAGATCCCGTCCGCAATCCGGGTCATCGGCAGGGGGGCTACATCGCCCGCCCTGGCGGCGGCCGCGACGAGCCAGATGACAATAACCAGGAGCGCCCGCGGCATGCCCGCCTCCCTCCCTTGCGCGGTCACGTCATGACGGTTTGAAAGCTTGCGGCAAGCTTGTGGTGCTGCTGTTCGATCCAGGGCCCGGTGCGGACCAGCCTGGGCGCGTCCAGCACGACCTCGCCCAGGACATGGGCCGGGCGCGGGCTCAGCAGCACCAGGCGATCGGCGAGCCACAGCGCCTCGCGAATATTGTGCGTCACCATCAGCACGCTCATGCCGTGGTCTTGCGCGGCGGCGAGCACCAATGCGCGCAGTTCGCCCGCCGCCCGGTCGTCGAGCGAGACGAAGGGCTCGTCCAGGACCAGCAGCGGCGGATCGTCGGCCAGGGCCCGGGCCAGCGACACCCGACGGGCGAGGCCCAGCGACAAGGCGCCGGGATAGCGGGCCCGCCACGCGACAAGCCCGAAATCCGCCAGCAGATGATCGAGATTGCGCTGCCGCCGGCCGGCCGGCAGGGCGAGGCGGATGTTCTGCTCGACCGTGCGCCAGGGCAGCAGGCGCGGCTCCTGGAAGGCCACGCCGATGGCCAGGTCACGGGGGTCCGGCGTCACCTGGCCCTCGAAGTCGCGGTCGAGCCCCAGCAGGATGCGCAGGGTGGTCGTCTTGCCGCAGCCCGAGGGGCCGATCAGGCAGACGAACTCGCCCGGGGCGATGGTCAGGGACAGGTTCCCCACCGCTTCCACCGTGCCGCCGGGCCCGTGGTAGCACTTGCGCGTGATCCGCGCCTCAAGCAGGGGAGGGCCGCCAACGTCGGGCATGGGACTCGAGGGGCTGGAGGACGACGAATTCGGCGGCCAGCATGACGATGATGAAGGCCAGGGCATAGCCGAGCACGCCGCGCACGTCGAAGAGCTGGAAGTGGACCGAGATGGCGTAACCAACCCCGTCCGAACGCCCCAGCAGTTCGACCACCAGCACGATCTTCCACACCAGCGCCAGGCCCGAGCGCGCAGCCGCGGCCAGGTAGGGGGTCAGTTGGGGCATCAGGACATGGCGCAACCAGGTTGCGCTCGAAAAGCGATAGGCCCGGCTCATCTCGTCGAGCTCGCGATCGATGGAGCGGGTGCCCTCGCGCAGGATGACGATGACGTTGGGGATCTTGTTCAGCGCCACCGCGGTGATCGCCGCCGCCTCGGTCAGGCCCAGCCAGATGTAGCACAGGATGGCGATCACCAGCGCCGGCAGGTTCAGCAGGACCAGCAGCCAGGTGTCGAAAACCGCGTTCACGCGCTGCCACAGGCCAAGGGCAATGCCCGCCGCGGTGCCGATCGCCATGGCGATGGTGAAGGACGCGGCCACGCGCCACAGCGTCAGTCCCAGGTTGGACATCAGGTCGCCGTGCAGGGCCTCCTCGATCATGAAGCTGAAGACGGCGCCGGGTGAGGGCAACGACCGGCTTGCGGCAAGGTCGGCGGCAACCTGCCAAAGCACCAGCAGGGACAGCAGGGACAGGCCGCGCAGGGCGATGCCGGCGACCTTGACGCGCCCGTCCCGCCTCATGTCCCGGTCCAGTACAGCCCGTCGGGCAGGGTCTTGGCCGCGCCCACCAGCTTCTCGCCGCCCAGCTCGGCCAGGAGGGCATAGAGCTGGGCGGCGTCGGCCTGCTCGTCGCCGATGGCACGCCCGGGGATGCCTTCGACGAAGCGCCGTTTCAGGGTCTGGTAGGTTGCCTCGTCGTCAGCCTGCATCAGCGGGCGGAGGGCGGTCCAGGCCTCGTCCTGCGACGCCAGCACCTGCTTGGCTTGGCGCGAGGCGGCGGCAAAGGCGCGGATGGCGTCCGGCCGGCCGGCGACGACGCGCTCGGCGAAGGCATAGCCGATGAAGGCGATAGGGCCGGCAATGCCGAACGACCGGGTGATCTCGTCGGCCCCGATGATCCGCCGGTAGCCCTTCGCCTCGAGCCGGGCGCAGAAGTTCCAGTAGAGGAGGGCCGCGTCCAACTCGCCATCCTCGAGCTTCTGGCTCAGCAGGGGCGGCGCGCCGAAAGCCGGCCGTGCCGCCCGGGCCAGATCGAGATCGGCCTTCCGGCGGGCATAGGCCTGCAGCAGCAGCCAGTTCTTGTCCAGCGCCCCGCCCGCGACGCCCACCGCCTTGGCCGCGAGATCGGCCACGCCTGCAATGGCCGAGGCCGGCGGCACCATCAAGGCGCCCTCCGTGGCCGAGAAGGGCAGGAAGACCAGGTTGCGGCCTTCGGCCCGCATCCGCGCGGCCCACAGCAGGTCGGTCACGATGACGTCGACGCCGCCGCCCAGGAAGGCGATCCGGGCGGCATCGTTGGAGGCCAGCCTGGTCGCGGTAACTTGCACCCCGGCCGCCGTGTCCAGGCCGAGGCGGCGGATGGTCTCGATTTCCCAGCCGACGGTGCCGAATTCGAGAACGCCGACGTTCAGCGGCGGATGCTGGCCGGCGTGCAGCGCGCGCGGTATCGCCAAGGCGGCGCCCGCCAGCAGCAGGAGGCTGCGCCGTGTCGGTTTCGCGGCTTCGCGTTGCATGGTCATGCCCGCTTCGCCATGGATGCGTCCATCCGTCGCGGCAGGGCCCGCGACCTTGCGCAGGGGCCTTGGCGGCAGCGGCATGGCGGGGTCCGATGACGGCGAGACGACACTCCGCGGCGCTCCCTTGCGCAAATTTATTTTAATCTATTCTTGACGGGGAGTGTGATCAGCATTCTTCATACTGTCTATTGCTTTTTTTGGGCGCTGTCGCCATGGGCAGTCGTCGGTCAAGCACAAACACAGAAGCCGGAAGATGGGAAAGAAATCTTTTGGCTAATTCGATGGTTAGAATCTCGGGAGGTTAGAAAAAATGCGGCCTATACTTGCAGCACTGCTGGCACTGGTGATCGTCCCCTCGGCGGCCTTTGCCGAAGACGCCGCCCTCGGGGAGAAAGTATTCGTCAAGTGCAAGGTATGTCACCAATTGGGCGAAACCGCGAAAAATGGCGTCGGTCCGACATTGAACGGAGTGGTCGGGCGTAAATCTGCGTCGGTCGATGGGTTTAATTATTCCGCAGCGATGAAGAACTCGGGTCTAACCTGGACCGAGGATCAACTCTCAGAATATCTTAAGAATCCTAAACTGAAGGTGCCGGGCAACAAAATGGCCTTTGTCGGCCTGCCAAAACCGGAAGACATCGTCAACGTCATCGCCTACCTTAAGTCATTCACCGCAGACGGTAAGAAGACGCAATGACCAACCGTCCCATCGACTAACTGGGGTTCCGCGCCCGGCGGCCGGAACGGCCGCTGTGCTAAGGAGTACCCAATGGCGTCCTTCGTGGCGATTGTGTTGGTTTGCCTCAAGCCGGTATCACCGGAGGCCTGTGACGAGAAGACAGCGGTCGATTACATGTCGACCACTGTCTCATCGGAATTGCATTGCACCATGGGCTGGCAGGAAGCCATTGCCGGCACCACCCTGCGCCAGGGCATCGGCGAGACGACCTACCTGAAAACGATCTGCCGACCCGTGCGGGCGCGGGCGCAGGCGACGACCGTGGACTGATCGCCGGTCAGTCGCGGAAGGCGCGGTCGAGGTTGCGCGCCTGATCGATGCCGACCGCCTGGTCGAGGCCGACCAGGCCGCGGAGCTTCGTCGACGTTACATCGGCGTCATGGAAATCGGCACCTGCCACCATGGCGCCGGTCAGGTCGGCGCCGCCGAGCATGGCGCCGTGAAGATCGGCCCGGCGCAGATCGGCCCCGCGCAGATCGGCGAATTCCAGATCGACCCGGGACAGGTCAGCGCCCGACAGGTTCGCCGCTTCGAGGTCGGCGGATTTCAGGACGGCGCGCATCAGGCCCATGGACTGGTTGCGCATGTCGGCACCCAGCCTGGCGCCCTGCAGGATCGTGCCGCGCAGGCTGGCACCGGACAGGTCGCCGGCGACCCTGGCACCGGAGAGGTCGGCACCGTCGAACACGGCGCCGATCGCCTGGCTGCCGAACAGGCTGGCGCCTCGCAGATCGGCCCGCGAGAAATCGGCCTTCAGCGCCCAGGCCTGGTCCAGCACGGCCCCCGCCATGTTGGCCCCGACCAGCCTGGTGCCGTTCAGGATGGCGGTACGCAGATTGGCGTTGGTGAAATCCAGGCCCGACAGGTCGAGGCCCGACAGCCGCCGGCCTGACAGATCGGCCCCGGCGGGGCCGGCGGCGGCCAGCAGGCGTTCGACGTCGGCGCGCGTCATTTCCGCCTGCGTCATCGCCGGCGAGGTCAGGTCGAGATGGCGCATCATGTCCTGGGCCCGGCCGGGCGAGGCCGGCGCGTACAGGGCGATGGCAAGGACGGTGATGAGGAGACGGCGATAGGCGCGTCCCTCGGCCGTGGCGGTCATTTTCGACTCTCCTTGCGACGGGGCTGCCGCGACGATAGCACACCCCGCCCATGGGCAAGTCTAAGGATGCGACGGCTGTTCGGCAGCCTGGCGAAGCGCCTGGATGTTCTGCTGATAGGCCTGGGCCGTGCCGCGGAACAGGGCCGAGCCGGCGACCAGGGTATCGGCACCGGCCTGGACCACGGCGGCGGCGGTCTCGTTGTTGACGCCGCCATCGACCTCGAGGCGGATCGGCCGGTCGCCGATCATGGCCCGCAACTGGCGTATCTTGGCCAGTTGCGCGGCGATGAAGCGCTGGCCGCCGAAGCCGGGGTTGACGGTCATGACCAGCACCAGATCGACCCGGTCCAGGACATGGGCCACCGCCTCGGCCGGGGTGGCGGGGCACAGCGCCACGCCGGCCTTGCGGTCCAGGCCGCGAATGGCCTGCAACGTCCGGTCGAGGTGCGGCCCGGCCTCGGCATGGACGGTGATGAGATCGGCGCCGGCCTTGGCAAAGGCCTCCAGGTGCAGGTCGACCGGGGCGACCATCAGGTGGACGTCGAACAGGTGGTTGCTGTGGGGGCGCATGCAGCGCACCAGGTCCGGGCCGAAGGTCAGGTTGGGCACGAAATGCCCGTCCATCACGTCGACATGGATCCAGTCGGCACCGGCCGCCGTCATCGCGGCGACCTCTTCCCCTAAGCGGGCGAAATCGGCCGACAGGATCGAGGGGGCAATGACCAGCGATTCAGCCATGGGGGCCCTCCGCCTTGGCAAGGAAGACCCGGCTGGCCTGGATATCCTCGGCCTCAATGGTCATCAGGTCGGTGGCGGTGAGATCGCGGCGCTGCTGGGCGAACAGGCGGGTGGCCTGGCGCAGGCGCGCGCGATCGAGGGCATTGCGCAGCGAGCGGGCGTTGGCGAAATGCGGCTGGGCGCGGCGCAGGGCAATGTAGCGCGCCAGGGCGGCCTTGGCGCCCTCGCTCAGGCGATAGTTCTGCTTGGCCAGCGTCAACTCGGCGATCGACATCAATTGCTGGTCGCCATAGTCGGGGAAATCGACATGGTGGGCGATGCGCGAGCGGAAGCCCGGATTGCTGGCAAAGAACCGGTCCATGCGGTCGGCGTAACCAGCCAGGATCACCACCAGGTCCTCGCGCTTGTTCTCCATGACCTGGAGCAGGATCTCGATCGATTCCTGGCCGTAGTCGCGCTCGTTCTCGGGCCGGTAGAGGTAGTAGGCCTCGTCGATGAACAGCACGCCGCCCATGGCCCGCTTCAGCACTTCCTTGGTCTTGGGCGCGGTGTGGCCGATGTACTGGCCGACCAGGTCGTCGCGCGTCACCGAGACCAGGTGGCCTTTGCGCACGAAGCCCAGCTTGTGCAGGATATCGGCCATGCGCATGGCCACCGTGGTCTTGCCGGTGCCGGGGTTGCCGGTGAAGGACATGTGCAAGGAGGGCGGCTCGGCCGCCAGGCCCAGGCGCTTGCGCACCCGCTCGACCACCAGCAGGGCGGCGATCTGGCGGATGCGCAGTTTCACCGGCTCGAGGCCGATCAACTCGGCGTCGAGCGTCTCGAGCACCTCGCGGGCGCCCGAGGCGTCGAGTTCGGCCGCCAGGTCGATCGTGGCCTCGATCGTTGTGGTCACGAGGCACCTGGCCGCTTGTCGGGCACGGTGGCATAGGCGATGCGGCGCCCGCCTTCCTCCCGGCGTTCGAGGTGGAAGCCGGTTTCCACTTCCGGCCGGTTCACGATGAACGAGATCCGCACCGATTCCCAGCCGTGGCTGGCATCGAAGCCGGTCAGGCGGATGTAACGGTCACCGTAGGCCTTGCGGCAGCTCTCCAGTTCCAGCATGACCCCCGCGGCATCGCGGATGTCGAACATCGGCTGGCCCCACATTTCCCAATAGGTGTTGCGGGGATGGGGCTCGTCGGTGAACTCCAGGCCGACGGCGTAGCCCTGGTCGATGCAGTACTGGACCTGCGAGCGGATCTGGGCGTCGCTCAGGTCGGGCAGGAAGGAGAAGCAGCCTTGGGTGATGCGCATTGTGGTGTCTCCCCTTACATCGCGACGCTGGCGGTCGGCACGAAGTCCGGCGCGTCGGTCGAGGTGTAGTTGAACGTGACGTTCTTCCAGGTATCCAGCGCCTGCTGCAGCGGCGTGCAATGCCGGGCCGCGGCCACCAGGATGTCCGGCCCTTCGGCCATGATGTCACGGCCCTCGTTACGGGCCATGATCATGGCCTCCAGCGCCACCCGGTTGGCGGTGGCACCGGCGGCGATGCCCATCGGATGGCCGATGGTGCCGCCGCCGAACTGCAAGACCACGTCCTCGCCCAGCAGGTGGATGAGCTGGTGCATCTGGCCGGCATGAATGCCGCCCGAGGCGACCGGCATCAGCTTGCCCAGGCTGGCCCAGCTCTGGTCGAAGAACAGGCCGTTCTCCAGGCGCATCGGGTTGAAGTCCTCGCGGCAGATGTCGTAGTAGCCGCGCGTGGTGTAGGGGTCGCCTTCCAGCTTGCCCACCACCGTGCCGGCGTGGATGTGATCGACCCCGGCCAGGCGCATCCACTTGGCAATGACGCGGAACGAGACACCGTGCGCCTTCTGGCGGGTGTAGGTGGAGTGGCCGGCACGGTGCAGGTGCAGGATCATGTCGTTGCGCCGCGACCACTTGGCCATCGATTGGATCGCCGTGTAGCCGATCACCAGGTCGATCATGATCACGACCGAGCCCAGCTCCTTGGCGAACTCGGCGCGCTCGTACATGTCCTCCATGGTGGCGGCGGTGACATTGAGATAGGTGCCCTTGATCTCGCCGCTCACGGCCTGGGCCTTGTTCACCGCCTCCATGCAATAGAGGAAGCGCTCGCGCCAGTGCATGAAGGGCTGCGAGTTGATGTTCTCGTCGTCCTTGGTGAAGTCGAGGCCGCCTTTCAGCGCCTCGTAGACCACGCGGCCGTAGTTGCGCCCCGAAAGCCCCAGCTTGGGCTTCACCGTGGCGCCCAGCAGGGGGCGGCCGAACTTGTCCAGCCGCTCGCGCTCGACCACGATGCCCGTCGCCGGGCCCTGGAAGGTCTTCACATAGGCGACCGGCAGGCGCATGTCTTCCAGGCGCAGGGCCTTCAGCGGCTTGAAACCGAAGACGTTGCCGATGATCGAGGCCGAGAGGTTGGCGATCGAGCCCGATTCGAACAGGTCGAGATCGTAGGCGATATAGGCGAAGTATTGCCCCGGCGCATTGGGCACCGGATCGACCCGGTAGCACTTGGCGCGGTACTTTTCGCACGCCGTCAGGCGGTCGGTCCAGACGACAGTCCACGTTGCGGTCGAGGACTCCCCGGCCACCGCCGCCGAGGCCTCGATGGGATCGACGCCGTCCTGCGGCGTGACCCGGAACAAGGCGATGACGTCCGTGTCCTTGGGCTCGTAGTCGGGCTCCCAATAGCCCATTTTCCGGTATTCCATCACCCCGGCGCGGTAGCGGTTCGCGATCTCGGTCATCTTCTTCTCCTTAAGTCTTGCCGCTCAAACCGCGACGGGCAGGATGCTGCGGGGAACCAGGCTGCCGCTTTGGTAGCGGCGCGCCATGGCGGCCAGGGGCAGGGGCTTGATCCGGCTGGCCCGGCCGGCGGTGCCGAAAGCCTCGAAGCGGTTACGGCACAGGGCGCTCAGTGCATCCATCGAGGGTTTCAGGAATTTGCGCGGGTCGAATTCCGCCGGGTTCTGCGTCGCCACCCGGCGGAATTCCACCGCCATGGCGAGCCGGCAGTCGGTATCGATATTGACCTTGCGCACGCCGTATTGGATGCCGCGCTGGATCTCTTCGATCGGCACGCCCCAGGTCGCCGGCATCTTGCCGCCATAGCGGTTGAACAGCGCCTGCAGGTCTTCCGGCACGCTGGACGAGCCGTGCATGACCAGGTGCAGGTCGGGCAGGCGGGCGTTGATCGCCTGGACCACCGACATGGCCAGGATCTCGCCGTCGGGCTGGCGCGAGAACTTGTAGGCGCCGTGCGACGTGCCCATGGCGATGGCCAGGGCATCGACCCCGGTCGCCTCGACGAAGGCCACCGCCTGGTCGGGATCGGTCAGGAGCTGGTCGTGGCTCAAGGTCGCATCGGTGCCGTGGCCGTCCTCGGCCTCGCCCTTGCCGGTCTCCAGGCTGCCCAGCACGCCCAGCTCGCCCTCGACCGAGACCCCCAGCTTGTGCGCGAGGCTCGTCACCCGTGCGGTTACCGCGACGTTGTAGTCGTAGCTGGCCGGCGTCTTGGCGTCGGCCTCCAGCGAGCCGTCCATCATCACGCTGGTAAAGCCCATCTGCACGGCCGAGAAGCAGGTCGCCTCGTCATTGCCGTGGTCCTGATGCAGGCAGATCGGGATGCCGGGATACATCGCCTCGGCCGCCTCGACCATCTTGGCCAGCATGATGTCGCCGGCATAGGAGCGGGCGCCGCGCGAGGCCTGGACGATCACCGGGGCATCGACCGATTGGGCCGCCGCCATGATCGCCAGCAATTGCTCCATATTGTTGATGTTGAAGGCCGGCACGCCGTAGCTGAATTCGGCGGCGTGATCCAGCAGTTGCCGCAGGGTGATACGGGCCATGGCTCATGCTCCTTGGTGATCGGGGGACATCAGGGCTTCGATGCCCGGCAGGGCCTTGCCCTCCAGCCATTCGAGGAAGGCACCGCCCGCCGTCGAACAGAAGGAAAACGCGTGGGCGGCCCGGGCGTGGTTCAGCGCGGCCACGGTATCGCCGCCGCCCGCCACCGACAGCAGAGCCCCGGCCTGTGTCAGTCGCGCAACTTCGCGGGCGGCAGCGATGGTGCCCCGGTCGAAGGGTTCGAGTTCAAAAGCGCCCAGCGGCCCGTTCCAGACCACGGTCCGGGCGGCCGCCAGCAGGCCGGCGATGGCGGCCACCGATTTCGGGCCGACGTCGAGCAGCATGGCGTCGGCGGGCACGTCGTCGATATCGACCACCCGATGGTCGGCCAGGGCCTCGAATTTCCAGGCGGCGACGGCGTCGACGGGCAGCACGATGCGCGTCCCCGCGGCCGGCGCCCTGGCTAGGATTTCGCGCGCGACATCGGCCAGGTCACGCTCGGCCAGGCTTTTGCCGATGGCCTTGCCCTGGGCGTGCAGGAAGGTGTTGGCCATCCCGCCGCCGATCACCAGGACATCGACCTTGCCCACCAGGTTGCCCAGGACATCCAGCTTGCTGGAAACCTTGGCCCCGCCGATGACGGCCACGACCGGGCGCTGCGGGGCGCCCAGCGCCGCCTCCAGCGCGTCGAGTTCCGCCTTCATGGCAAGGCCCGCGGCGCAGGGCAGCAGGCCGGCCAGGCCGACAGTCGAGGCGTGAGCGCGATGGGCGCAGGAGAAGGCATCGTTCACATAGGCATCGCCCAGCGCGGCGAGCGCCCGGACAAAGGCCGGGTCGTTGCGTTCCTCGCCCGGATGGAAGCGGGTGTTCTCCAGGACCAGGACATCCCCCGGCGCGAGGGCAACAACCGCCTCGGCGGCATCGCTGCCGATGCAGTCGCCGGCGAAGCCCACGGGACGCTCCAGGACGGTTTCCAACGCGCTGGCCACCGGCAGCAGGGAAAGGCCCTGGTCGCGGCCGCTGGGCCGGCCGAAGTGGGACAGGACCACCACCCGCGCGCCCTTGGCGTTCAGCGCCCGGATGCTGGGGGTGATGGCATCGAGACGGGTGGCATCGGTAACCTTGCCGTTCCTGACGGGAACGTTGAGGTCGGCCCGCAGCAGGACCCGGCGGCCGGCGAGGTCGCCCAGGTCGTCGATGCCGGGAAACCGGCGGGCACGGGCGGCTGGTGCGATGGCGGGGGTGTGAAGCGTCATGGTCGCGCGCCCCGTCACGGCTGCTGGATCAGGCGGCGGGCCGCCGCGGCCACGGCCTCGGCAGTGATGCCGAATTCGCGGTACAGCGCATCGATCGGAGCCGAGGCGCCAAAGCCGGTCATGCCGATGAAGGTGCCGCCATCGCCCAGCCAGCGGGCCCAGTCACCCTCGACCGCAGCCTCGATGCCGATGCGCGGGGCCGTCCCCAGGACGCTGCGGCGATAGGCTTCCGGCTGTTCCCGGAACAATTCAAAACAGGGCGCCGACACCACCGCCGCGTGGTGACCTTCGGCTTCCAGCAGGCGGGCTGCCGCCAGGGCAACGCCCACCTCGGAACCCGTTGCGATCAAGGTGACATCGCGCGGCCCGGCCGTCTCGCGCACGACATAGGCCCCCAGGGCCGACAGGCCGGTGGCGGCCCGGTTCTCGTCCTGCCGGGGCAGGGCGGCCAGGCCCTGGCGGCTGAGGCACAGCACCGACGGCCGCCGGCGCTGCTCCAGGGCCAAGGCCCAGGCCTCCAGCGTCTCGACCGCATCGGCCGGGCGGAAGACCAGCAGGTTGGGCATGGCGCGCAGGCTGGCCAGGTGTTCGACCGGCTGATGGGTCGGGCCATCCTCGCCCAAGCCGATCGAGTCATGGGTCATGACCAGGACGATGCGCAGGCCCATCAGGGCGGCCAGCCGGATAGCCGGGCGGCAATAGTCGGAGAAGACCAGGAACGTCCCGCCATAGGGCACGAAGCCGCCGTGCAGGGCGAGACCGTTGAGGGCCGAGACCATGGCGTGTTCGCGGATGCCGAAATGGATGTAGGAACCGGCAAAGTTGCCGGCGGCGACGGGTGCCTGGTCCTTGCCCATGGTCAGGTTCGAATGGGTGAGGTCGGCCGAGCCGCCGACCAGGGTCGGCATCGCCGGGAGGAGCTGGATCAGCACCTGCTGCGATGCCTGCCGGCTCGCCAGGGTGGGGCGCCTGGACAGGAAATCCCGCCGGATCTCCGCCAAGGCCTGCCTTGCCGTCTCGGGCAGGTCGCCGGCCTGGCTTGCCAGGAAGGCGGTGTGCTGGGCGGGGGCCGCCGCGGCCAGGCGCTGGCGCCAGGCCCGGTGGGCGGCCTTGCCGCGCTGGGCCGCCAGGGCCCAGGCGTCGCGAATGGCTTGCGGCACGGTGAAGGGCGGTGCCGTCCAATCCAGCGCGGCGCGGGTCGCGGCGACTTCCGCCTCGCCCAGGGGGGCGCCATGGGTTCCGGCACTGCCGGCCTTGGTGGGCGCGCCGCGCCCGATGACCGTGCGGCAGGCGATGAGCGAGGGCCGGTCGGCGGCGCGGGCGATTTCGATCGCGGCCTCGATCGCTTCGAAATCGTGGCCGTCGATGCGCTGTACCGTCCAGCCGCTGGCGGCGAAGCGGCCGAGCTGGTCGTCCGAACAGGACAGCGAAACCGAGCCGTCGATCGAAATGCCGTTGTCGTCGAACAGCACGATCAGCTTGCCCAGCCGCAGGTGGCCGGCCAGCGAGATCGCCTCGTGGCTGATGCCCTCCATCAGGCAGCCGTCGCCGGCGATGACATAGGTATGGTGATCGACCAGATCGGTCCCGAAGCGTGCGGCGGCCATCGCCTCGGCCAGCGCCATGCCGACGGCGGTGGCGATGCCGGCCCCCAGCGGCCCCGTGGTGGTTTCGACGCCCGGCGTGTGGCCGTACTCGGGATGACCCGGCGTCAGCGCGTCCCATTGGCGGAAGCGGGCGAGTTCGGCCGCCGTCATGCCGGGGTAACCGGTCAGGTGCAGCAGGCCGTAGAGCAGCATCGAGCCGTGGCCGGCCGACAGCACGAAGCGGTCGCGGTCGGCCCAGTCGGGCGCGTCGGGATCGAAGTTGAGGAAGCGCTGAAACAGAACGGTGGCGACATCGGCCATGCCCATGGGCATGCCGGGGTGGCCGGATTTGGCCTTCTCGACCGCATCCATGGCCAGCACGCGCAAGGCATTGGCCATTTGCGGCAGGGTGGCGGCCGCGGCTGCCGCCGCCTGGGTGGGGGCCTGGCTGGTCCTGGTCATGCTGCCCTCTGCTTGCGCTGCATCAGCTGAAGGATCACCGGCGTCAGGATGAGCTGCATCGCCAGGTCGAGCTTGTTGCCCGGGATGACGATCGAATTGGCGCGCGACATGAAGCTGCCGTTCATCATCGCCAGCAGGTAGGGGAAATCGATGCCGCGCGGGCTCTTGAAGCGGATCACCACCATCGATTCATCGGGCGTCGGGATCCAGCGGGCCACGAACGGGTTGGACGTATCGACGGTCGGCACCCGCTGGAAATTGATGTCGGTCTGGGTGAACTGCGGGCAGATGTAACGGATATAGTCCGGCATCCGGCGCAGGATCGTGTCCGTCACCGCCTCGGTCGAGTAACCGCGTGCGGCGCGGTCACGGTGGATCTTCTGGATCCATTCCAGGTTGATCACCGGCACGACGCCGATCTTGAGATCGGCATGGCTGGCGAGGTCGATCCCGTCGTCGACCACCACCCCGTGCAGCCCCTCGTAGAACAGCAGGTCGCTGTCGTTGGGGAACGGGGCCCAATCGGTGAAGGTGCCGGGCGGCGCGCCGTACTGCGCTTCCTCGTTGGTGTCGTGCACATAGTGCCGGGTGCGGCCGGTGCCGTGCGCGCCATATTCGGCGAAGACGGTCTCGAGTTCCGCCAGCAGGTTGGCCTCGGGGCCGAAGTGGCTGAAGTGGGGATTGCCGGCCGCCGCCGCCGCCGCCATCTGCTTGCGCATGTCCAGCCGGTCGTAGCGATGAAAGGCATCGCCCTCGATCCAGGCGGCGGTGATGCCTTCGCGCCGGAAGATCTGTTCGAAGGTGTTGCGCACCGAGGTGGTGCCCGCGCCCGACGAACCGGTGACCGAGATGATGGGGTGCCTGGTCGACATCGCGGTTCCCCCTCAGGCCCGAAACAGGCTGCGGGTGCCAAACAGCGGCGATTCCTCGCCGCCCGCATAGGCATTGGTCTGGTAGTGCCCCAGGTGCAGCACCTCCTCGGCCGAGCCGAAGACGAGGGGGGTGCGCTGGTGCAGGCTGGTGGGCTCGATCTCCAGGATGCGCCGGACGCCGTCGGTGGCGCCCCCGCCGGCCTGCTCGATCAGGAAGGCGATGGGGTTGGCCTCGTAGATCAGGCGCAGGCGCCCCTCGTGGTAGCCGGGGCGGGCATCGCCGGGATAAAGATAGACCCCGCCGCGGACCAGGATGCGGAAGGCATCGGCCACCATCGAGGCGACCCAGCGGGTGTTGAAGTCGGTCCCCCGGGGGCCTTCGGCACCCTTGACCAGGTCGGCGACATAGCGCCGGATGCCATCGTCCCAATGGCGGGCGTTGGAGCTGTTGACCGCATATTCACGGCAGCGCGGCGGAATGGCGGCGCGGGCCTGGGTCAGGCTGAACTGGCCGGTGCGGGGGTCGAGCGTGAACAGGGCCGTGCCGTCGCCGACGGTCAGCATCAGGCCGGTCTGCGGACCGTAGATGATTACGCCGGCGGCAAGCTGCTGCGTGCCGCGCTGCAGCAAGGCCGCGGTCCCGCCGCCCGCCGGATAGATCGAGAAGATCGTGCCGACCGAGGCATTGGTATCGATGTTCGAGGAACCGTCCAGCGGATCGATCGCCACCACCAGCGGGGCATCGGCGTTCAGCAGTTCGGCCTCGTCCGCCTCCTCCGAGCCGACGAGGGCGACGGGGGCCGCGGCGAGGTGATCGATGACGATGGCATGGGCGCGGAAATCGAGTTCCTTCTGGCTGTCGCCGAAGCGGTCGTCGTGGCGCTTGGCCGCCATCGCGCCGGCGAGCGGGCCCAAGGCGATCAGGGATGCCAGTTGCTGGCCGGCGTCGGCGAGGGCGCCGATCGTCGCGGCCACGGCTTTTGCCAAGGGCGTCTCGCTCATCTCGTAAGCGCCCAGATATTGACCAAGGGTCATCGGCTGATGGGCCTGCACGTCGGGCATGGTGCTTCCTTTTTTGCGCTGCCGGGCCGGGCCGGCACACGCATCCCTGTCGCTTTATTTCCCGGTCGCTGGTTGATCGCGACCCGAGGCAAATTTCCGCTATTGAAGAAAGTTAGGGAATTTTTTAGTTTTTACTTAGGTCTTCAGATTTTCTGAATTCCGTGGAAATCTGCCGCGATGAGCCTGCTCAACGTCAGCCTGCGACAATTACGCGCGTTCCAGGCGGTGATCCGCACCGGGTCGGTCACACGGGCGGCCGGGGAACTGCATGTGACGCCGCCTGCGGTCACCATGCAGTTGCAGCAATTGCAGGAATTGGCCGGCCAGCCGCTGCTGGAGCGTCACGGCAATGAGACTGTCGCCACCGACGCCGGCCGCGAGATCCTGACCGCGGCGGAGCGGATCGAAGCGGCCATCGCCGATTGCTCGGCCATGCTGTCCAGTCTTGCGGGGGCGGAAAAGGGCACGGTCTCGATCGGCGTGGTCTCGACGGCCAAATACTTCGCGCCCCAGGCCCTGGCCGCCTTTCGCCGGCTTCACCCCGGCATCTCGCTGCGCCTCACCGTCGGCAACCGGGCCGAGATCCTGAAGGGCTTGCAGCATTTCGCCATCGATGTGGCGATCATGGGGCGGCCGCCGCTCGAACTCGATGTCGAGGCCGAGGTGATCGGGGATCATCCGCATCTCATCGTCGCCCCGCCCGACCACCCCCTGGCCGGCCAGCGCGACATTCCGGCCAGGCTGCTGGCCGAGGAAACCTTCCTGGTGCGCGAACCGGGCAGCGGCACCCGTGGCCTGATGGAGCGCTTCTTCGCCAAGATGCGCATTGATCCGCCGATCGCGATGCAGATCGACAGCAACGAGACGATCAAGCAGGCGGTCATCGCCTGCCTGGGCATCTCGTTCATTTCAGGTCACACGGTGGGGGCGGAATTGGCCGACGGGCGCATGGTGGCCCTGGATGTCAAGGGCCTGCCGATCGTGCGGCAATGGTATGTCGTCCATCTCGCCCAGCGCCGGCCAGTACCGGCCGTGCGCGCCATCATCGACTTCCTGCTCGAGCGCGGCGGCAGCTTCCTGCCCAGTATCGGCCAGGCGCCGCACGGCGCCTGATCGGTTGGCGTTACCGACCACAGCCATGGTCGTGAGGCGAGGGCATGGCTGTGATCGGGCGTTTCAGGGCCGGCCGGGAGGAGGCTTGGGCCCTGAAATCGGGCAAGGTCAGAAGAACAGGATCGCCCCCAGGGCGACGGCGTCTTCCTCGGCGCTGGCGCCGTCATGGGCGGTCGATTCCGTGTGGACGTACTCGCCCACCAGGGTTGCCCACTTGCGCAGGGAATAGCGGCCCTGGACGGCCATCGACTCGTTGCTCTCGACCAGCAGGGACGAGGCCTCGCCCTCGGCCAGGTCAAGGTAGCTGGCGCCGTAACTTGCCCCGATCATGAACTTGTCGAAGCTATAGGTCGCCTGGACCAGGAAACCCTCGGAATCGCGGGCCTCGCCGTTGGCCGCGACCGAGCCGATGAACAGGCCCGTCGTGCCCAGCCCCTTGCCGGTGTAGTAGTAGCCGAGCACGCTGGCCCCGCCGTAGCTGAGCTTGGCACCCAGGTCGATGCCATAGGCGGTGGTGTCGGCGCTGCCCGGCTCCCCCGGGACATCGATGTTGGCGGACAGTTCCTGGACCACGCCGCCGGCAAACAGCCGGGCCGCGAAATCGCCGTCCTTGTAGTCGTAGGTCACCTTGCCCTGGGCGCCGGGGGTTTCGTGGCCGGTCAGCGACGTGCCCAGGACAGGGACCGTGTCGAGCGGCTGGAACAGGCCGACCGTGGCCTTGAGGCCGCTGAAATCGGGCGTCGTATAGGTCAACTGGGGCATGAAGTCGGCATAGATGTAACCGGTACCGATGTGGCCCAGCGAGGTGTTCGACGGCCCCACGTTGCCGCCCGGCGCACCGACGCCCAGCAGCAGCATGTCGTTGAGGATCGCCTCGGAGCCGAACAGGCCGATATCCCGGCCGGCCTTGAATTCGCCGAAGGAGGGCGAGGCCACGGTCATGTAGACTTGGCGGAAGTCGATGCCAGAGGTGCCGAGCGCGGTGGGATTGCCGGCCGAATTGGCGCCGCCGACGTTGGAGACGCTGTTGATCCCGGGATAGAAGCCGAAGTGGCCGCCGTATTCGATGCCGTCCTGCAAGGTGGTGACATCGATCTTGAAGAATCCGGGCAGCAGGCCGTTGCGCACGGCCACCGAATCCTGCCGGCCGCCGACGGCGCCCAGCGCCACCGGCTGGTTGTCGTTGTCCTTGCTGCTGGAGACGAAGAAGGCATTGACCGAGCCCGACAGGGTGATGTCCACCGGCCCCACGGTCAGGCCGATGCCCTTCGACGGATCCTTGACCTTCACGTAGAGGCTGTCGTCCGCCGGGGCCGGTGCCGCCGCCGCGGTCGCCTCGGCCTGCTTGCTGCCCGATAGTTCACGATATTCCTGCTCGGTCAGAATGCCCTTGGCACGCAGCCGACGCAGCAGGTCCTCTGTCGCATCCGCGCGGGCAGCCCCCGCCGCCGTAACTGCCAAGATTGCTGTTGCACAAGTAAACCCGACCAGCCTGTTGATCCCCGACATGGTGTCCCTCCAAATGATCTCATGGACTGGACTCGGGGCGATCATTTCCGGCTCGACACCGACAACCACCGACCAAAAACCCAGCGGGTCGCAGCATCGGTATCGGGCGCCTCGATTTAAATTCTACTTGCTGCGTAATACGATCGACGAAGGCTGCTTCTAATACTTTGGTGGCGGACAATATACTTTGGGGGCATGCGGTCTAACCGTTTTGGGGGCAAGCGGTCTCGGGTGCATCGTCGCCCAGCGTGTCGAGTGGTGTCACCTGATGGAGAAAGCCGTCCTCGGGCGCGACCGACACCAGGACACGAGGGGTCGCCAGCAGAACCGGCTGGCGCATCTGACGATCCCAGGGGCGGAACGAGACTGGTGTCCCCTTGAACGCCGCCATGGCAAAGCCCGGGTCGAGCAGGGCGGCACGGACCCCGGCGGCGTCGGCCGATCCGGCCTTGGTGACAGCCTCGGCAATGGCACGCAGGGCCAGCCAGTTGGCGTAGTCGCGCGCCGTCATCGGCCGCCCGGCCTGTTTCTCGAAGCGGCGCTGCAACTGGGTGGCGCCCCATTGCTCGTTGGCCCTGCTCCAGGCGACGGGTACCAGGCCGTGGGTGCCGGCGACCGGGCGGGCCAGGACCGTCCGATAAGGCAGATACTCGCCGAAGTCATCGGCTTCGTCGGCCACGATCAGGACATCGTAGTCGTCGGCCCTGGTCAGCGGGCGGATCTCCTCGCGCGCATTGCTCACCCCGCTGTCGGTGCGGCGGTGGCCGACCTCGTAGGTCCAGGGCTTCTCGAGCACGATCTCGGCACCGAAACGGGCAGCACTGCGCCTGACGGCATCGGCAAGGGCGTGATCCGCCTCGCCGGGGCCCACCACCAGAAACCAGCGCTTCCAGTCCTGGCGTACCAGATACTGGGCCAGGGCATCGGCCCGCATGGCCCGGCTGATCATGGTGTGGAACAGATTGGCACGGCAGCCATCGCGGCGCAGGCGGTCGTCGGTGGTGCGGGCGTTGAAGACCAGGGCCTGGTCGGCACCGGGCAGGGCCAGTAACGCCTCGAGATCGGCGGTCTCGACGTCGGCGACGATCAGGCGCCCCGGGCCGGCGATGGCCTGGGCAAGGTCGGGCGCCCCGGCCACGGGGGCGTCGCGCGGAATGGTGATCTCGCGCAGGCGATAGGCCTGCCCCCGGAAGCGGCCGCCGGCATTGTCGTCGGCCAGGCCCAGGCGGGCGCCCTGCAGTCCTTCGCCTTGCGGCACCGGTTCCGTGAACGAAAACGGCGTGGCCGGCGGCTCGTCGCGGGTCACATGGACGATCTCGATCTCGATGCCGGGGCCGGCCACGGCCGGCCCCGCCACGACGAGCATCAGTGCCACAAGATATCGGAACATCGTCGTCGCTTTCGCCTACCGCGTGCCGGCCAGGAAGCCGGCCGGGGAATCACTGCTCAGGCCCCCGCCGGCCTGGCCCGGCCCAGGATGCCCCGCTGTGGATCATAGGCCAGGCGGGCCAGCACGAAACCGGCCAGCGCCGTGCCCAGCACCACGGCCAGCGCCAGGGGCGCCAGCCTGCCATGGGCGGCGAAGCGCACCAGTTCGACCGCGTAGGTGAAGGGGTTGGCCAGGCACAGGTAATAGACCGGCGCGGCGGCGGCCTCGTGGATCTTCCACAGCGGGTAGAGGGCGCTGGAGAGGAAGAACATCGGGAAAATGACGAAGTTCATCGCCCCGGCGAAATTCTCGAGCTGGCGGATGGTCGCGGACAGCAACAGCCCGATCGCCCCCAGCATCAGCGCGGTCGCGCCCAGGGCGGGCAGGATCGTCAGGTATCCCAGGGCCGGCAGGCGCACGCCCGCCAGGGCGGCGATCCCCAGGAAGGCATAGACCTGGACCAGGGACAGCGCCGCGCCGGCCAACAGCTTCGCCAGGAGCAGCCACCAGCGCGGCAGCGGTGCCGTCAGCAGCAGCCGGATCATGCCCATCTCGCGGTCATAGACCAGGGACAGGGACGACTGCATGCCGTTGAACAGCAGCACCATGCACGCCAGCCCCGGCACGACATAGATCTGATAGGTTACATAACTCTGATAGGGCGGGATGATCGCGACGCCGAAGACGTTCTGGAACCCGGCCGCGAACACCATCAGCCACAGCAAGGGCCGGACCAGGGCCGAGGCGAGGCGGCTGCGCTGTTCGACGAAGCGCCGCAACTCGCGGCGCTGGATGGCGCCGGCCGCCGCCATCATGTGGCCGATGCCGCTCATGAGGCCGCCGCGCCGGTCAGGGCCAGGAAGGCGTCGGTCAGGCTGTTGCCGCCGTGAGCGGCGATGATCGCCGCCGGGATTCCCTCGGCCACGATCGCGCCGCGGTCGAGGATCACCACCCTGTCGGCGGTGGCCACCTCGTCCACCAGGTGCGTGGCCCACAGCACACCGCAACCCGTCAGGCGGCGCAGGCGATCGACTTCCGCGCGCAGCGACCGGCGGCTGGCGGGATCCAGCGCATCGGTCGGCTCGTCGAGCAGCAGCAGGGACGGCCCGCCGATCAAGGCCCGCGCCAGTTCTGCGCGCCGGCGCAGGCCGCCGCTCAACTCCCGAGCCCGCGACGCGGCACGATCGGCGAGGCCCAGCCGTTCCAGGCTGGTCTCGACCGCGCCGGCCCGCTCACGGCGGGGCACCCCGCGCAGGGCGGCATAGTAGGCGAGGTTCTCGGCGACCGTCAGGTCGAGGTCCAGGGTCGCTTCCTGAAACACGATCCCCAGGCTGGCAAGCGCCGCGGCCGGTGCGCGCGAGACATCGTGGCCGGCCGCCATGACCCGGCCGCCATCGGCCGGCACCAGGCCCTCGATGATGCGGAACAGGGTGGTCTTGCCCGCGCCGTTGGGCCCCAGCAGGGCCACGATCTCGCCGCGCCCGACGGTCAGGCTGACCTCTGCCAGGGCGTCTCGCGCGCCGTAGCGCTTTGCCACCCGGTCGACCGTCAGCACGGGCATCGGGTTGCGGCGCGCGGTCAGCGAGACGAGATCGCCCACGCCAGCCGCCTATTTCAGGGTCCGCAGATAGTCGATCACGGCGGCCCGATCCTCGGGCTTCTTCAGGCCCATGAAGCTCATCTTGGTACCCGGCACTTCCTTGCCCGGGTTGGTCAGGTAGGTATCCAGCGCCTCGGCCGTCCAGGCACCGCCCTTGGCCTTCATCGCGTCCGAGTAGTGGTAGCCCTCGATCGAGGCGACCGGGCGGCCGACGATCCCGAACAGCGTGGGGCCGATCTTGTTTTCGCCCGCGGCCACGCTGTGGCAGGCGGCGCATTTCTTGAAGACCTTCTCGCCCGCGGCGGTATCCTCTGCCCACGCGGCGGCAGGCAGGAACGACAGGGCGGCGGTGACGAGCAGGCGGTTGACGGCGGACAAGACAATCCCTCCCGGTGGTATATGTTTCCTGCGACGCTAGCCACGGCGGGCGGGGCCGCCAATTGCACTTTCGATCAGTAGACTTGGCGGCTGGGCGCGCGCCATCATCGAGTCACAATCACAAAGGCAGGGCGGTCGCCGCGAGCCGCCGAACGGGGAGCATGATGCAGGCGAGCGCTTCGGCAGGCTTACGACCGATCCGCCGGGCGACCAGCGACGCGGCTTCCACCGAGATCGCGGTCAGCGAAATCCTGTCCCAGATCGGTGCCCTGCCGATCGCGCTGCTGCTGCTGTTCTGCTCGCCCAGTCACGATTTGTCAGCGGTCGCCGCCGGCCTGGAGGAAGGGATTCCGGGCCTGTGCGTGGCCGGTTGCACCACCGCCGGCGAAATCACGCCCTTCGGCTACCGCACGGGAACGGTGACGGCGATCGCCTTTTCGGCCGGCCATTTCACCGCCACGCCGCGCCTGATCGAGCGCCTGTCCGAGTTTCGCTTCGAAGACGGCCACGCGCTGGTGCGCGAAATGCGCCGGGTCCATGGCGAGGCGGGCGGCGCCTTCGCCCTGGTGATCAGCGACGGGCTCTCGATGAGCGAGGAAATGCTGGCCTCGATCCTGGGCGATGCCTTCGACGAGATTCCCCTGGTCGGCGGCTCGGCCGGGGACGACCTGATGTTCCGCGAAACCCGGGTGCTGCTGGATGGGGCGGTGCATCGCGATGCCGCCATCGTCACCCTGATCAGCACCGACCTGCCGTTCCAGGTCTTCCAGACCCAGCATTTCGTGTCGTCCAGCGAGAAGATGGTGGTGACCAGGGCGGACCCGTCCCTGCGGCTGGTGACCGAAATCAATGCCGAGCCGGCGGCGCTTGAATATGCCCGGGTGATCGGCCTCCAAGTCGCCGACCTGTCGCCCGCGGTCTTCGCCGCCCACCCCCTGGTGGTGCGCGCCGGCGGGCGCGATTATGTCCGCTCGATCCAGCGGGTCCACGACGACGGCAGCCTGTCGTTCTTTTGCGCCATCGACGAGGGTATCGTGCTCACCGTCGCGCGCAGCGTCGACATGATCGCCAATCTGGTCGACACCTTCGACAGCCTGAAGCGCAGCGTCGGGCGGATCGAGGCGATCCTGGGCTTTGATTGCGTCTTCCGCTACCTCGAAATGGAACAGCGCCAGATCCTGGGCGAGGTATCGCGCCTGCTGGCCGAGAACAACGTCATCGGCTTTTCCACCTATGGCGAGCAGTTCGGTATGATGCACGTGAACCAGACCTTCACCGGCATCGCTTTCGGTCGGGATGCCCGCGCATGAACGCCAAGAGTTCCAACGGGGCCGGCCGGCCGCCGGCCGTCGACCTCGAGCGCCAGGTCGCCAAGCTGACTGAAATCAACCGCGCCCTGATGGGCCGGGTGGAGCGCAGCCTGGATTTCCACGGCAATGCCTTCACCCTGTTCGAGGCCGCGATCTTTCTGGACCGCAAGGTCAACGACCGCACCCGCGAACTGACCGAGGCGATGCGTTCGCTCGAGCATACCAACAACGAGCTGAACGCCGCGATCATCGCCAGCCACACGGCGCAGAACCGGCTGCACGATTCGATCAACAGCATGTCCGAAGGCTTTGCCCTGTTCGACCGGGACGACCGCCTGATCCTGTTCAACCAGAAATTCCTCGACTATTGGCCGGCACTGCGTGACCGAGTGCGTGCCGGGATCACCTATCACGAGCTGCTGGCCCAGGCTTTCCGTCACGGCGAGATCGCGATGGCCGAGGGCTTGACCGCCGACTGGATCAAGGGCCGGCTGGCCGAACGGGCCAATGCCCGGCGCGGCCAGCCGGCGCGCAGCATCTATGCCCTGCGCGACGGGCGCTGGGTGCAGATGAACGACCGGCTTTCGGCCGAAGGCGGCATTGCCTCGGTCCTGACCGACATCACCGACCTGAAGCGGGCCGAGCACGAGGAGCGTGAACAGGCGCTGGCCGAGCGCTCCGCCCATTTGCAGGCCACCATCGAGAGCATGTCGCTGGGCGTCGCCGTGTTCGACCAGGCGGGCCTGCTGGTCCATGCCAACGAGCGGTTCTGGCGCCTGCTGGACCTGCCGCCGGTCTTTGCCATGCCCGGCACCACCTGGGAGGAATTCTGCGCCTACAACCGGCGCCGCGGCGCCCACGCCCTGGTCCTGGAGGGCGACCGCCGCACCGGCACCCAGGACGAGCGGGAATGGATGGGGCGCTGGTATTCGCTCAAGCGCGACCAGATGCCCGACGGCGGCTTCGTCTGCACCTTCGCCGATGTGACCGAACGCAAGCAGGCCGAGGTTGCCCTGCGTGACAGCGAGCGGCGCATCCGCCTGGTGACCGACGCCATGCCGGCGATGATCTGCTATGTCGATGCCGGCGAGGTCTACCGATTCACCAACCGACCCTACCGCGAGGCCTTCGGCCACGGCCAGGACCCGGTGGGCCTGCACGTGTCGCAGATCCTGGCGCCCGTCGACTATGCCGCGCGGCGCCCCCATATGGATCAGGCGCTGAGCGGCCGGTCCACCACCTTCGAGCTGAACCTGCCGGCCGGGCCGGGCGGCGCGCGCTTCGGCATCGCGACCTATGTCCCGCATATCTCGGACGAGGGCGGCGTCATCGGCTTCTTCACGCTGATCCAGGACATCACCGAGCGGCGGCGGTCGGAGCGCCTGCTGGCCGAGGCCAACGAAATGCTGGAACGCCGCGTGGCCGAGCGCACCGCGACTCTGGTAACCTTGAACGATACGCTGCGCAAGGAGATCGCCGAGCGTGAGCGCGTCTCCAACGAGCTCAAGCAGGCCAAGCTCGAGGCCGAACAGGCCAACCTGTCGAAGACCAAGTTCCTGGCCGACGCCAGCCATGACCTGTTGCAGCCGCTGAACGCCGCCCGGCTGTTCGTGTCGTCGCTGACCGACCAGGCACTGCCGGCGGCGAGTGCGGCCTTGACCCGCAAGCTGGACAATTCCCTGACCGCGGTCGAGGAGCTGCTGGGCACCCTGCTCGACATCTCGAAATTCGATGCGGGCCGGGTCACCATCGACGAGCAGGTGGTCGGCCTGTCGACGATCCTGAGCGGCCTGGTCGAAGAGATGATGCCGGTTGCGCGCGCCAAGGGGCTGGAGCTTCGGGCCGTGCCGGCGGCCTTGTCGGTGCGGACCGATCCGCGCCTGTTCCGCCGGATCCTGCAGAACCTCCTGTCGAATGCCATCCGTTACACGCCCAAGGGGCGCATCCTGCTGGGCTGCCGCCGCACCCGGCATCATGTGAAGGTCTATGTGATCGACACCGGCGTCGGCATACCGGGCGACCGGATGGAGGAAATCTTCGAGGAGTTCCGCCGCCTGGACCAGCCCGACGGGACCGAGAACGGCTTCGGCCTGGGGCTGGCGATCGTGCGCCGGATCGCCCGCCTGCTGGGTCATCGCATCAAGGTGAATTCCCGCTTCGGGCGCGGCTCCACCTTCTGTGTCGAGTTGCCGATCGCCACCGCCCGGCCGGTGGAGATCGCGGCAGCACCCCCGCCCGCGGTGGCACCGGTGGCACGCCTGGGCACCAGGGTCCTGGTGATCGACAACGAGCAGGCGATCCTCGACGGCATGCGCTCCCTGCTGGAGGGCTGGAGCTGCGAAGTCTCGGTCGCCCGCGGCGCCGGCGATGCCATGGCCGCGATCGCCCGGCATACCCCGGACATCATCCTGGCGGACTATCACCTCGACCGCGGCGAAACCGGCATCGAGGTGATCGCTGCCCTGCGCCGGCGGCTGGGCGCCAACCTGCCGGCCGCCCTGCTGACCGCCGACCGCAGCGCCGAACTGCAGCGCCGCCTCGCCACCATGGAACGCTGCTCGCTCCTCTACAAGCCGATCAAGCCGGCCAAGCTGCGCGCCCTGATGACCGCGCTGCTGGATAGTTAGGGGCCGGAGCCGATTCCCAAAAGAATCATGGTCATCCCAGCGAATGCTGGGATCCATTGGCGTGGCAAACCGGAAACGCCAATTCCCTGCACCGCCATGGATCCCAGCGTTCGCTGGGATGACGAAATTCAATCAATCAGAGCGCGGTGTCCTGGAGTTCCTTCATGCGGCGCAGGGCGAGGACCGCCTGGGTGCGGCTGGCGACGCCCAGCTTGTGCAGCACGGCCGAGACATGTGCCTTCACCGTCGTCTCGGAAACGCTGAGGAGATAGCTGATCTCCTTGTTCAGGCGGCCTTCCCCATCAGTTCCAAGACCCGCATCTGCTGCGGCGTCAGGCTGCCGATCTTGGCGAAGGGCTCGGTCTGGTGGCGGCCTTTGGGAACCGGGCGGGTCGAGGCGGCGACGTGGGCTGAATCGGGGGTGAAGATACCGCCGGCCAGCACCTGCTCGACGGCGGCACGGATGCAGTCGCGGTCCAGCGATTTCGGGATGTAACCGGCGGCGCCGCAGGCCATGCAGCGGTCGACGGTATCCTGGTCGGCCAGGGCCGTAACGATCACCACCGGCAGGTCGGGCTTGACCTTGCGCAGGGTGACGAGGCCGGCCAGGCCGTCCATCCCGGGCATGCGCAGGTCGAGCAGGGCAAGGTCCAGGTCGTCGTCTCCCTCGACCAGTTCGAGGACCCCGGCCAGATTGGCCGCCTCGACCACCAGGGCATCGGCCCGCACCGCCATGACGGCGCCGCGCAAGGCCTCGCGAAACAGCGGATGGTCATCCGCGATCAGCACCTTCAACATCCGCGTTCCCCCGGCCACCCGGTTCGTGCCGGCTGGTCATTGTCCTGTACTCTGTTCGTCGCCGTGATCGTCGCACAGATGTCACGGATTGCAACGTGACCAAAAGCAATGACCGGGGCGGCAGGGCCGCCCCGGTCATCTGTCTCAAGCAGGGTTGATCAGGCCTTCTTGGGCAGTTTGAACACCCACATCATGCCGCCCTGGTTGAAGCTCTTCACATAGTCGGCGACATCGCCGCCCCACAGCGGCACCGCGCCGCCCCAGCCCGAGACCACGGCGACATACTGCTCGCCGTCCATTTCCCAGGTGATCGGGCTCCCCACCACACCCGAACCGGTGTTGAAGCTCCACAGTTCCTTGCCGGTTTCGTCGTCCAGGGCCTTGAGGTAGCCCTCGGGGGTACCGAAGAACACCAGGCCCCCGGCGGTGGTCATGACCCCGCCCCACAGCGGCGCACGGTTCTTGTACTCCCACTTGATCTTGCCGGTGGCAGGGTCCATCGCCCGCAGGGCGCCGATGTGATCCTCGTAGAGCGGCTTGATGGTGAAGCCGGCGCCCAGGTAGGCGGCGCCCTTCTTGTAGGTGATCGGCTCGTTCCAGATATCCATGCCCCATTCATTGGACGGGATGTAGAACAGGCCGGTCTTCTGGCTGTAGGCCATCGGCATCCAGTTCTTGCCGCCCAGGAACGAGGGGGCGGCGAACACCGACTTGCCCTTGCCGTCCGCACCGCCGCCGTCCGCCGGGTTGCCCGGGCGGAAGTCGGGGTTGTAGATCGGGCGGCCCTTGTCGTCGAAGCCGGTCGCCCAGTCGTGGCGCGACACGAAGGGGTTGGCGCTGATGAACTTGCCGTTGGTGCGGTCCAGCACGAAGAAGAAGCCGTTGCGGTCGGCGGTGGCGACTGCCTGGACAACCTTGCCGTCAGCCCCCTTCAGGTCGAAGGGGATCGCCTCGTTCACGCCGTCGAAATCCCAGCCGTCGTGCGGGGTGGTCTGGTAGGACCACTTGATCTCGCCGGTCTTGGGGTCGATCGCCAGGCGCGACGAGGAGTAGAGGTTGTCGCCCGGGCGCAGGTGGGAATTCCACGGTGCCGGGTTGCCCGAACCGAAGTAGAGCAGGCCCGTACCCGGATCATAGGTGCCGCCCAGCCAAGTGCCGCCGCCGCCGGTCTGCCACTGGTCGCCTTGCCAGCTCGCGTTCTTGGTACCGGTCATGGTCGACGGCTTGCCGTCCAGCGTGCCGACATTGCCCTCGATCACCGGGCGGATCCACTTCATCTCGCCGGTCTCGGCGTCGAGCGCATAGACCTTGCCGACGACGCCGAACTCGCCGCCGCCGATGCCGGAGATGATCAGGCCATCGACCACCAGCGGCGCGCTGGTGATGGCATAGCCGGCCTTGTAGTCCTCGAGCGCCTTGGACCAGACCACCTTGCCGGTTTCCTTGTTCAAGGCGACGATTTTGGCATCCAGCGTGCCGAAATAGACCTTGTCGCCGTGGATCGCGGCGCCGCGGTTGACCACGTCGCAGCACGGCATGATGCCGTCGGGCAGGCGATGGTTATATTCCCACAGCTCCTTGCCGGTGCGGGCGTCGACCGCCCACAGACGGCTGTACGAGCCGGTGACGTACATCACGCCGTCGGCCACCAGCGGCTGGCTTTCCTGGCCGCGCTGCTTCTCGCCGCCGAAGGAGAAGGCCCAGGCCGGGACCAGGCCCTTCACCGTATCGCGGTTGAGCGCGGTCAGCGGGCTGAAGCGCTGGGCCTGAGGCCCCATGCCGTAGCTCAGCACGTCGCCCGTGCTGGTGGCGTCGTTCAGAATTTCCTGATCCGTCACCGGTTTGGCCAGACCTGCAGCGGCCCAGCCCATGGTCGCGAGTGCGAGCGTCACCGCCGCAAGCGACCGATTGATCGTCATTGCCATCCCTGTCTCCCTGAATCGTGGGGTCCTGCCGGACCACGCCCACCCACGCGGAAGTTCCTCCCACCTCTTCGTGGATGGCGCGATAGTGATGTAACCCGGAAAATCCGGCCATTGTCCTTAAGTACGACACGCTACTAATTACTGCTGCGCCATCGGCGAGAAGGCCGCGGCGGCTGATCATCGCGCCGGCGCCAGCCAGGTCACCCCGGCCTTGGCGAAGATCGCCGCCATGCTGCCGTCGGCGGCCATCGCCGCCAGTGCGTCGCCGACCTCGTAGACCAGGGGCCGGCAGCTCTCGCGGATGGCGCAGCCGACGGTCCAGCGCGAATGGAACAGGCCGCCCATGACGAAGGGCCTGACGATCGCCTGCGGTGCCAGCCTGGGCGCGAAGGCCTCGACCTGGGCCGCTTGCAGGATGACGGCATCCACCGCCCCGTCGCGCAGGGCGGCCAGCGCCTCCACGGGCTTGGCGAAATGCACGGCCGCGGCGCGCAAGGCCCCGTTGTTGGCGCTGGTCAGGTAGAAGTCGGGCAGGGTGTCGATTTCCACCCCGATCCGCTTGTCGCCGTCCGCCTCGGGGTCGAAGCCGCCCGGCATTGCCTGCTCGCTGTAGGCGATGGCAAAGCCCTCTTCGAAATAGGGCGCGAACAGCACCACCTGGTCGTTGTTGATCTGGATCTGCCGGTCGTAGGGAATGTGGAACATCAGATCGCCGACGCTGCGATCGATCAGATTGCCGCGCCAGATCCCGTTGCGCAGGTCGTCGTCGACCTTTTCGCCCGCCACCAAGGCATAGAAGCGTGGCCTCAGGCCGATGCGCCCGGCAACCTCGCGGGCGATGTCGATATCGATCCCGGCCGGCCCGTCCGCGGTGGTCGTCGAATAGGGCGCGAAATCCTCGTAGTAGGGTATCCGCAAGACCCCGCGCGCGCGGATCGTGTCGTAGTTGACCGTGCCGACCAGGTCTTCATCGGCCCGGGCGCCGCGCCCGCCCAGGGCAAGCGCGGCCCCCAGCGCACCGGCAAGGCCCAGCAAGTCCCGGCGGCTGGGCATGGTCAATCCTCATGTACGCTTTCGAGGTAGCTGCGGATGGCCCACATGCCTTCCTGGCTCAATATGCCGTCGAAGACCGGCATGTAGACCTTGCCGTCGCGCACCGCGCCATGCTTCATCCGCTCGACGAACCAGGCGTCGCCGTCGGGGCCGAGGTCGAGCAGCCGAAGATCGGGGGCGATGCCGCCGGACTTGGCTTGCAGGCCGTGGCAGCGGGCGCAATTCTGGTTGTAGCCCGAGGCGCCGATCTCGATGGCGCGGGCGTTGCCGCTGTAGGGATTGGTTTCGCGCCACTCGGGCCCCAGGGCCTCGAGGCCGGTGGTGTCGATTGGTTGCGGTGTAACATCACCATGACCATAGGCGGCATGGCCGACGCCGATGGCCATGGCCAAAGCCGTCATCGCGGAAAAAACGAGGGTGCGGGCGACGCGCCGATCATCGGCCATTAGCTTTATCCTCCCAGGGGCTCACGTTATGGCCAGAAATTAGCGGCGGATGGCGCTGGCGCACCATTGTACTTTGGTTCGACACTTGCCGGCGCTCGTCCGAAAGTGTCATGGCCCCGTGGCGGCCGTTCCGATTAAGCTCTCCCCAGAATGAAAAACAGGGAGGGGAGGGCGATGCCGGCACTCGACGGGCGCTTCATCTTCATCGCGTGCCTGGCAGCGGCGACGCCGGCCTTCGCCGACACGGTCTATGTCTCCAACGAGCGCGACAATTCGCTGACCGTCATCGATTCCGAAACCTTGGCCGTTACCGGCACGATCGCCGTCGGCCAACGGCCCCGCGGCATCCTCGCCGACAGCAAGTTCACCCGCCTCTATATCTGCGCCAGCGACGACGATGCGGTTCAGGTGCTGGATCTCGCCACCGGCAAGATCATCGGCGCGCTGCCGTCGGGCGCCGATCCCGAGCAATTCGCCCTGCACCCCGACGATCGCCACCTCTATATCTCCAACGAGGACGACAACATCGCCACCGTGGTCGATGTCGAGAGCCGGACGGTGGTGGCCCAGATCGAGGTGGGCGTCGAGCCCGAAGGCATGGCGGTCAGCCCCGACGGCAAATGGGCGGTCAACACCTCCGAGACCACCAACATGGTCCACTGGATCGACACCGCGAGCCAGGCGCTGGCCGACAACACGCCCGTAGGCCAGCGGCCGCGCCATGCTGAATTCAGCCGCGACGGCAAGGAACTTTGGGTGTCGTCGGAAATCGGCGGCACGGTCACGGTGATCGACGTCGCCACGCGGCGCGAAAAGAAAACCCTTTCCTTCGCCGTCAAGGGCATGCCTGCCGACCAGATTCAGCCCGTGGGCGTCGCCCTCACCCGGGACGGCGCGCTTGCCTTCGTGGCGCTGGGTCCGGCCAATCGCGTCGCCGTGGTCGACGCCCGGACCCTGGAGGTCGAACGCTACCTGCTGGTGGGGCGGCGGGTCTGGCACCTGGCCTTCAGCCCCGACGAAAGCAAGCTGTTCACCACCAACGGCATCAGCAACGATGTCTCGGTCATCGATGTGAAGGCCATGGAGGTGGTGAAGTCGATCCCGGTCGGCCGCGCCCCCTGGGGTGTCGTCGTGGTGCCGTCGAAGCCTTGAAGCTCTTGTCAGGGCCGGCGATAGGCACTGACCAGATTACTGCCGGCCGCCGCCCGGGCGGCCAGGTCGAACACCTCGAGATGCCGGGGCGAGCGGTCGCAGGCGGGGTCGATCGCCGCCGCGTCGCCGGTCAGGGCCAGGGCCTGGCAGCGGCAGCCGCCCCAATCGATTTCCCGCCGTGCGCAGTCCTGGCAGGGGGCGGGCATCCAGGCGGTGCCCCGGAACGCCGCGAAAGCCGGGTCGTTGGCCCAGATGTCGGCCAGCGCACGCTCGCGGATATTGGCAAAGGCTAGGCCCGGGATGGTCTCGGCGGCATGGCACGGCAGCACGGCGCCGGTGGGCGAGACATTGATGAAGTGCTGCGCCCAGCCGCCCATGCAGGCCTTGGGACGCCGGGCGTAGTAGTCGGGGATGACATAGTCGATGACCAGCCGGCCCTGTAACTGCCGGCGGACGGTGTCCACCAAGGCCGTCGCCGCGTCGAGCTGGTCGATGGTCGGCATCAGGTAGTCGCGGTTCTTCAAGGCCCAGCCATAGTATTGGACATGGGCGACCTCAAGCCGCTCGGCCCCGACCGCGCAGGCGAAGTCGATCATCTCGCCCAGGCGGTCGAGGTTCTGGCGATGCACCACCGCGTTGATCGTCAGCGCCACCCCGGCCCGATGCACCCGCTGCGCGGCAGCGCGCTTCTTGGGCAGGCCGCCGGCATAGGCGCTGATCGTGTCGGCACTGGCCGGATCGGTGTCCTGGATCGAGATCTGGACATGATCGATCCCGGCCGTCAGCAAGGCATCCAGGCGGGCGTCATCGAGCAGCACGCCCGAGGTGATGAGATTGCTGTAGAGGCCGCAGGCCCGGGCATGGGCGACGAGCACGGCCAGGTCCCGCCGCACCATCGGCTCGCCGCCCGAGAAATGGATCTGCAGCACCCCCAGGTCCGCCGCCTCGTCGATCACCCGCTTCCAGGTTGCCGTGTCGAGTTCGTCGGCCAGGCGGGCCAGCTCCACCGGGTTCGAGCAGTAGGGGCATTGCAGCGGACAGCGGTGGGTGATCTCGGCCAACAGGGCCAGCGGCGGGCTGACCGCGGTCAAGGCTGCCAGGCCCCCGGCGGGATGTGGCCCGGCTCGACATAGGCGTGATGCAGGGCATCGAGCTGGGCCCACAAGGTGTCGCACTTGAAGGTCAGCGCCGCGATCACCGCCTGCTGCTGCTCCGGCCGGCGGGCCTCGCGCTTGACATAGTCGAGGGCGAAGTCGGCATCGCGCGGGGCCTGGGTCAGGCGCTTGTCGAAATAGGCCAGGGCTTCTTTCGAGACGAAGTCGTAATTGGCCAGCATCCCGGCCACCCGGTTCTTGATGGCGCCGGGCGAGAACATCTCGGTGAGCGACGAGGCCACCGCTTCGAGCAGGCTGCGCTCGCGCACAAAGTGGACATAGGCGTCGACGGCATAGCGGGTGCCGGGCAGGATGTGGTGCGCGGCGATCACATAGTCGCGGGCAAAGCCCAGCGCGTCGGTCAGGCGCAGCCAGCGTTCGATGCCGCCGTCACCCTCGGTCTCGCCGTCGTGGTCGACGATGCGCTGGCGCCAGGCACGGCGCAGGGCGGGGTCTTCGAGCCTGGCGAGCAGGGCGGCATCCTTCAGGGGAATCCGGCTCTGGTAGTAGTAGCGGTTGAGCGCCCAGGCACGCACCTGGTCACGGTTCAGGTCGCCCGCGTTGAGCCGCACCTGGAAGGGATGCTTGTCGTGGTAACGCGCGGCGCCCACGGCCCGCAGGGCCGCTTCGAGCTGGTCCGGGCTCATCATCTCGGTCATAGTGTCAGTTCCTCCCCGTCTGTCGGGATGTGCCACCCTGATCTGTTGGCCGCCGCCCGTTCGGGCGTGCCGGCGACCAGCGTCGGGTTGGTCGTGTTGATGTGGATGAAGATGCGCCGGCCGATCGGCAAATCGGCCAGGCGGGCGATGGTGCCGTGCGCCCCGCTCATGCTGACATGACCCATGCGCCGGCCGCTCTTGGGCGAGACGCCCAGGGCGATCAGCTCGTCGTCCTGCCACAGGGTGCCGTCGAACAGCAGCAGGTCGGCCCCGGCCAGGCGATGGCGCAGGACGTCGTCGATCTCGGCGCAGCCCGGCACGAAGACGAGCCGCCGGTGCCCGTCGGTGATGTCGAGGCCGACCGTGGTGCCCGGCGCGCCGCTGAGGCTGCCGACCCCTTCGAGATAGAGCGGCACCTTGCCGGCGACGGCAAAGGCTTCGACATGCAAGGCCCCTGCCGCACCGAAGTCGATCGCGAAGCTTTGGTCCAGGGCCATTTCGCACCGCGGCACCCGGTCGGGCGGCAGGGCCCGGAAAATCGGGTTGGCGTCGACCGCGGCCAGGGTCGGCGCCGTGGCCCGCAGGTTGAAGCGATGCCCCTCGCGCAGGGTGAGCAGCCCGGCGACGAAATCGATGTCGCCGCCGGTCAGGATGACGTCGCTGATCGGCGAATGGCGCAGCCCTTGCGTCGGCTGCAGTTGCCGGTTGGCCAGGATCTGGCTGCGCAGGTCGGGCGAGGCATTGACCAGTACCCAGCGCCGGCCGTCCAGGCTCAAGGCGATCGAGCTCTGGCTGCGGGCCGGGGCCTCCGCGGCACCGGCCCAGGCTTTCAGCGAGGTGGGGGTGCGGCAGTTCCACTGGGGAAACCCGCCGCCCGCCGCAGTACCGACAAGAAGGATGCGCATCATCGCTTCGGCCCGTCAGCCATCCCGGCGCGGCGTGGGGCCCCGCCGGGATGAGCCTCGAGGTATTACCGCTCGGCGCAGGCGTAGGCGTTGATTTCCATGCCGACGCGAATTTCGGCAATGCGCGGCTTTGACCATTTCTTCATGTGATATCTCCCTGGTTTCGGTTCTGTCGCCTCACGACATCGAAGACTAGCCGCGAGGCGCCGCGCTTTGGATTGTTCTTTAGGACGATGCGGTGCCCGATGCCCATTGGTCGCCATGAAGGGGCGGCCCGGCGGCGTCCAGCGCCACGGCCTCGTCGTCGCTGAAGACCCGGCTGCGGGTCAGGAAACGCACGCCGTCGGGCGCCTCCAGCGAAAAGCCCGCGCCCCGCCCCGGCACCACGTCGATGATCAACTGGGTGTGGGACCAGTATTCGAATTGCGCGGCCCCGATGAAGAAGGGCGTCTCCACGATCGTGCCCAGATAGATATCCTGTGCGCCGACACGGAACTCGTTGCGCGGGTAACACATGGGTGCGCTGCCGTCGCAGCAGCCGCCCGATTGATGAAACATCAGCGGCCCGTGCAGGGCCGCCAGGCGTTCGATCACGGCCTGTGCCGCCGGGGTCACCTCGACTCTTGCCACCATCCTGTTTCTTCTCCCTGGCGATGATCGGAAACGACACGGCCGGCATGCAGGTGAACCCGCATGCCGGCCGTCCCTGGCCCAATCGATCAGGATCAATCGATCAGAAGAAGCCCATGGCCTTCGGGCTGTAGCTGACCAGCAGGTTCTTGGTCTGCTGATAGTGGTCCAGCATCATCTTGTGGGTTTCGCGGCCGATGCCCGACTGCTTGTAACCGCCGAAGGCCGCATGGGCCGGATAGAGGTGGTAGCAGTTGGTCCACACCCGGCCGGCTTGGATGGCGCGGCCGAAGCGATAGGCACGGTTGCTGTCGCGGGTCCACACGCCGGCGCCCAGGCCATAGAGCGTGTCGTTGGCCATCGCCAGGGCTTCGTCTTCGTCCTTGAAGGTGGTGACCGACACCACCGGCCCGAAGATTTCTTCCTGGAAGATGCGCATCTTGTTGTGGCCGCGGAACACGGTCGGCTGCATGTAGTAGCCGCCGGCCAGTTCGCCGCCGAAGTTGGCACGCGCGCCGCCGATCAGGACTTCGGCGCCTTCCGCCTTGCCGATGTCGATGTAGGACAGGATCTTCTCGAGCTGGTCGTTCGAGGCCTGGGCACCGATCATCGTCGAGCCGTCGAGCGGGTCGCCCTGCTTGATCGACGCGACACGGGCCAGCGCCCGCTCCATGAAGCGGTCGTAGATCGACTCGTGGATCAGGGCGCGGCTGGGGCAGGTGCAGACTTCGCCCTGGTTCAGGGCGAACATGACGAAGCCTTCGATCGCCTTGTCGAAATAGTCGTCGTCCTCGGCCGCCACGTCCTTGTGGAAGATGTTGGGCGACTTGCCGCCCAGCTCCAGGGTCACCGGGATCAGGTTCTCGGTCGCATACTGCATGATCAGGCGGCCGGTCGAGGTCTCGCCGGTGAAGGCGATCTTGGAAATGCGCTTGTTCTGCGCCAGGGGCTTGCCCGCCTCGACGCCGAAGCCGTTGACGATGTTGAGCACGCCCGGCGGCAGGATGTCGCCGATCAGCTCGACCCAGACCATGATCGAGAGCGGGGTCTGCTCGGCCGGCTTCAACACCACGCAGTTGCCGGCGGCCAGCGCCGGGGCCAGCTTCCAGCAGGCCATGAGCAGCGGGAAGTTCCACGGGATGATCTGCCCGACCACGCCCAGCGGCTCGTGGTAGTGGTAGGCGACCGTGTCATGGTCGATCTCGCCCAGCGAGCCTTCCTGGGCCCGCACGCAGGCGGCGAAGTAGCGGAAGTGGTCGATCGCCAGCGGCAGGTCGGCGGCCGTGGTCTCGCGGATCGGCTTGCCGTTGTCGATGGTCTCGACCATGGCGAGGAGGTCGAGCTTCTCTTCCATGCGGTCGGCGATCTTGTTCAGCAGGCGGGCGCGTTCCGCCGGCGAGGTGCGGCCCCAGGCATCCTTGGCCGCATGGGCGGCGTCGAGGGCGAGTTCGATATCCTCGGCGGTGGAGCGGGCGATCTGCGCGACGGGCAGGCCGGTCACCGGCGTCACATTGTCGAAATACTGGCCGCGCACCGGCGCCACCCACTTGCCACCGATAAAGTTATCGTAGCGGGTACGGAACGCGATGGATTTCGAGATCTCTTCGATTGTCTGGTGGATCATGGTTCGCTCCCTGGGCCTCGGCATCGTTGGTGGCCGCTGCCGAGAGGGTTAGCCCAAACCGGCCGGGGCCAATATTGCACTATGGTACTAGCCCGCCCGGCCTCGTCCCTTAGGCCTATGGCGGCGGGCCTGTCGGCGCACAAGTCCTTGGACAGGACGCAGGGCATCGGGCAATGCTGCGCCATTGCGCCTTGCCGGACCGAACGCCCATGACCGCGAGCCTTGCCGATTCCAGGACGCCCTTCGATTTCGACAACAGCTATGCCCGGCTGCCCGAGCGTTTCTTCGCCCGCCTGCCGCCGACGCCGGTCGCCGGTCCGGCCCTGATCAAGGTCAATACCGCCCTGGCCGCGGAACTGGGCCTGGACCTGGCGTCGCTGACCCAGAGCCAGCAGGCGGCGATCTTTGCCGGCAATGTCGTGCCGCCGGGGGCCGAGCCGATCGCCCAGGCCTATGCCGGCCACCAGTTCGCCAATTTCGTGCCGCAACTGGGCGACGGCCGGGCGATCCTGCTGGGCGAGGTCGTGGACCGCGCCGGGCAGCGGCGGGACATCCAGTTGAAGGGGGCCGGGCCGACGCCCTTCTCGCGCCGGGGCGACGGCCGGGCGGCGCTGGGGCCGGTGCTGCGCGAATATATCGTCAGCGAGGCCATGCACGCCCTGGGCATCCCCACCACCCGCGCGCTGGCCGCGGTCACCACGGGCGAGCCGGTCTATCGCGAGGGCGCCCTGCCCGGGGCCGTCTTCACCCGCGTCGCCGCCAGCCATATCAGGGTCGGCACCTTCCAGTATTTCGCGGTGAGAGACGACCTCGCGGGCGTGAAGGCCCTGGCCGACCATGTCATCGCGCGCCATTACCCGCAGCTTCAGGGCGCGGCGCAGCCCTATCTGGCGCTGCTCGACGCGGTCGTCGAGCGCCAGGCGATGCTGGTGGCAGGCTGGCTCCACGTCGGCTTCATCCACGGCGTGATGAACACCGACAACATGACCGTGTCGGGCGAGACCATCGACTTCGGCCCCTGCGCCTTCATGGATGCCTATGATCCGGCCACGGTGTTCAGCTCGATCGACCGGACCGGGCGCTATGCCTATGCCAACCAGCCCGGCATCGCCCAATGGAACCTGGCCCGGCTGGCCGAGACCTTGCTGGGTCTCATCGATGCCGATACGGACCAGGCGATCGCCCTGGCCACGGAGGTCATCCGCGCGTTCCCCGACCGCTTCCAGGCCCATTGGCTGGCCGGCATGCGCCGCAAGCTGGGCCTGTTCACCCAGGAAGCGGGGGATCTTGCCCTGGCGCAGGCCCTGCTGGCGGCGATGCACGGCAACGGCGCCGACTTCACCCTGACCTTCCGCGGCCTGTGCCGGGCGGCCCTGGGCGATGCCGCGGTGCGTGGCCGGTTTGCCGCGCCCGAAGCCTTCGACCAATGGGCGAGCATGTGGCAGGCCCGCCTGGCGCGCGAATCCCAGGCAGCGGCCGAACGGGCGGCCTGGATGCGCGGCGCCAACCCGGCGTTCATTGCCCGCAACCACCGGGTCGAGCAGGCGCTGGACGCGGCGACGACCCGCCGCGATTTCTCGCTGTTCGAGGATCTGATGCGGGTCCTCGCCCGGCCCTATGACGACCAGGACGATGCGGCGCCCTATGCCGAACCGCCCCAGCCGGACGAACGCGTGCTGGCGACCTTCTGCGGCACCTGAAGGGTTCGCCTATCCAATCAGCGTCCCCTCGGGCTCAGGCCTCGGCCATTTCGGGGCCGGCGGCCATGGCAGCCTCGACATCCATCCACATCACTTCCCAGATGTGGCCGTCGGGATCTTCGAAGCTGCGGCCGTACATGAAGCCGTAGTCCTGGCGGGGGCAGGGATCGGCGCTGCCGCCGGCGGCCCCGGCCTTGCCGACGATGCCGTCGACCTCGTCGCGGCTGTCGGCCGACAGGCAGATCAGCACCTCGCTGCTGGTCTTCGCGTCGGCGATCTTCTTAGGGCTGAACTGGCGGAATTTGTCGTGGGTCAGCAGCATGGCGTGGATGGTCTCGGAAAACACCATGCACGACGCCGTCCCGTCGCAGAATTGCTCGTTCTTCCAGGCGCCCACGGCCTCGTAGAAGGCGGTCGCGCGGGCAAGATCGCTGACGGGCAGGTTCACGAAAATCATCTTGGCCATCGGGGGCTCCTCTCGGTTGGCTCGACCAAAGGACGACTGGAAATGCCGGGTCCCGACAGGGCGCCCGAAATTTTTCAAGGAGTCGTTTCTGTCTCGTCCTGTGACGACGGCCGGTCGAACAGGCCGAAGAACAGGGTCGAGGCGTAGAGGCGGATGGCCTCCGGCGCTCCCAAGGGGGCCGCCCAGTGCCTGAGCTCGTAGGCGGCATTGAGCAGCGGCATCAGGGACTGGCTGGCGACCAGCGGGTCGATCGGGGCGATCGAGCCTTGGGTGATGCCGTCGATGATCAGGCCGGCGAAACGGGTCGCCAGCATGTTCGAGCGCTCGACCACCTGGGCGCGCAGATCCTCGGGCAGGGCTTGCAGCGCGGTGGTGCGCAGCAGGGGGGCGGCGGTCGCCGAAAATTGGATTTCGAGCAGGGTGGCGGTGGCCGAAGCGAGGCGGTCGAGATAGTTGTCGCCGGCCAGGGCGGCCTTGCGCTGGGCCAGGGCCAGGGTGTCCAGGCTGTGGCGGAAGCAGGCCAGCACCAAGTCGTCCTTGGCGTCCAGGTGGTGGTAGAAGCTGCCCTTGGTGACGTTGAGCTCGGAGGCGATGCGATCGACCGAGGCGCCGCGATAGCCGCGCTCGTTGATCAGCCGGGTCGCCGCGACCAGGAAATGCCGCCGCGCCGTGTCTTCCTCGGGCTCGTCCAGGGTTTGCAGCCGGGGCGCCCAACACGTGCCCGAAGGGGCGAGGCCAAGCGCGTAGAGTTCCAGCAGGCGCCGGCGGATCCGGTCGTAATCTTCGACCTCGTAGAGCGGCAGCCAGGCCTGGAGCCAGAACACGGTTTCCAGCAGGACATGGGCCCGCGCCGTGCGCAGGGCGCGGCGGCCCTCGCTGCCGTCGCTGTCCCAGAAGTGGCGGACCCGGCGATAGATCCGGAAATAGCGTGCCATCAACTGGCCGCGCATCGGCTCGTCCAGGGCCCGCAGGTCGGACAGGCGGGCGACCGGCTGTTCCTGGTTGTTGCGGATGCGGGTCAGCATGTCGAAATTCAGCTCGACATAGCGGGTGACCCGGGCGCGGGCGTCCCCTTCCGCCTCGGCGGTGGCGACCAGGACATCGAGCCGGTCGAGCGCGCGGTCGAAGCAGGCGCCGGCCAGCAGGTCCTTGCGCTTGAAATAATAGGTGACGCTGGTGGTGCTCAGGCCCACGCTTTCGGCCACGTCGGCCAGCGCCATGCCCTTGATGCCGCGCTGGTTGATCTGCACGGCGGCGGCGTCGACGATCAGGTCGCGCTTGCGCTGGAAGCGGCTGGTTTCGGCGGTGATGTCGCCCGTCTCGATGGTCACGCGGCGGTCTCGGTGAACAGGGCTTGCAGATCCTTTTTCATGATCTTGCCATTGGCGTTGCGCGGCAAGGTCCGGGTCTGGAAGACGATGCGCACCGGCACCTTGAACGGGGCGAGGCGGGTGCGCAGGAAGGCCAGCAATTCCTCGGGCGCGGCGCGGGCGCCGGGCGCCAGGTGGATGACGGCGGCCGGCACCTCGCCCAGCGTGCGGTGGGGCAGGCCGATCAGGGCGGCATCGGTGACACCGGGATAGTCGTAGAGGACGTTCTCGACCTCGATCGAATAGATGTTCTCGCCGCCGCGGATGATGATGTCCTTGGCGCGGTCGACGATATAGCAGAAGCCTTCCGCGTCGACCCGGGCCAGGTCGCCGGTCTTCACCCAGCCGTCGATGAAGCTGGCCGCGGTCGCTTGCGGGTTGTTCCAGTAACCTTTGACGACCTGGGGCCCCTTGGCCCACAACTCGCCGACCTCGCCTGTGGGGAGTTCGTGCGAACCGTCCAGGGACATGATCTTCAGGTCGGCGACGGCGACCGGCGGGCCGCAACTGTCGGGGCGGTTCAGGTAGTCCTCGGCGGCGTGGTGGGTGAAGGTGGCCGAGGTTTCGGTCATGCCCCAGCCATTGCCCGGGACCGCCTTCAACTCGCCTGCGATCTGGCGCACCAGTTCCGGTGCCGACGGGGCGCCGCCATAGGCGATCGATTCCAGGCTGGAGAGATCGAAGCGGTGACGTTCGGGATGTTCCAGGATCTGCCAGGCGATGGTGGGCACGCCGCCGGTGGTGGTGACCTTCTCGCGCTCGATCAGTTCCAGCGCCTTGAGGGCATCCCACTTGCGCATCATCACCAGGGTGGAGCCGCTGGCCAGCGCCGCCATCAGCCCGGCATTGCAGGCGGTGACGTGGAACAGCGGGATGACCAGCAGGTTCACCTTGGGCACCGGCGCCGGGATCGCCTCGCCCCGGCGCAAGATCGAGCGGGCGGCGGAATAGGCGCTGGACAAGGGGTTGGTCAGGGCGTTGCGGTGGGTGCCCAGGGCACCCTTGGGATTACCCGTGGTGCCTGAGGTGTAGAAGATCGACATGTCGTCGTCGGGCGACAGGTCGGCCGGCGGCAGGTCCAGGTCCGGCAGCAGGGCCCATTCGCCGCTCCGGCCGATGATGCCCTCCAGCGACTGGGGGCCCTTGGCGCCGCGGCAGACGATGACCTGTTCGAGGGCCGGGAGGGCGGGCAGGTGGGGCGCGATCCGCTCGTGGCGCTCGCCGTCGCAGACCAGCAGGCGGGCACCCGAATCGGCCAGGCCGTAGTCCAGTTCGACCCCTGTCCACCAGGCGTTCAGCGGCACGGCGATCGCGCCTACGCAGGCGGCGGCGCAATAGATCACCGCCCATTCGGGCAGGTTGCGCAGGGCAAGCGCCACCCGGTCGCCCTTTTTCACGCCCCGATCGACCAGGTAGGCGGCAAAGGCGGCGGTCGCGCGGTAGAAGGCATCGTAGGTGACGCGCTCGTCCTCGTAGACGGCGAACAGGCGCTGGCCATGGGTTCGGGCGATGGCGACAAGGTCGGGCATGGCGGGCGGGGCATTCTTCCAGACCCGGGTGACCTCGCCCCGTATGGTGCGCTCCTCCATCTCGAAGCGGGCGCCGGGCGCGGTCAGGATCGCCTGCGCCTGCCCCAGCGTCACTGCCGGCCACTGTCCCGTCATTCCACCCATTTCCTATCTTCGGTGTGCGGTTTACCCGACTTGGCCCAACTCTAGCGCCGGTCTCAAGGGCTTTGCAAAGGGGCAAAGCCGCGGCTTGCGATTTGATGGCGAAAGTGATTTAGAAGGTCGGGTATGCCGCAAAGCAAAAGCAAGGCGGGGGAGAGAAAGCATGATCACCACCGAGCGCCAGGGAAATGTCCTGGTCATCGTGTCGAACAATCCGCCGGTCAACGCGCTCGGCCAGAAGGTGCGCCAGGGCCTTCTGGCCGGGATCGAGGCCGCCGCGGCGGATGCGTCGATCGATGCGGTGGTGATCCGCTGTGACGGCACTACATTCTTTGCAGGCGCCGACATCACCGAATTCGGCAAGCCGCCGATGGGGCCGGACCTCAACAAGGTCATCAACCTGTTCGAGGACAGCCGAAAGCCGGTGATCGCCGCCATCCACGGCACCGCCCTGGGCGGCGGGTTGGAGGTGGCGCTGGCCTGCCACTACCGCGTGGCCGTGCCCTCGGCCAGGCTGGGCCTGCCGGAAGTGAAGCTGGGCCTGATCCCCGGCGCCGGCGGCACCCAGCGCCTGCCCCGCGTGGTGGGCGTCGCGGCGGCCCTGCCCATGGTGGTGGGCGGCGATCCGATCAATGCCAAAAAGGCCGCCGAGATTGGCCTGGTCGATCGCGTCGTAAGCGAGGGGAAGTTGCCCGAGGAAGCGGTGGCCTTTGCCCGCGAGGTGGTCGGCAAGCCATTGCCCGTATCGTCCAGGCGCACCGACAGGCTGGCCGATGCGGTCAAGGATCCGGCGGTGTTCGACAATTTCCGCCGCGAGCAGGGCCGCAAACTGCGCGGTTTCGAGGCGCCGGAGGCGGCGATCCAGGCGGTGAAGGCGGCGGTGGAACTGCCCTTCGACGCCGGCATGGCCAGGGAACGCGAGCTGTTCCTGAAGCTGATGGCGGGCGACCAGTCCAAAGCCCAGCGCCACCTGTTCTTTGCCGAGCGGGCGGCCAACAAGATCGAGAACCTGGGGCCAGGCACGCCGCTGATCCCCATCAACAAGGTGGGCATCCTGGGCGCCGGCACCATGGGCGGCGGCATCGCGATGAATTTCCTCTCTGCCGGGATCCCGGTGACCCTGCTGGAGCGCGAGCAGGCGCCGCTCGACCGCGGCATTGCCACCATCGCCAAGAATTATGAACGCCTGGCCCAGCGCGGCAGCCTGACACCTGAAAAGGTCGAGGCGGCCATGGCCCTGATCACCCCGACCCTGTCCTTCGAGAGCCTCGCCGACTGCGACCTGGTGATCGAGGCGGTGTTCGAGAACATGGACATCAAGAAGGAGGTGTTCACCAAGCTGGATGCAGTGGTGAAGCAGGGCGCGATCCTGGCCTCCAATACCTCCTATCTGAACGTGGACGAGATCGCAGCGATGACCAAGCGGCCCGAGTTCGTGCTGGGCCTGCATTTCTTCTCGCCCGCCAACATCATGCGCCTGCTGGAAGTCGTGCGCGGGGCCAAGACCTTGCAGTCGGTGCTGGCGACGGCCATGGCGCTGTCGCGCAAGATCAACAAGATCGCGGTGGTCTCGGGCGTCTGCTACGGCTTCATCGGCAACCGCATGCTCTCGCCGCGCCAGCGCGAGGCGCAGAAGCTGATCCTGGAAGGGGCCAAGCCCTGGGATGTCGACCGGGTGCTGACCGATTTCGGCTTCCCCATGGGGCCGTTCCAGATGGCCGACCTGGCCGGCCTCGACATCGGCTGGAGCAAGGAAGCCTCGAAGAGTTCCACCGTGCGCGAAGTGCTGTGCGAGCGTGACCGCCGCGGCCAGAAGACCGGCAAGGGTTTCTACGATTACGACGAGAACCGCCGCGGCACGCCCTCGGCCGAGGTCGAGGAGATCATCGCCGGCTTCATCGTCCAGTCGGGCAAGCCGCCGCGGGCAATCGATGACCAGGAGATCCTGGAACGCCTGCTGTATCCCATGGTGAACGAGGGCGCCAAGATCCTGGAAGAGGGCATGGCCCAGCGGGCCTCGGACATCGACGTGGTGTGGATCAACGGCTATGGCTGGCCGGTCTTCACCGGCGGGCCGATGTTCTGGGCCGACACCATCGGCTTGGCCAAGATCGTCGAGGGCCTGAAGCGGCACGCCGCCCTGCTGGGCCCCGAGTTCAGCCTGTCGAAACTGCTGGAAGACAAGGCCGCCCAGGGCGGCAGGTTCAACGGCTGAGCAATCCAATATCGTCATCCCGGCTCAAGGCCGGGATGACGCCTTAGGGGGCGGGGAGAAAACGATGAGCGACCTGGAAACTTTCCGTGTTGAGACGCGGGCTTGGCTGGAGGAAAACTGCCCGCCCGCCATGCGCCAGCCGGTGCGCAGCGAGGACGATGCCTGCTGGGGCGGGCGTAACGCCAAGTTTTCCAGCCCCGACCAGAAGCTGTGGCTGGACCGGATGGCGGCCAGGGGCTGGACCGTGCCCGACTGGCCCAAGGAATACGGCGGCGGGGGCCTGAGCCCGGCGGAGGCCAAGATCCTGCGCGGCGAGATGGCGAGGCTCGGCTGCCGCTCGCCGCTGCAGAGCTTCGGCATCTGGATGCTGGGGCCGGCCCTGCTGAAATACGGCAACGAGGCGCAGAAGCAGGAACATCTCCCGAAGATCGCGCGCGGCGAGATCCGCTGGTGTCAGGGCTATTCCGAACCCAACGCCGGTTCCGACCTCGCCAGCCTGGCGACCAGCGCCGAGGACATGGGCGACCATTTCCTGGTCAACGGCCAGAAGATCTGGACCAGCTATGCCGACAAGGCGGACTGGATCTTCTGCCTGGTGCGCACCGATAGGAGCAGCAAGCACAACGGCATCAGCTTCGTGCTGTTCGACATGGCCTCGCCCGGGGTCTCGACCAAGCCGATCCTGCTGATCTCGGGCTATTCGCCGTTCTGCGAGACCTTCTTCGACAATGTGAAGGTGTTGAAGGAGAACCTGGTCGGCGAGCTCAACAAGGGCTGGGACGTCGCCAAATACCTGCTGGGTCACGAGCGCGAGATGATCAGCGGCATGGGCCTGGGCGATACCGCCAAGTTCCTGCCCGAAACTGCGCTGAAGACCGTGGGGCGGGACGAGCAGGGCCGGCTGGACGAGCCGGTGCTGCGCGGGCGCATCGCCCTGTTCGAGGTGCGCGCGGCGGCCTTCAAGGCGATGGCCGAACGCTTCATGGACGAGCTGAAGGCCGGCAAGGCCCATCCGGCCCAGCCCTCGATGATGAAGTACTACGGGACCGAGCTGAACAAGGCGCGGCACGAGCTGATCATGGCGGCGGGCGGTTCCGACGCACTGGAATGGGAGAGCGAGGCCTCCAAGGGGGGCGCGGCCCCAAGGGCCTGGTTGCGCACCAAGGCCAATTCGATCGAGGGCGGCACCAGCGAGGTGCAGCTCAACATCGTTGCCAAGCGCATCCTCGACCTGCCCAGCGCGTAACGGAGATAGCCATGCCCCTGTTCCTGGATGACGAGCAGACCATGCTCCGCGACAGCGCCCGCGCCTTCGTGGGCGAAACCGCCCCCGTGTCCCACATGCGTTCCCTGCGGGATGCCAAGGATCCCAACGGCTATGCGCCCGCACTGTGGAAGCAGTTCGCCGAGATGGGCTTCACCGGCATCCTGATCGACGAGGCTCATGGCGGTTCGGGTCTGGGCGCGGTCGAGGCCGGCGTGGTGCTGGAGGAAATCGGCCGCAACCTCACCCCGTCGCCGTTCCTCGCCACCGCGGTGGGCGCGGTCGAGGCGTTGAACGCCGGCTCGGCCGCCCAGCGCGAGCGCTGGTTCCCGGCGATCCTGGCGGGCGACGCGGTCGCGGCCCTGGCGATCGACGAGCGGGCCAAGCACCGGCCGGCGTCGACGGCCTTGCGGGCGGAGCGTTCGGGCAACGGCTTCAAGCTGTCGGGGACCAAGCGCTTCGTCACCCACGGCCACGTCGCCGACCTGCTGGTCGTCGCGGCACGCACCGCCGGTGCCGCGGGCGAGATGGACGGCATCACCCTGTTCGCGGTCGAGAAGGGCGCTGCCGGCCTGCAGGCAAAGCCCGAGCGGCTGGCCGATGCCAGCCTGGCGGCGGCGATCGATTTCGACGGTGTCCGGGTCGAAGCGGATGCGGTGATCGGCGAGATCGATGCCGGATGGGCCCCGCTCACCCGCGTGCTGAACGGTGTGCGCGTCGGCGCCTCGGCCGAGTTGCTGGGGGTCGGCGCCGGGGCCATGGACATGACGGTGGGCTATCTCAAGGAGCGCAAGCAGTTCGGCCAGACCATCGGCGCCTTCCAGGCCTTGCAGCACCGGGCGGCCCACCTCTATTCGGAAATGGAGGTGGCGCGCGCCGCCGTGCTCAAGGCCCAGCAACTGCTGGATGCGGGCGATGCCCGGGCGGAGGAGGCGGTGATGGTGGCCAAGGCCATGGCCGGCCTTGCGACCACGCTCGCGGTGCAGGAAGGTGTGCAGATGCATGGCGGCATCGGCATGACCGACGAATACAGCATCGGCTTCTACATGAAGCGCGGCCGGGTGCTGGCGGAAATGTTCGGCGACGCCGATTATCACGCCGATCAACTGGCAAGGCGCGCAGGGTACTGAGATGGATGGCGAGTTCGGGCTGACAGCGGCGGAACTGGTCGAGCGGATGGTGCGTCTGCTCGATGTCGAGGAAATCGATACCGATCTCTATCGCGGCCCCCGCTCCATCCGCCCCAATATGCAAGGGCGGGTGTTCGGCGGCCAGGTCATCGCCCAGGCCCTGGTCTCGGCCAGCCGGTCGGTCGAGGAGGGGCGGGTCGCCCATTCCCTGCACGCCTATTTCATGCGCGCCGGCGATCCCGCGCACCCCATCATCTATCAGGTCATGCGCGATTACGACGGGCGCAGCTTTGCCACCCGCCGGGTGGTGGCGCTTCAGCACGGCAAGCCGATCCTGAACCTCGCGGCCTCGTTCCAGGTGCCGGAGGGCGGCATGGCGCACCAGGCGGCGATGCCCGAGGTGCCGTTGCCCGAAGCGCTGATGTCGGAAGCGGACTATTGGGCGCAGCACGGCGACAGCCTGCGCCCGGGTGTGAAGGACAACCTGATCCAGCCCCGCCCGGTCGAATTCCGCATCGTGCATCCCCCGGTGCGGGGCCCAAGGCCGGCGCAGCAACGCGGCTGGTTCCGCGCGGCGGCGCCGCTGGGCGACGATCCGGCCCTGCACCGGGCGGTGCTGGCCTTCGCCTCCGACATGATGCTGCTGCACACCTCGACCCTGCCGCACGGGGTGAGCTGGATGACGCACAGCGTGCAGACGGCGAGCCTGGATCACGCCCTGTGGCTGCACGAGGATTTCCGTGCGGACGACTGGCTGCTCTATGCGACGGAAAGTCCCTGGGCCGGCCATGCCCGCGGCTTCAACCGCGGCCAGATCTTCGCCCGCGACGGCCGCCTGGTGGCCAGCGTCACCCAGGAAGGCCTGATCAGGATGCGCGGGTAGCCGGCGCTAAGGCAGAAGGCTCGAAAGGCGGACTTCGCAGCGCAGGCCGTGCGGCGCTACCTCGTGCAGCACGATGCTGCCGCGGTGCAGGCGAACCACCTGCTCGACGATCGAGAGCCCCAGGCCGCTCCCGCTCTCTTCATGGGCGAGGCGGGTGAAACGCTCGAAGACACGCTTTCGTTCGGCCGCGGGTATCCGGGGCCTGTGTCGGCGACCTCCAGCACGACGGTCCCCGGCGGCTCGAGGCGCAAGGCGACGGATATGCCGCCGCCCGCGGGGGTATAGCGTATGGCATTGTCGATGAGGTTGCGGACCAGCATCGCCAGGGCACCGGCATGGCCCTTCACCCGGATGGCGGATGCGATGTCCGCGGTGAAATCCTGATCCTTGTCGATCGCGGCGGGCGCCAGGTCGCGGGCGATGTCCTCCGTCAGGGCCGAAAGGTCCACCGGCTCGAAGCGGTCGGCGGCGCCTTTGAGGCGCGTGACGAGCAGAAGTTGGTCGATCACCCCGGCGGCGCGATCCGCCGCGGCGTTCAACTCGGCCAGGATTTCCTGCCGGGCCGGATCGCCGGCCAGCGCTCGTTCGGCGATCTGGGCGCGGGTCTTCAGGGCCGCCAGCGGCGTGCGCAGCTCGTGGGCGGCATTGTCGGTAAATTCCCGTTCGCGGTCGAGCGTCGCGCGCAGGCGGGCGAGCAGGCGGTTGATCGCCGCGAACAGGGGAACGATCTCGGCCGGGATGCGATGGCCGCCCAGGGGATGAAGATCGTCGTCGTCGCGCGAATCGATCTCCCGGGAGATCTGCTTCATCGGATGCAGCGCGGCGGCGATCCGGGCATAGGCGATGATGCAGACGATGGCGACCAGCAGCAGAAGGGCAAGGCCCAGGCTGCGTGCCACCTGCCAGGTCAGCGCCGCGCGCAATTCTTGCGGTTCCGCCACTTCGACGGTGATCGGCAGCTCGGGATGGCGCAGCCCGAAGCGCCGCCACTCCTGTCCGTCGGCAACATGGTCGCTGAACCCGGGTGAGGGTGGTGCCCCGGCGGCCGGGACCGCCCCCGACTGGGTAACGACAAGCGTATCAGACCAGATGCGGAAGCCCGTGCGCGCGCCGAGCAGGCGGTTCAACCTTTCGGAGTCGGCCGGTTCGATGAAGCCGAGCACTTCGCTCTCGGCCGCCTCGTGCTTGGCAAGCAGCAGGATGAACGCCGCCTCCTGCTGCATCTGATCATCACGCAGGGCCGATATCGACTCATGGGCCAGCCAGATGGCGATGCCCGCGACCACGGTCACGGCCAGCAGCAGGGGGACGATCAGGGCGACCAGGGTCGCCCGGCGGAGCGAATAGGTCTTCACGGTCGTTTCGGCATCATGTAGCCGAGCCCCCGCACGGTCCTGATCCTGTCCCGCCCGATCTTGCGCCGCAGGTGGGAGACATGCACCTCGACCGTGTTGCTCTCGGCCACCTCGTCGGCGCTGTAGAGGCGCTCCTCGATCTGGTTCTTGCTGACCACCCGGCCTCGGTTGGCGAGCAGGATGTCGAGCACGGCAAGCTCCCGGGCCGACAGATGCAGCGGCTCGCCGGCCAGCGACGCCGTGCGGGCGGCCGGCTCATAAACCAGATCGCCCTGCTCGATCAGCGGGGAGGCCCGGCCCTGGGCACGGCGCAGGATCGCTTCGCAGCGGGCGATCAGTTCATTGAGGTCGAAGGGCTTGGTCAGGTAATCGTCGGCACCGGTGTTGAGGCCGGCCAGGCGATCCTGAATTGCGTCACGCGCCGTCAGGATCAGTACCGGCAGCTTGTTGCCCTGCCGCCGCTCGCGCTTGAGCAGGTCGAGGCCGGAGCCGTCGGGCAGGCCGAGGTCGAGCACGGCAAGGTCGAACCCGTCCGTGGCCAGGGCGGCCTCGGCATCGGCCACGGTCTTGACCCATTCGACCTGGAAGCGCGGGCGCAGGCCGTCGGCGATGGCCTTGCCCAGCATCCGGTCGTCTTCGATCAGCAGCAACGTCATCTTGTCGCAGCCCCGCGGGCCCCTCTCGTCTTCAGCCAGGCTTCAGTTTCGTCGGCTACAGGTCGGACAAGTGGCGGGTAGAGCATGCGGGCCATCCCTAAAGGGGCGGTTTCGCCCATCCCCTGTTCTGCACGCCGGAGACGTTCGACAGGAGTGCCCGATGCCGGCGCCACAGACCAAGGCTTTTCTCGACGCAGCCCTCCTCAGCGGCAATGCGGCGCAGTTCCTGCCCGTCGCGCCCGGCGACTTTTCCAACACCCTGGGCACCGGCCCCGTGGCGGGTTGGCTGACCGCCATCGGCGACCTGAACGGCGATGGCCGGGCCGATATCATGATCGGCGCCCCTGGCGATGACGACAAGGCGCCCGATGCGGGCCGTGTCTTCATTCATGTCGACCCGATCACCGCGGGGGCCACCCTGACCTTGGGAGACTCGCTGACCGACATCGTGATCGACGGGGTGAACGCCGGCGACCGGGCCGGTGCGGCAGTCGGCCGCGCAGGCGACCTGAATGGCGACGGCCTTGCCGAATTCCTGGTCGGCGCGCCGGGTATGGAAAAGGGTGCCGCCGTCGATGCCGGCGCCGCCTTCGTCCTATGGGGGCCGGCCGCGCCGGGCAACATCGACCTGAATGATCCCTTCACCGCCGGCGGTAAGGGCTACGTGATCAAGGGCGAGGCGGCGGGCGACGCCGCCGGCACCACCCTCCTGTCCGTAGGCGACCTGAACGGTGACGGCAAGGCCGACGTGCTGGTCGGCGCCCCCGGCAATGATGCGGGGGGCACGGATGCCGGTGCGGCCTATGTCGTCTGGGGCAAGAGCACGAACAGCGCGGTCAGCCTGAACAATGTCGCCGCGGGCACCGGCGGCTTCAAGATCATCGGCGCGGATGGCGGTGACGCGGTCGGCAGCGTCCTCGCACCGTGGGCGACCTGAACGGCGACGGCAAGGCCGAGATCCTGGTCGGCATGCCGGACTCCAAGGCCGGCGGCAACAATTCGGGCGCCGTCTATGTGGTCTTCGGCAAAGGCACCGGCACGGCGGTCGACCTGGCCGATGTCGCCGCCGGCGTCGGCGGCTTTCGCATCAAGGGCGTCACGGACGATGACGCGGGCGCCGCCGTTTCGGGCCTGGGCGACGTCAACGGCGACGGCCTGGGCGACATCCTGGTGGGGGCGCCCCGGTCGGACAGCGCCTATGTGGTGTTCGGCAAGGCTGACGGCACCGAGGTCGACCTGGGCGACGTGCGGCTGGGCGTTGGCGGCTACCGTATCCTGGCCGAGGATGTCGGTGATCTCGACATGCTGTCGGTTACCGGCGGCGGCGACTTCAATCGCGACGGCATCGGCGATCTGGTGATCGGCGCGGCCAACAACAGCGAGGGCGGCTCGGATGCCGGCGCGGTCTATGTCGTCTGGGGCGGGTCCAGCGGCACGATCGACCTGGCGCAGGTGGCCCAGGGGTTCGGCGGCGCCAAGGTGGTGGGGGCGGCGGGCAGCCTGACGGGCGCCAGCGTCTCGGTCGGGCCCGATCTGAACGGCGACGGCGCGGTGGACCTGATCATCGGGGCGCCCGGCTCGGGCGAGAGCGTCTACACGCTGTTCACCCCGGCAAGCTGGCAGCCCGACATGAATATCTACGGCACCGCGGGCGACGACGTCATCGGGCCGGGCTACGGCGGTGCCCACGTGGTGGGCGAGAGCGCGGATTCGATCCTGGCGCTCGGCGGCAACGACACGGTCAGCGGCGGTGGCGGCAACGACTCGATCGAAGGCGGCGCGGGCAATGACACGCTGAACGGCGAGGCGGGCGACGACAAGCTGGACGGCGGCACGGGCGCCGACGTCATGGCGGGCGGCGCCGGCAACGACAGCTACGTCGTCGACAACGCCCTGGACCAGGCCAGCGAGCTGGCCGGCGAGGGGACCGACAGTGTCACCGCTTCGGTCAACTACACCCTGGGCGCCAATGTCGAAAACCTGATCCTGACCGGCGCGGCGCGGGTGGGTACCGGCAACGCCCTGGCCAACACGATCACCGGCACCGCCGGCAACGACACGCTGGATGGCGCCGCCGGGGCCGACGCCATGATCGGCGGTGCGGGCAACGACGGCTACAAGGTCGACAATGCCGGCGATGTCGTCACCGAAGCCGCCGGCGGCGGCACCGATACCATTACGGCCTCGATCAACTACACGCTTGCCGCCAATGTCGAAAACCTGGTCCTGACCGGCGCGGCGCGGGTGGGTACCGGCAATGCCCTGGCCAACACGATCACCGGTACCGCCGGCAACGACACGCTGGACGGCGGGGCCGGCGCCGATACCCTGACCGGCGGCGCGGGCAACGACGCCTACAGCGTCGACAATGGCGGCGATATCGTCGTCGAACTGGCCGGGGGCGGCACCGACACCGTCACAGCAAGCGTCGCCTTCACGCTGGCCGCCAATGTCGAAAACCTGGTCCTGGCCGGGGGCGCGCGCTCGGGCATCGGCAATGCGCTCGACAACACGATCACCGGCACCGCCGGCGACGATACGCTGGACGGGGCTGCCGGGGCCGACATGCTGATCGGCGGGGCGGGCAACGACAGCTACAAGGTCGACAATGCCGCCGACGTGATCGTCGAGGCGGCGGGCCAAGGCACCGACACGGTGATCGCCGGCATCGACTACCTACTGGGCGACAACGGGGTGGAAAACCTGGTCCTGACCGGGGCGGCGCGCTCGGGCACCGGCAATGCCGGCAGCAACGCCATCACGGGGACGGCAGGCAACGACACGCTGGATGGCGGGGCCGGGCGGACACGCTGACGGGCGGTGCCGGCGACGACCGCTACATCCTGGACAATATCGGCGACACGGTCGCGGAACTGGCGGGCGGCGGCAGCGATACCGCGGTGGCGGGCGTCAGCGTCAGCCTGGCCGCCAATGTGGAGAATCTGGAACTGTCGGGCGAGGGCACGACAGGCACCGGCAACGGGCTGGACAACCGGCTCGCCGGTGCGGCGGGCCACCAGACCCTGGCCGGTGGCGATGGTGCCGACACGCTGGATGGCGGCGTGGGGGCCGACACCATGATCGGCGGCGCGGGCGACGATACCTACTACGTGGACGATGCCGGCGACCTCGTGATCGAGGATGCTGCGGGCGGCGTCGACACGGTGGTCTCCGCCTTCGACGTGACCTCCATTGCCGCCAATATCGAAAACCTCCGCCTGACCGGCACCGCTCACAGCGCGGTCGGCAATGCCGGCGACAACCGGCTGTCGGGCGGCGACGGCGACGACACGCTCGACGGCGGCGACGGCGACGACCTCGAGCTGGGCGGCGACGGCGACGACACGCTGGTCTCCCGGGCGGGGGTCGATACCCTGTCGGGCGGCAGCGGCGACGACCGCTATGTGCTCTCGGGCGGTTCCGCCCATGTCGAAGACTTCCTGGGGCACGACACGATCGATTGCAGCGAGGCCGAAGGCGACAGCTATATCGACCTGTCGGGCGAGACCGCCAGCAGCGTCGAAGGCCAGTCCTGCGACCTGGGGCAGGGCGGCACCACGGCCGGCCCGCTCGACGTCCAGTTCCTGCAGGATCTGAGCGGTTCCTTCGGCGACGACATCGCCACCGTGCGCGGCCTGGTGCCTTCCATCGTGACCGCCCTGCGCGGCGTGCAGACGGACAGCCTGTTCGGCGCCTCGACCTTCATCGACAAGCCGGTTTCGCCTTTCGGCGCGGCGGGGGAATGGGTCTATGCCCAGGCGCTGGGCCTGACGGCCGATACCGCGGCCCTGACGGCGACCTACAACGGCATGGTGATCCGCAACGGCGCCGACGAGCCCGAATCCCAGATCGAAGCCCTGATGCAGCTCGCGCTGCACGCGGGCGACGTCGGCTACCGGGCGGACTCGGCGCGTTTCGCGGTGCTCTTCACCGATGCCCCCTTCCACCAGGCGGGCGACGGTGCCGCCGGCGGCATCACCACGCCCAACAACGGCGACGGGCTGACCCCCGGCAACGGCGCGCTGGAGGACTATCCGACCATTGCCCAGCTTTCGGTGGCCCTCACCGCGGCGAACCTCATCCCCATCTTCGCGATCGCCAACGGTTACGAGTCGGTCTACCAGGGCCTCGTCACGACCCTGGGGCGGGGCGCGGTGGTGACCCTGACTGCCGACAGCAGCAATGTCGTCGCGGCGATCACCACGGGCCTGACCGCGGCGACCACCACCCGCATCGAGGATGCGGTGGGCGGTGCCGGCGGCGACACGATCAAGGGCGGCGTCGAGGACAACCACCTGTGGGGCGGTGCCGGGGGCGATACGCTCGACGGCGCCTCGGGCGACGACACGCTGGAAGGCGGGGTGGGTGACGATGCCATCCACGGCGGTGCCGGCGACGATATCGCGGTCTTCGGCGGTGCGTGGGCCGATTACGACATCAGCGAGACGGCGGGCGTGCTCGCCGTGGCGGACCGGCGCGCCGGCGGCGATGGAACGGACAGCGTCGACGGCGTCGAGCACGTCGCCTTCGCCACGGGAACCTTCACGGCGGCCGACATCGTCAACAGCGGCCCGGCGGCGGCGGACGACATCGGCGCCTCCCTGCGCGAAGCGGGATCGGGCGAGACCAGTGCGCCGCCGGCTACCGGCAACGTGCTGGCGAACGACAGCGACGTGAACCTGGCCACGGCAGGCCTGGGCGAGGTACTGACGGTCGCGGCCGCACGGGCCGGGGCCAGCGCCGCGTCCGGCGTCTTCCAGGCAGTGGGCGGGGCGACCGGTATCGACGGCCTCTACGGCCGGCTGACCATCAACGCGGACGGCAGCTACAGCTATGCGCTCGACGACAGCCGCCCGGCGACCCAGGCGCTCGCCACCGGCGACCTTGTGCGGGACATCTTCACCTATCGGGTGGCGGATCTGCACGGGGCGACCGACACGGCCGAACTTTCCTTCGCCGTCAGCGGCACCACCGATGCGGCGACCGCGGCGGTGACGGCGGCAAGCGACAAGCTGCTGGTGACGGTCGGCCTCGACTCCGCCCTGGCGGCGTCGGTGCTGCTCGCCAACGACAAGGTGGTGCCGGGCGAGACCCTCACCGTTACCGGCATCTCGAACGCTGTGGGGGTCACGGTGACGCTGGTCGACGGCCGCCTGGTCATCAATGCTGCCGGCGCTGTGGCCGGCTTCGACTATGCGGTGGCCAGTGCTTCGGGCGGCACCGCCGCCGGCCATGTCACCCTGGCCGGCATCACGACCACCGACGCGGCCGAGCGTCTCTCGACCGGCGGCAGCTATGCGGCGGCGGACCTTCAGGGCCGCGGCGGCAACGACACGCTGACCGGCGGCAACGGCAATGACCGGATCCTGGGCGACCTGGGCAGCGATCGCCTGACCGGCGGCGCCGGCGACGACCTGCTGGTGGGCCTGGCCGGGCACGACACGCTGATCGGCGGCACCGGCGCCGATCGCATGGAAGGCGGCCTCGACGCCGACTCCTATGTCGTGGACGATGTTGGCGACCTGGTGGCGGAACTGCTGGGCGAGGGCAGCGACAGCGTCTCGACCAGCCTCGCCGCCTATACCCTCACCGCCAATGTCGAGAAGCTGAAGGCGACCGGGGCCGGCGCCTTCACCGGCACCGGCAACGAACTCGCCAATATCATTACGGGCGGTTCCGGCGACGACCTGCTCCTTGGCCTCGGGGGCAAGGACCGCCTGGTCGGCGGCCTGGGCAACGACACGCTGGCGGGCGGGGCGGCAGCCGACAGCCTGACCGGCAGTGGCGGCGGCGACCTGTTCCGCTTTGATGCGCTGAGTGATCTGAGCACCCGCCAGACCACCTCCGACACAGTGGCCGATTTCTCGTCGGCGGAAGGCGACCGGCTCGATCTCGGCCGCATCGATGCCGACAGCATCTCGGCGGGCGACCAGGCCTTTGCCTTCATCGGCACGGCGGCGTTCGGTCATCATGCGGGCGAGCTGCGCTATGTTGCCGGTACCGGCTCGTCCGCGGTCTATGGCGATGTCGACGGCAACGGCGTGGCCGATTTCATGCTCACCCTTGCCGGCGTTGCCGCGCTGGCGAGCACGGACTTCCTGCTGTAGGGGAAAGGGCCCCGCCGATGGCGGGGCCCTTTCGTCACTCAGCCGGTGCCGCTGCCAGGTGCGGGACCTCGCCGTGCTGTTTCAGGGCTTTGTTGCCCGTCACCCGGCGCAGCAGGACGTAGAACACGGGGGTGAGGAAGATCCCGAACAGGGTCACGCCCAGCATGCCTGAGAACACCGCGACACCCATGGCGTGGCGCATCTCGGCACCCGCCCCGGTCGACAGCACCAGGGGCACCACGCCCATGATGAAGGCGAGCGAGGTCATCAGGATCGGGCGCAGGCGCAGGCGGCTGGCCTCGATCGCGGCCTGGATGGGCGTTCGTCCGGCGAATTCCAGCTCGCGGGCGAATTCCACGATCAGGATCGCGTTCTTCGCCGACAGGCCGACCAGCACGATCAGGCCGATCTGGGTGAAGATGTTGTTGTCACCGTCCGACAGCCACACCCCGGTCAGTGCCGCGAGCAGGCCCATGGGCACGATCATGATGATCGACAGGGGCAGGGTCAGGCTTTCGTACTGGGCTGCCAGCACCAGGAAGACCAGCAGGATGGCGACCGGGAACACCAGGATCGCCGAATTGCCCGCCAGGATCTGCTGATAGGTGAGCTCGGTCCATTCGAAGCCGAAGCCCTTGGGCAGGGTCTCGGCCGCGATGCGGTCGACGGCTGCCTGCGCTTCGCCCGTCGAGTAACCGGGCGCGGCCCCGCCGTTCACGTCGGCCGAGAGGAAGCCGTTGTAGCGGATGGCGCGTTCCGGCCCGGCGCTGGGCTCGACGTTCAGCAGGGCCGACAGCGGCACCATCTCGCCGGTGTTGGAGCGGACCTGCAGGCGGCCGATATCGTCGGCCCGGGCGCGGAAGGCGGCGTCCGCCTGCACCCGCACCGAATAGGTCCGGCCGAACTTGTTGAAGTCGTTCACATAGAGCGAGCCCAGATAGATCTGCAGGGTATCGAACACGTCGGTCACCGCCACACCCAGTTGCCGCGCCTTGGTGCGGTCGATATCGGCATAGAGCTGGGGCACGTTCACCTGGAAGCTGGAGAACAGGCCGGCCAGTTCAGGGGCCGTCGCCGCCTTGGCCATGAAGGCCTGGGTCGCCTCGTTGAGCGCGTCATAGCCCAGGCCCGCCTGGTCCTCGATCTGCAGCTTGAAGCCGCCGATGGTCCCCAGCCCCTGCACCGGCGGGGGCGGGAACATGGCGATGAAGGCATCCTGGACGTGGGCATATTTCTGGTTCAGGGCGGCTGCGATGGCGGCCCCGCTCAGCTCGGGCGATTCCCGGTCGGCGAAGGGCTTGAGGCCGACGAAGACAATGCCGGCGTTGGACGAGTTGGTGAAGCCGTTGATGGAGAGGCCGGGGAAGGCGATGGCGTTCTCGACACCGGGCTGTTCCAGGGCGATCTCGCTCATGCGCCGGATGACCTCTTCAGTCCGGTCCAGGCTGGCGGCATCGGGCAATTGGGCAAAGCCCACCAGATACTGCTTGTCCTGGCCCGGCACGAAACCGCCGGGAATAGCGCGGAACAGGAACACGGTGGCGCCGATCAGCACCAGGTACAGGCCCATCATCACCGCCTTGCGCGAGACGATGCGGGTGACGCCGGTGCCGTAGGCCTGCGACGCGCGGCCGAAGAAGCGGTTGAAGCCGCGGAAGAACCAGCCCAGCGCCTTATCCAGGAAACGGGTCAGGCCGTCCTTGGGCGCGTCATGACCCTTCAGCAGCAGGGAGGCCAGGGCCGGCGACAGGGTCAGCGAGTTGACCGCCGAAATCACGGTCGAAATCGCGATGGTCAGGGCGAACTGCTTGTAGAACTGGCCGGTGAGGCCGCTGATGAAGGCCAGCGGCACGAATACGGCGATCAGCACCAGGGCGATGGCGATGATCGGGCCCGAGACCTCGCGCATCGCCTTGTAGGTCGCCTCGCGCGGGTTGAGGCCGTGCTCGATATTGCGCTCGACGTTCTCGACCACGACGATGGCGTCGTCGACCACGATGCCGATCGCCAGTACCAGGCCGAACAGGCTGAGCGCGTTGATCGAGAAGCCGAACAGGTGCATCACCGCGAAGGTGCCGATGATCGAGATCGGCACGGCGACCAGCGGGATGATCGAGGCGCGCCAGGTCTGCAGGAACACCACGACGACGATGACCACCAGCAGCACCGCCTCCAGCAGGGTGTGCACGACCGCGTCGATCGAGGCGCGGACGAACTGGGTGGTGTCGTAGACGATCGAATAGTCGACGCCTTCGGGCATGTTCTGCTTGATCTGCGCCATCACCTCGCGAACCTTGTCGGAGATGGCGATGGCGTTGGAGCCCGGCGCCTGGAACACCGGCACGGCGACCGCGTCCTTGTTGTTGAGGAGCGAGCGCAGGGCGTAATCCGAGGCGCCCATCTCGATCCGCGCCACGTCGCGCAGGCGGGTGACCTCGCCATTCGCCCCGGTCTTCACCACGATGTCGCCGAATTCCTCCTCGCTGGTCAGGCGGCCCTGGGCGTTGACCGACAATTGCAGGTCGATGCCCGGCACGCTGGGCGAAGCACCCACCACGCCGGCGGCGGCCTGGACGTTCTGGGCGCGGATCTCGTTGACGACATCGCTGGGCGACAGGCCCCGCTCGGCCATCTTCTGCGGGTCGAGCCAGATGCGCATGGAATAGTCGCCCGAGCCGAACAGTTGCACCTGGCCGACGCCGTCGATGCGCGCCAGCCGGTCCTTGACGTTGAGGACGGCATAGTTGCGCAGATAGGTCATGTCATAGCGCCCGTTGGGCGAGGTCAGGTGCACCACCAGCATCAGGTCGGGCGAGCTCTTGATCGTGGTGACGCCCAGGCGGCGAACTTCCTCGGGCAGGCGCGGCTCGGCCTGGGAGACGCGGTTCTGCACCAGTTGCTGGGCCTTGTCCGGGTCGGTGCCCAGCTTGAAGGTAACCGTCAGGGTCATCAGGCCGTCGGTGGTGCCCTGGCTGCTCATGTAGATCATGCCTTCGACACCGTTGATCGCCTCCTCGATGGGCGTGGCGACGGTTTCGGCGATGACCTTGGGGTTGGCGCCGGGATACTGCGCGCGTACCACCACCTGGGGCGGTACCACTTCCGGGTATTCGGAAATCGGCAGGACCCGCAGGGAAAGGAGGCCGGCCAGGAAGATGAGGACCGAGAGCACGCCGGCGAAGACGGGGCGATCGATGAAGAATTTGGAGAGGTTCATGTCACGCTCCCGTCAAGGCTGACAGTATTCGATCAGCGCTGGGCGTATTCGCCCGCGCGCGTCTGGGGGTTCATGGCGGCAAGCTGGGGGTCGACCAGGTCGCCGGGGCGGACGCGCTGCAGGCCGTTGACGACCACGCGTTCACCCGGCGTCAGGCCGCTGGTGACGATGCGCAGGCCGTCGGCCACGGCACCCAGGGTCACGTCGCGGTATTCGACCTTGTCGTCGGCGCCGACCACGAAGACGAACTTCTTGTCCTGGTTGGTGCCGACGGCGCGTTCGCTGACCACCAGGGCCGGCTGCGGCACGGCGCGGCCCAGGCGCAGGCGGGCGAACTGGCCGGGCATCAGGCGGCCGTCGACATTGTCGAAGATGGCCCGCACCCGGATCGTGCCGCTGCTGGCGTCGACCGTGTTGTCGACCAGTTGCAGGTGGCCCTTGTAGGGCGTGCCGTCGCTGGTCGCCGTGCCCATCTCGACCGGGATCTGGTCCAGATGATTGCGCGGGTCGTCGCCGGCGGGCAGGGTGCCCAGCGCCCGGGCGACAACCTGCTCGTCGACATTGAAGCTGGCATAGATCGGGTTGACCGAAACCAGCGTGGTCAACAGGGGCGTGGCGGCACCGGCGGCGATCAGGTTGCCGACGGTGATCTCCAGCCGGCCGACGCGCCCGGCCACCGGGGCACGAACCTGTGTGTAGCCCAGGCTGAGCTGGGCATCGCGCAGCACCGCCTTGGCGGCGTTCAGGTTGGCCTCGGCCTCCGAGCGGGCATTGACGCGGGTGTCGAGGTCGCGCTGGGTGATCGACTGCGACAGGGTCAGGCCCTTGGCACGGTCGAGGTCACGGGCGGCCAGCGACAGGCGGGCCTGGGCGGCGGCGACCTGGGCCTGGGCCCGTTCCACCTCGGCGGCATAGGGCGCCGGGTCGATGGTGTAGAGCAGGTCGCCGGCCGCCACCAGGGCGCCTTCCTTGAAGTGCACGGACTGGACCACGCCGGCGACGCGCGAGCGGATCTCGACCCGGTCGATGGCTTCCAGGCGGCCCGAGAATTCATCCCAGGTGATGACCTGGCGCTGTTCCACCACGGCGACCGAGACCGGCAGGGCCTGGGGCGCAGGGGCCGCGGCCTGGGGCGCCTGCCCGCTTTCCTGGCTGGCCTGGACGGCCAGGGCGGCGCCGGCAACGGTAACGGTCAGGGCGAGGCCGGCGAGCCACCAGCGGCGCTTGGACGGATTGGACATGGGGGACTCCTTTACTGAACGCGACGGTACGGGGAGTTCGAAACGGGGTCGGCGGTGTGGGCCATGGTAAAAATCCTTGAATTTTGCGATCGAGCCCCCCGCGCCTGCCGCAAGGCGGAGACGGTTTCGCCATCCGGCGCGGTGGCGCGCCGGCGGAGACGGGTCCTGGGCTGTTGTTGTGGGCAGTCAGGCGGGCACTGGCATCGCCGCTGCCGTGGTCAGGGTGAAGAAGCGGGCAAAGGCGTCGCGGACGTCCTTGGCCCAACCGGGTTCGGGGTAGGCCGTGTGGCCCAGGGCATCGGGCCAATGGCTGGGGCCGGGGAGGACCTGCTGGGTCACGGCGATGCCGGCACCCGCCAAACATCGGGCATAGGCCAGGCTTTCGTCGCGCATCGGGTCGTCTTCCGCCGTCAGCACCAGGGCCGGGGCCAGGCCCGCCAGGCGCGAGGCATTGACCGGGGCGGCATAGGGGTGGCTGGCCTTGTCGGCCGTGCCAAGGTAGCTGCGCCAGCCGTCGGCCCATTTGCAGCCGACCGGGCCGGCCTCGGCCTCGCGGATCGAGCACGAGGCCATGATCGGGTCCAGCATCGGCGACAGCAGGATCTGGCCCGAGAGTTTGGGCACCTGCTGGTCGCGGGACATCAGGGCGAGGGCGGCGGCCAGGTTGCCGCCCGCCTCCTCGCCGGCGACGAACAGCCGGCCGTGCTTGCCCGCCCACTGGGTGCGGTTCTTGTACAGGCGCTTGAGCACGTTGAAGAGCGATTGCAGCGCCCGCGGGAACGGATTGCCGCTGGCGATCGGATAATCGGCCGAGATCACCACCGCGCCGGCATCGGCCAGCATGGTAGAGACCGCGCGCCCGGTGTTCAGCGACCCGCCGATGAAGGCGCCACCATGCAGGTGCAGGACCAGGGCCCCGGCGGCGGGCACCTGAGCATTGCGATAGATGCGCACGGCCATCGACGCGGCTTCGCCGCAGTCGATGCTGTCATCCTTGCAATTCGGCTCCATGGCGGTGGCCTTGAATGGGCGGGCCCTCGCGGGGAAGGCCCTGTTGCGTTGCGATGGAAGGTAAGTCTTCTCTGGTTGCCAATAAATACCCAGTTTGCTATTTCATTTTTTCCATACGTGAATAATACCGCACCTGCGGTAGGAGTGTGCGATGGACCAGCTCGCCGCCATGCGGTCGTTCGTTCGGGTGGTGGAGGCTGGCACCTTCACCCGCGCCGCCGACCTGCTCGAAATGCCCAAGCCCACGGTGACCAAGCTGATCCAGGGGCTGGAGGCGCATCTCAATACCAAACTGTTGAACCGGACGACGCGCAGCGTGACCGTCACCGCCGACGGCGCCGCCTATTACGAGCGGGTGGTGCGCCTGCTGAACGACCTCGACGAGATCGACGGCGGCATGACCGTGTCCCAGAGCAAGCCCAAGGGCAAGCTGCGGGTCGATGTCCCGGGCAGCATCGCCCATCTGGTGATCATCCCGGCCCTGCCCGCCTTCCATGCGGCCTATCCCGAGATCCAGCTCGACCTCGGCGTTTCCGACCGGCGGGCCGACCTCTTGACCGAGAATGTCGACTGCGTGGTGCGTGTGGGCGAGTTGAGCGACACCTCGCTGATCGCCCGGCGGGTGGGGGAGATGACCACCGTGACCTGCGCGGCGCCCGCCTACATCGCAAGCCACGGCGCGCCCACGCACCCCAGGGACCTGGAGCGCGAGCACCAGGTGGTGGGCTTCTTTACCGCCCGTGCCGGCCGTTCCGTACCCTTCAACTTCGTGCGCGGTGCCGAACGCCTGGAGATCAACGGCCGCTGTGCCGTCGCCGTCAACGAAGGCAAGGCCTACCTGCTGGCCGGGCTGGTCGGCTTGGGCGTGCTCCAGGTGCCGGTGTTCATGGCGCGCTGCTATCTGAAATCCGGCGAACTGGTGCCGGTGATGCCCGATTGGCAATCGGAAGCCAAGCCGCTGCATGTGGTCTATCCACCCAACCGGCACCTGAGCAACAAGGTCCGCGTCTTCGTCGACTGGGTCGCTGGCCTGTTCGCCCGGGAAGATTTCGGTTCGCAGCGGTTGTGAGCCCCGACCGTCATCCCGGCGAAGGCCGGGATCCATGCCGATGCAGCACGAGATCCCGGGTTGGCCTGGTTCTGCAATACCACGCGTTCCACGCCGATGGATCCCGGCCTTCGCCGGGATGACGGCGGTGGGGTGTTACCCCAAATCCAGCGGCAACTGCTCGGTCTCTTCGCGTTCCTCGGTGGAGAGGTTCGAGAGGGAGACGCCCAGCAGGCGGATCGGCTTGGGCAGGGGATAGATGCTGCGCACCAGGTCGACGCTGACCGCCTCCAGGGTCGCGCGGTCGATGACGGGCACGGCGACCGTGTGGCTGCGGGTGCTTTGCTGGAAGTCGGCATATTTGATCTTCACCGTCACCGTCCGCCCGGTGACACCGGTCTTCTCGCAATATTCCCAGACCTCGGCGGCCTGGCCCAGCACGCCGGCCTCGACCGCCGCCGGTTCGCGCAGGTCCTGAAAGTAAGTGGTCTCGGAGCCGATCGACTTGCGCGGCCGGTCGGGCACCACCTGGCGGGCATCCTGGCCGCGCGAGATGGCGTAGTAGTGGGGGCCGGCCTTGCCGAAATGGCGTTGCAGGAATTCCAGGCTCTGCGCCTTCAAATCCGCCCCGGTGAAGAGGCCCAGCTTGTTCATCTTGGCCGCGGTCACCCGGCCCACGCCGTGGAATTTGGCCACCGGCAGGGCTTCCGCAAAGGCCGCGCCCATGCCGGGCGTAATCACATATTGCCCATTGGGCTTGTTGTGGTCGGAGGCCTGCTTGGCCAGGAACTTGTTGTAGGAGATGCCGGCCGAGGCGGTCAGGCCGGTCTCGCTCAAGATCTGGGCGCGAATCTCCTGGGCGATCAAGGTGGCGGAGGCCATGTTCTTCAGGTTGGTGGTGACGTCGAGGTAGGCCTCGTCCAGCGACAGGGGTTCGATCAGCGGCGTGTACTGGGCGAAGATTTCCCGGATCTGGCGCGAGACGCCCTTGTAGACGTCGAAGCGCGGGCGGACGAAGATCAGTTCCGGGCACTGGCGCTTGGCGGTGACCGAGGGCATGGCCGAGCGGACGCCGAACTTGCGCGCCTCGTAGCTGGCGGCGGCGACCACGCCGCGCAGGGACGAGCCGCCCACCGCCAGCGGCTTGCCGCGCAGCTCGGGGTTGTCGCGCTGTTCCACCGAGGCATAGAACGCGTCCATGTCGATGTGGATTATCTTGCGGCCGTCTGCCTGAACCATCGGATTTGCGCCGTCGCCTTGCGAACAAACTAGCAACATCGTCTGAGTCGGGCAATAAAGACGATTTTCGTCTTAATCGCGCGGATTTCGTATTGGACCCGCCCCGGCCCCTTGCGGTCTAGTGCCCTCGAGAAACCGGGAGGAATCAATGGCCCCGCGCCCACGCATGCTGGAAGGCATCCGCATCATCGATCTGACCTCGGTGGTATTCGGTCCCTATTGCACCCAGACCCTGGCCGACATGGGCGCCGACGTGATCAAGGTGGAGCCGCCCGCGGGTGACCAGTTCCGCCAGGCCGGGCGCCCGGCCAAGACGCCGCTGATGGGCCCCTGCCACATGACCTTGAACCGCGGCAAGCGGTCGGTCGCCCTTGATCTCAAGAACCCTGAAGATCACAAGACCATGGCCGACCTGCTGGCCAGTGCCGATGTCTATGTCCATAACGTGCGCGGTCAGGCGATGGAGCGGCTGGGCTTCGGCTACGAGGCGGTGAAGGCGCTCAACCCCGATATCATCTACGTCCATTGCGTCGGCTTCGGTTCGGACGGGCCCTACGCCGATCTCCAGGCCTATGACGATGTCATCCAGGCGACGACCGGCACTGCCACCCTGTTGCCGCGGGTCGATGGCAATCCCCGGCCGCGCTATATCCCCTCGCTGATCGCCGACAAGGTGGCGGGGCTGCACGGCGCTTATGCGGTGCTGGCGGCCTATATTCACCGCCTGCGCACGGGCGAGGGGCAGTTCGTCGAAGTGCCGATGTTCGAGGCCTTCACCCAGTTCATGCTGGAGGAACATCTGTTCGGCGCGGTGTTCGACCCGCCGACCAGCCCGGTCGGCTATGCCCGCCAGATCGACCCGGATCGCCAGCCGTTCCCGACCAAGGATGGTTACATCAGCATCGTGCCCTATACCGACCAGAGCTGGGCCAAGGTCTTTGCCGTGCTGGGCAAGCCGGAAGTGCTGGATGACGAGCACCTGGCCAATCCGATCCTGCGCATGAAGAATTCGGCGCTGCTCTACCAGGCCGTCGCCGAACTGACCCCGGCCAGGACCAGCGCCGAATGGATGGTGGCGCTCAATGCCGAGCAGATCCCGGCCATGCCGGTGCGGGACTTGAGCGATATCATGGCCGACCTGCACCTGAAGGCGGCAGGCTTCTTCCGCCGGCGCGAGCACCCGAGCGAGGGTGCCTATTTCGAAATGCGGCCGCCGGTGCGCTTCGCCGCGGCGCCTGACATCGCCATCGAGCCGGCCCCGCGCGTGGGCGAGCATACCGCCGCCATCCGGGCCGAGCTGGGCCTGGCCAAAAAAAGCGCCTGAGGGGCGGGAGGAGTTACTGGTGGTCACCCTGTATCATTGTGCCCGGGCACGCTCGTTCCGCGCCTTGTGGACGCTGGAAGAGCTCGGCCTGCCCTACGAGCTGAAGATCATGCCGTTTCCGCCCCGCGCCCGGCAGGAAGGCTATCTCGACCTCAATCCCCTGGGCACGGTGCCCAGCTTCATCGACGATCAGGGCAAGCTGATGACCGAATCCGCGGCCATCTGCCACTATCTCGTCACCCGCCATGGCCCGACGCCACTGGCTGTAACGCCTGACGAGGCCGACTATGGCCCCTATCTGAATTTCCTGCACATGGGCGAGGCGACCCTGACCTTCCCGCAGACCATCGTGCTGCGCTATACCATGCTCGAGCCCGAGGAGCGCCGCCTGCCGCAGGCGGCCGAGGACTATGCCAAGTGGTTCCTGTCGCGCCTGCGCGCCGCCGCCACCCTGATCGGCCCCGAATTCGTCTGTGCCGGGCGCTTCACCGCGGCCGACATTTCCTTCGGCTATGCGCTGAAACTGGCCGGCCTCTTGGGGCTGGCCGGCGAATTCCCGGAAAACATCAAGGACTACTGGGCGCGGATCAGCGACCGCGACGCCTATCGCCGCGCCGAGGCGGCCGAGAAAAACGTATAGAGGCCGATCATGTCCCATGCGCTTACCCCTGATCGCATTCCCGTCATCGTCGGCATCGGCGAGGTTACCGACCGGCCCAAGGACTGGACGCAAGGTCTGGAGCCGCTGGCCCTGATGGCCGCCGCCCTGGCCCAGGCCGAGGAGGATGCAGGCGCCGGCCTGATCGCCCGGCTCGACTCGATCGACATCGTCAACCAGGTCACCTGGCCCTATGCCGCGCCGGCGGCGCAGTTGTGCGAACGCCTCGGTATTGCCCCGGCCCGCGCGGTCTATGGCCCGGTCGGCGGCGAGAGCCCGATCCGCTATCTGCACGAGGCCGCCGGGCGGATCGCCCGGGGCGAAAGCACGGTCGCCGCGATCTGCGGGGCGGAATCGCAAAGCACCCTGGGCAAGGCACGCAAGGCCGGCATCGACCTGCCCTGGACGCCCAAGGCCGAGAAGCCGGCGCGCAGCGTCCGGGCGTCAGAGTTCGCCAACGAGATGGCGATCCGCCACGGCGTGTTCCGGCCGATCACGGTCTATCCCTTCTACGATGCGGCGACCGCGCATCACTGGGGCCAGACCCCGGACGAGGCGCTGGCGGAGTCGGGCGGCTTGTGGTCGCGCTATTCAAGCGTGGCGGCCACCAACCCCTATGCCTGGCTGGGCCGCGACTTCACGCCCGAGGCGATCACCACGCCCACCGCCGACAACCGCCTGATCGCCTGGCCCTATACCAAGCTGATGGTCGCCAATCCCACGGTGAACCAGGGCGCCGCCCTGATCATGACCAGCTTGGGCGCGGCCCGCGCGGCAGGTATCGCCGAGGACCGGCTGATCCATGTCTGGGGCGGGGCCGCGGCGAACGAGCCGCGCGACTACCTCGCGCGCGATCATTTTCACGGCTCCCACGCCCAGGACGTGGTGCTGGAGACGGCGCTGGGGCTGGCCAACGGCAGCGGCTTCGATGCATTGGAACTCTACAGTTGCTTCCCCTGTGTGCCGAAGATGGCGCGCCGGACCTTGAGGCTGGGCGCCGACGTAATGCCCACCGTTACCGGCGGCCTGACCTTCTTCGGCGCCCCCCTGAACGACTACATGACCCACGCCGCCTGCGCCATGGTCCGCCGCCTGCGCGAGGGCGAGGGCGTGGGCCTGCTCTATGGCCAGGGCGAATTCGTCACCAAGCACCATGCCCTGGTCCTTGGACGCCAACCCGCCGAAGCCGATCACCTGACCGGCCCCTACAGCGTGCAGGCGGCGGCGGATGCCAGGCGTGGCCCGGTGCCGGCGATCGTCGAGGCGGCGGCCGGCAAGGCAAGGATCGAAACCCACACGGTGATCTACGACCGGGACGGGGCACCCACCCACGGCGTTGTCATCCTGCGCACCGCCGACGGCAGCCGCACGCTCGCCCGTGTGCCGGCAGCGGATACGGTCGGCATCGCCCTACTCACCGCGCCCGAGCGCTATGCGATCGGCCTGACCGGCGAGGTGCGCCAAGCGGAAGACGGCCTGCTGGAGTGGAGACCGAATTGATATCCATGTGCCGCCACCATAGCCTGCGTCAAGTGTTGATATTTCAAATATATAAGAACATTGAAATTTTACTTGACAATTTTTTAAGTCGGGGCAAAGTAGGCGCTCTTACCTTGGAGCAGTTGCAATGCCAATCAAGATGCGAGTTTTCCCGACCCAAACATTTGCGAACCGTTTGGAGTCGGCCATGCTGGAGAAGAGGATAGGCGCATCTGAGCTTGCGCGAGCGGTAGGGGTTACGCCAACTGCGGTTTGGAATTGGCAACAGAATGATATTATTCCGAGGCCGCACACGCTTTCGGCGATTGCAGGCGTATTGAGCGTTACAGAGAGATACTTGCGCAGCGGGGAGGTTGAAGATGTTGAGGAAGCGGTCCCTGATATCCCAGCGTCCGCCGGATCGGAGACAGTTGCCGAGATGATGGATAATCTCAGAGTTAGGATCGCCCGTGCTACAGGATTTGAAGTTGATCGTATCAAATTGAATTTAGAATTTGTGTCCGATTGAAGTTTGGTTTTTTTGCTCCCGCCATGCTTGCCAATACCCCGGTGATTTGTCATCTAGGACGCTTGTCCCCATGACATCACCGGTAAAGGCATTCACCTCCCCATGGCCGCGCGCGACCAGCAGCCGCCTCGCGGCGACGATACCCGCGAGAAGATCAAGCTGGCAGCCCAGCGCCTGTTCGCCCAGCGCGGCCTGGACGATGTCACCGTGCGCGACATCATCGATGCCGCCGGGCAGAAGAACGGCGGTTCGCTGCACTACTACTTCGGCACCAAGGAAGCCCTGATCAAGGAACTGGTCGCCGACGGCGCCGGCCTGGTGAATGCCGAACGGACCCGCCGCCTGGAAGAGATCGAGGCCAGGGGCGGGCCGGCTTCCCTGCGCGAAATCCTGCGCCTGTTGGCCGATCCGCTGGCGGGCGGCATCGGCGACGGCTTCGAGCCGGATTACATCGCCTTCATCAACCGCCTGGCGGTCGAACACTACGACCTGCTGATGGAGGCGATGGAGGCGGGCCGGCGCGACAGCAGCTATCGCCGGGCGCTCGAATATATCCGCCGGTTCCTGCCCGACCTGCCGCGCCGGTTGTTCGACCAGCGCATCAAGCTGATGACGCTTTATGTCGTGGCGGCCCTCTCGTCGCGCCGGGGGCCCATGGCGACTGGGCCGAGTTGTGGAATGATCCGGCCGCCGCGGAAAACCTGCTCGACACGGTCGAGGGCCTGCTGGGCCAGCCGGCCTCGGCCGAAACCCAGCGCCTGGTGCGCAGCCGCAAGGCCGGCTGATCAACCGGCGGTGGCGCAGGGCTGGGCGCGCAGATGGCGCTCGGTCGAGGCCGGGTGGCGGGCCAGCATCGCGGCCGGCCGGATCGGGCGCGCCACCAGGTTGCCGGCGCAATTGGGGCAAGTGCCGTGGAAGACACCCTCGGCGCAATCCGCGCAGAAGGTGCATTCATAGGTGCAGATCCGGGCCGCCGCGCTGTCCGGCGGCAGGTCACGATCGCAGCATTCGCAATTGGGCTTGAGTTTCAGCATCTGGTGTCCTTTGCACGGGCATCCTGCGTCCTTCGAGACGGGTGCTGGCGCCCCCTCCTCAGGATGAGGAAAATCTTTATGGCCCAAAGACTTGCCTCGACTGTTCAAAATTGCCGCATTTTTTGGACGGCCAGAAGGTCAATGTTTCGACCTTTCCTGCCATCGAAGGCATAAATAACTTATAAATAATGTGTTTTATGGTTCTTGACGTTTTGCATCTTGTAGAACAACTCTTACACCAGACAGATAATGTTTATACGCCCGGCGCCGCCGGGAGGGGTGTGTTATGAGTGCTGCAAACGAGGTAACGCCGCTGGCCCCGGTCGAGGCGGCGACCAAGGCCAATGTCTTCTGGTTCCTGCCCACCCATGGCGACGGCCGGTACCTGGGCACGTCGCAGGGTGGGCGTGCCGTCGATCTCGAATACCTGAAGGCGATCGCCCAGGCGGCCGATCGGCTCGGCTATTACGGCGTGCTGATCCCCACCGGCAAGTCGTGCGAGGATTCCTGGCTGGTTGCCTCGGCCATGGTGTCGGTGACGCAGAAGCTGCGCTACCTGGTCGCCGTGCGCCCGGGCCTGCAGCCGCCGACCCTGGCCGCGCGCATGACCGCGACCCTGGACCGCCTCTCCGGCGGCCGTGCCCTGATCAATGTGGTGACCGGGGGCGACCCGGTGGAGAATGCCGGCGACGGGATTTTCCTGTCCCATGCCGAACGCTACGAGGTGACGCGCGAGTTCCTGGATGTCTACAAGCGCCTGCTGGCGGGCGAGACGGTGGACTTCAAGGGCAAGCATGTCCATGTCGAAGGCGCGCAACTGCTGTTCCCGCCGCACCAGGCCGGCGGCCCGCCGCTGTACTTCGGCGGTTCCTCGCCGCAAGCCAACCAGGTCGCGGCCGAGACGGTCGACAAATACCTGACCTGGGGCGAACCCCCGGCCCAGGTGGCCGAGAAGATCCGCAAGCAGAAGGCCCTGGCCGACGCCCTGGGCCGCAAGGTGACCTTCGGCATCCGCCTGCATGTGATCGTGCGCGAGACCAATGCGGAAGCCTGGGCCGCGGCCGACAGGCTGATCGAGCATGTCGACGACAACACCATCGCGGCGGCGCAGAAGATTTTCGCGCGCATGGATTCCGAAGGCCAGCGGCGCATGTCGGCATTGCACGGCGGGCGCCGCGACAAGCTCGAGGTCAGCCCCAACCTGTGGGCCGGCGTCGGCCTGGTGCGTGGCGGCGCCGGCACGGCCCTGGTGGGCGATCCCCAGACGGTCGCCCAGCGCATGCGCGAATACATGGATATCGGCATCGACAGCTTCATCCTGTCGGGCTACCCGCACCTGGAGGAAGTCTATCGCTTTGCCGAACTGGTGTTCCCGCTGCTGCCGCTGGCCCATGACGCGCCGGCGGCGCGCCCGGCCAGCGTGAACACCGGCCCCTTCGGCGAGACCATCGCCAACGATATCCGCCCCACCGTGCGCCAGGCGTCTTCGTCATGAGCGCCCGCCGGGTCGCCAGCCGATGTAACTGACGGCGCGGCTGAGCCGCGCCGTCCGAGCACAGCACCAGAAGACCTCCCACGCGGCCATCCGGCCGCGAACCCTTGATTATTGCTTGAGGCCAGCCATGACCACCTTCACGCCCACCCGTCGCCACGTCCTCGCCGGCCTTGCCGCCGGTGCCGCGGCCCTGCCCTTCATCCGCACCGGCCGCGCTGCCGCGCTGGACGAGATCCGTATCGATTTCGCCACCTACAACCCGGTCAGCCTGCTCTTGAAGGAGAAAGGCTGGCTCGAGGCGGAGTTCAAGGCCGAAGGCACCGGCATTCGCTGGGTGCAGTCGCTGGGCTCGAACAAGGCGCTGGAATTCCTCAATGCCGGCAGCCTGCATTTCGGCTCCTCCGCCGGGGCGGCCGCCTTGATCGCCCGGGTCAACGGCAACCCGGTCAAGTCGATCTATGTCTACTCCAAGCCGGAATGGACCGCCCTGGTCACCCGCAAGGATACGGGCATCGCCTCGCCCGCCGATCTCAGGGGCAAGCGCATCGCCGTAACCCGCGGCACCGATCCGCATATCTTCCTGATCCGGGCCCTGACCGAGGCCGGCCTGAAGGAGACGGACGTGCAACTCGTCCTGCTCCAGCATGGCGACGGCAAGGCGGCGCTGATCCGCGGCGACGTCGATGCCTGGGCCGGCCTCGACCCGCTGATGGCGGCGGCCGAGGTGGACGACGGCGCCAGCCTGTTCTTCCGCCGGCCCGACTGGAACACCTATGGTGTCCTCAACGCGCCCGAGAGCTTCGCGGCCGAACAGCCCGGCATCGTCTCGCGCGTCCTCGCGATCTACGAGAAGGCCCGCCTGCACGCGCTCGCCAATCCGGCGGAAGTGGCGGCGGCGCTGGTCGCGGTGGCGAAACTGCCCGAGCCGGTGATCGCCCGCCAGCTCACGCGCACGGACCTCGCCAACAGCCGTATCGGCGCCACCCAGAAGGAGACCATCCTGGCCGCCGGCCTGGCCCTCCAGGCGGCCGGTGTGATCAAGCCCGAAGTCGACGTGAAGGCCGTGGCCGACGCGCAGATCGACGAGCGCTTCAACCTCGCCGCCAAGTAAGGGCACGGCGGTGGCGAGCATCGATCTGGGGCGGCTGGAGCAGGCGGCGGGCGAGGGGGCGGCGCACGGCCGCCGTGCCCTCGGCTTCGGCCTCGGACTGGCGCTGCCGCTCCTGCTCGCCGGCGGATGGGAGGTGCTGGTCCAGGCGGGACTTGCCAATGGCCGCCTCGTGCCGCCGCCCAGCCGCATCGCCGCCACCCTGTGGGCCATGGCGGTGACGGGCGAGCTGTGGGCCCATGTCGGTGCCACCGTCTCGCGGGTCGCCAGCGGCTTCCTCCTGGGCGGGGTGGCCGGCATCGTGATCGGTGGCGCTGCCGGTTACTCCAGGCTGTTCCGGCAACTGGTCGACCCGTCGCTGCAAGGCCTGCGGGCGATCCCGTCGCTGGCCTGGGTGCCGCTGTTCATCCTGTGGCTGGGCATTTTCGAGGAATCGAAGATCGCCCTGATCGCCATCGGCGTGCTCTTCCCGGTCTATCTGGGCGTGTCCGGCGCGATCCTCTCGGTCGATCGCAAGATCGTCGAGGTCGGCCGGGTGTTCCGCGTCACCGGCCTCGAGATGGTGTGGCGGGTCCTGCTGCCGGCGATCCTGCCTTCGGTGATCCTGGCCCTGCGCACCGGCCTGGGGCTGGGCTGGATGTTCGTGGTGGCGGCCGAGATCATGGGCGCCTCCGAAGGCCTGGGCTACCTGCTGGTCGACGGCCAGCAACTGGGCAAGCCGGACCAGATCGTCGCCGCGATCATCGTCTTCGCCCTGCTGGGCAAGCTCGCCGATGCGATCCTGGTGGCGTTGACCGCCCGCTCCCTGGGCTGGCAGGACGCCCATGGGGGAGGGCGCTGACATGTTGACGATTACCGCCCTGGACAAAACCTATGCCAATGGCACGCAGGCCCTGCACGGCATCGGCTTGGGCGTCGCCGATGGCGAGATCGTCGCGGTTGTCGGCGGTTCGGGCTGCGGCAAGAGCACCCTGCTGCGTCTCATCGCCGGCCTGGACGCGCCCACGCACGGCTCGGTGCAGGTCGACGGTGTCGCCGTCGCCGGCCCCCACCCGGCCATCGGCGTGGTGTTCCAGGAACCGCGGCTGTTTCCCTGGTTGTCGGTGGGCGACAATGTCGGCTTTGGCATTCGACACCTGGCGCGCCCCGAGCGCACCAAATTGATCGAGGCGGAACTGGCGCGGGTCGGCCTTGCCGGCCTGGCCAGGCGCCTGCCACGGGAATTGTCGGGCGGCATGGCCCAGCGCGTGGCCCTGGCGCGGGCGCTGGTGGCCAGCCCGCGCGTGCTCCTCCTCGACGAGCCGTTCTCGGCGCTTGATGCCTTGACCCGGGCCACGCTTCAGGATCACCTTGCCCGCCTGTGGTCCGACGGCCGGCCGACCCTGGTGCTGGTCACCCATGATATCGAGGAGGCGCTGGTGCTGGCCGACCGGGTGATCGTCTTGCGGCCTCGTCCCGGCCGCATCGATGCGGTGATCGCGGTCGATCTGGCCCGCCCGCGCGACCGCGATGCCCCGGCCTTCGAGCGGGCGAAACGGCAGTTGCGCCATGCCCTGGATGCCTCGCTGGACGAAGGGGCGCCGGGTATTTCCCTGGCCGAGGCGGCGGAATGACCGTGATGCGGGTGGCCGTCATCGGCGGCGGGTTCAGCGGCACGGCCTTTGCCCTGCAACTGGCGCGCAGGGCCGACGGCCCGGTGGCGATCGACATCATCGAACCGCGGCCGCAGTTGGGCGGCGGCGTCGCCTATTCATCGAGCGATCCGGCCCACCGGATCAACGTGCCCGCGGCGCGCATGACCATCTTCGCCGATGACGAGGGCCATTTCGACCGTTGGATCCGCCGCGAAGGCGCGGTCGATGACGACCCTGCCGCGACCCTGCCCGATGACCGGATCTTCCCCCGCCGCGCCGTCTTCGGCCGTTACGTCCGCGGTGTACTGCAGGAGGCCCTGGCGCTTTCGCCGGCACGGCTTGCCCACATTGCCGAGCGGGCGCAGGCCATCCACCGCGAGGGGGCGGGTTACCGCGTTACCTTGAGCGGCGGCGGCGCGATCGAAGCCGACCTGGTGGTCCTGGCCACCAGCCATCCGCCGCCGGCCGCCCCGGCTGCGCTGGCGCCGCTGGCCGGCCTTGCCAAATTCATCGCCGACCCCTGGGCGCCCGAGGCCCTGGCCGCCGTGGGCCCCGACGACCGGGTGCTGATCGTCGGCACCGGCCTGACCATGGCCGATATCGTCGCCTCGCTGGAGCGGCGTGGCCATCGCGGATCCGTCGTCGCGGTGTCGCGCCGGGGCCTGTTGTCGCGGGGCCATCCGCCGGCCCCGGTCGAGGCCAAGGGCGACTTCGCCACCAGGCCGGCGGTCACCGCGCTGGAGCTGTTGCGCCGCATCCGCCGCGCGGTCGATGCCGCCGGGGCCGCGGGCTTGAGCTGGCACGGCGTGCTCGATGCCGTGCGCCGCGATGCCTATCCGATCTGGCGCGCCTTGCCCGTCGCCGAGCGGTCACGGCTGGTGCGCCACCTGCGCGCCTTCTGGGATGTCCATCGTTACCGCGTCGCACCGCAGGTCGAGGCGGCGATCGCCCGTGCCGCGGCGCAGGGGCGGTTCCAGGTGATCAAGGCCGATCTTGGTGCCGTCGTGGCGGGTGACGACGGCATCGTGGTCGACCTGCGTCCGCGCAAGGGGCAACGCCCGGCGCCGACGCGGCTTGTTTTCGATGCGGTGGTGGTCGCAACCGGGCCGGCGCACGGCAGCGTCATTGCCGGCAATCCCGCACTGGCCTCGCTGGCGGTGGCAGGCCTGGTGACGGCCGATGCCCATGGCCTGGGGTTGGCGGTCGACCTGCGCAGTCACGTCCTGGATGCCGACGGCAAGGCCCAGGAAACGCTGCTGGTGGCGGGGCCGCTGGCGCGCGGTACCTTCGGCGAACTCATGGGCCTGCCGCAGGTCGCCCTGCACGCCGAACAGGTGGCGGAAATCGTTGCCGAGTGGCTGCGCCGGCAAGCCCCCGCCGCGCAAGCCAGGCAACGCGCGCTGGTCTGATCCAAGCGGTGCCGGTTTCGGGCCTGTCACGTAATCAATATCGTCATCCCGGCGCAGGCCGGGATCCATTCTGGGGCAGCACGAGATGTCGCAATGGATTCCGGCCTTCGCCGGAATGACGGGGGGAGAACTCAGGCAATATCAGGCCAGGATGCGGTCGACGGCCAATCGGAAGGCGGCGAGGGCGGGCTCGCGCTCGATCTGCGGGTTGCGGATCACGCGCATGAACAGGCCCTCGTACAGGGTGAAGAGGATCTCGACCCGGGCGCGGGTCTCCTGCGGGCTCCACTGGCGGTCGGCCAGATCGGTAACAAAGAGCTCGAAGACACCGTCGCTGCTGATGCGATCGGCGCAGCGGACCATTTCGGCGATCTTGGGGTTGCGCGACGCTTCGGCGTGAATTTCCAGCGCCAGGGCGGCGTTTTCCGGGTTGCGGACATCTTCCCAGGCCTCTTCCGCGTGGGCGACCAGCGCCTCGGCCACGGTGAGGTTGTCCTCGCGCAGGCGCTTCATGATTTCCCGGAAGTGCTCGACGTCTTCTTCGATGAAGGCGGCGATGATCGCCTCCTTGTTGGCGAAGTAGTGATAGATGTGGCCGACGCTCATCTTCGCCTCGCGCGCCAGCTCCTGCATGCTGGTGGCGTGGAAGCCGTGACGCCGGTAGCAACGGGCTGCGGCGTCCAGAATCTGCCGTTTTCTGGCCTCGGCCCGGCAGGCATCGGCCTGGCCGGCATCTACACTCACCATTCCTGCTCTCCTCTATTGCATAGCAGCATTGCCGCCATGCCCCCCCAACTCGACCTTGACTAATAGGTAGAATGAACGTTCATTCTACGCAATAGCGCGACTGTCCCGATATCGGCAGGCAGCCATGCGCAGGGTAGCCGACCCCACTCGGCGCGTTCTGTCTTCGAGGTATCCCATGCTGGTCCGAAAGCACGCCCCCCTTCTTTCGGTGATGCTGCTCGCTTCTGTTCTTGGCCTTGCCGGCTGCGACCAGGATCAGGCAATCGGCGCGACCGCCCCCAAGGGCCGGCCCAGGTCGGCGTCGTCACCGTCCAGGCCCAGCCGGTGGTGATCACGCGCGAACTGTCCGGCCGCACCGCTGCCTTCCAGGTCGCAGAAATTCGACCTCAAGTTGACGGGATTATCAAGCAGCGCCTGTTCGAGGAGGGCGCGGAAGTCGCCGCCGGGGCGCCGCTCTACCAGATCGATCCGGCAACCTACCAGGCAGCACTCGACAGCGCCCAGGCCTCGCTCGACCGGGCCCAGGCCACCGCCGACATCGCCCGCCTGAAGGCCCAGCGCTACAAGGAACTGGTCAAGGTCAATGCCGTCAGCCGGCAGGACTATGACGATGCCGCGGCGACCCTGAAGCAGGCCGAAGCCGACGTGGCCTCGGCCAAGGCGGCTGTCGCCTCGGCGCGGATCAACCTCGCCTATGCCCGGGTCGACGCGCCGATTGCCGGCCGCATCGGCCGCTCGACGGTGACCCAGGGCGCGCTCGTCACCGCCAACCAGGCGACGGCGCTGGCAACGATCCAGCAGCTCGACCCGATCTATGTCGACGTCACCCAGTCCAGTGCCGACCTGCTGCGCCTGAAGAACGAGATGGCCAACGGCAAGCTGACCGGGGTCGACCCGGAAAAGGCCAAGGTGACCCTGATCCTCGAAGACGGCTCGACCTACGCCCAGGGCGGCACGCTCAAATTCTCGGAAGTGACGGTGAACGAGCGTACCGGGGCGGTGACCCTGCGCGCGCAGTTCCCCAATCCCGACCAGAAGCTGCTGCCCGGCATGTTCGTGCGGGCGGTGATCCAGGCGGGCGTCGACGAGGCCGGCATCCTGGTGCCCCAGCAGGGCGTCACCCGCGATCCCACGGGCAATGCCACGGCCATGGTCGTCGCCAGCGACGACACGGTCGCCGTGCGCAAGCTCGAAGCCTCGCGCGCCATCGGCGACAAGTGGCTGGTCACCGCCGGTCTCGAACCCGGCGACCGGGTGATCGTGGACGGCCTCCAGCATGCCCAGCCGGGCGCCAAGGTGACGCCGGTCCCGGTCAAGTTATCGACCGCCGCGGCGGACACGGCCCAGCCGACCGCTCGATAAGGTTCACAAAATTATGGCTAATTTCTTCATCGACCGCCCGATCTTTGCCTGGGTGGTGGCGATCGTCATCATGATGGCCGGCGCGCTGGCCGTCTTCACCCTGCCGATCTCGCAATACCCCGCGATCGCGCCCACCGCGATCTCGATCAATGCCGTCTATCCCGGCGCCTCGGCCAAGGCGCTGGAGGATTCGGTCACCCAGGTGATCGAGCAGAAGATGAAGGGCATCGACCATCTGCGTTACATGTCGTCGAGCAGTTCCTCGTCGGGCACGGCGTCGATCACCCTGACCTTCGAGGCCGGCACCGATCCCGACATCGCCCAGGTCCAGGTCCAGAACAAGCTGGCCCTGGCCACCCCCCTGCTGCCCCAGCAGGTGCAGCAGCAGGGCGTCACCGTGGCGAAATCCACGGTCAACTTCCTGATGGTCATCGGCCTCTATTCCGAAGACGGCAGCCTGACCCAGACCGACCTGGCCGACTATATCGCCTCCAGCCTGCAAGACCCCCTGAGCCGCGTCGACGGGGTGGGCGACATCCAGTTGTTCGGCAGCCAGTATTCCATGCGCATCTGGCTGGACCCGGCCAAGCTCAACAACTTCAAGCTGACCGGCGCCGATGTCATCGCCGCGATCCAGGCCCAGAACATCCAGGTTTCGGCCGGCCAGTTGGGCGGCACGCCCGCGGCCCCCGGCCAGCAGTTGAACGCGACCATCGTCGCCCAGACCCTGCTGCAGACGCCCGAGCAGTTCGGCACGATCCTGCTGCGCACCGACCAGGACGGCTCGGCCATCCACCTGCGCGATGTGGCGCGGGTCGAAATCGGCGCCGAGGGTTACGACACGGTCGCCCGCTACAACGGCAAGCCGGCCGCGGGCCTGGCGATCAAGCTGGCCTCGGGCGCCAATGCGCTGGCCACCGCGGAAGCGGTGAAGGCCAAGGTTGCGGAGCTGCAGCCCTTCTTCCCCCAGGGCATGAAGGCGGTCTACCCCTATGACACGACGCCCTTCGTCCAGGTCTCGATCGAGGAAGTGGTCAAGACCCTGGTCGAGGCGATCATCCTCGTCTTCGTCGTCATGTTCGTGTTCCTGCAGAACTTCCGCGCCACCCTGATCCCCACCATCGCGGTGCCGGTCGTCCTGCTGGGGACCTTCGCGGTCCTGCTCGCCTTTGGTTACTCGATCAACACGCTCACCATGTTCGGCATGGTGCTGGCGATCGGCCTGCTGGTCGACGACGCCATCGTCGTGGTCGAAAACGTCGAGCGCGTGATGGCCGAGGAGGGGCTTTCCCCGCGGGAGGCCACGCGCAAATCCATGGGCCAGATCACCGGCGCCCTGGTCGGCATCGCCCTGGTGCTGTCGGCGGTGTTCGTGCCCATGGCCTTCTTCTCAGGCTCGGCCGGCGTGATCTATCGCCAGTTCTCGATCACCATCGTCTCGGCCATGGCGCTGTCGGTGCTGGTCGCCCTGGTCCTCACCCCCGCCTTGTGCGCCACCATGCTGAAGCCCGGGCACCATGGGCCGCGGCGCGGCTTCTTCGGCGCCTTCAACCGCGGCTTCGAATGGAGCAGCCGCAAGTACCAGGGCGTGGTCAGCGGCGTCATCCGGCGCGTGCCCCGGCTGCTGGTGGTCTATCTGGCGCTGATCGTGGGCCTGGGCTTCCTGTTCGTGCGCATGCCCACCTCGTTCCTGCCCGAGGAAGACCAGGCGATCATGTTCACCCAGATCACCCTGCCCGTCGGCGCCACCCAGGAGCGCACGATGGAGGTGGTGAAGCAGGTCGAAAACCACTTCCTCGACGGCGAGAAGCAGGCGGTCAAGTCGATCTTCACCGTCGCCGGCTTCAGCTTCGCCGGCAACGGCCAGAACACCGGCATCGGCTTCGTCAGCTTCAAGGACTGGAGCGAGCGCACCACGCAGGAACTTAGCGTGCAGGCGGTGGCCGGCCGGGCCATGGGCGCCTTCTCGCAGATCCGCGATGCCATGGTCTTTGCCTTCGCCCCGCCGGCGGTGATCGAGCTTGGCAATGCCGGCGGCTTCGATCTGCAGCTCCAGGACCTGGGCGGGCTGGGCCATGACAAGTTCCTGGCGGCGCGCAACCAGTTGCTGGGCATGGCGTCGCAGGACCCCAGCCTGGTCGGGGTGCGTCCCAACGGCCAGGAGGACGAGCCGCAGTACCGCATCGAGATCGACCAGGTGAAGGCGGGGGCCCTGGGCCTGTCGATCGCCGACATCAACTCGGTCCTGTCGAGCGCCTGGGGCGGCACCTATGTGAACGACTTCCTGGACCGGGGCCGCATCAAGAAGGTCTACCTCCAGGCCGATGCGCCCTACCGCATGCTGCCCGACGATCTGGACCGCTGGTTCGTGCGCAATGCCGATGGCGAGATGGTGCCGTTCTCGGCCTTCGCCAAGGCCGAGTGGACTTATGGTTCCCCGAAACTGGAGCGCTACAACGGCATGCCGTCGTTCGAGATCCAGGGCTCGGCCGCGCCGGGGCTCAGCTCGGGCGATGCCATGGCGGCGATGGAGGAGATGATCAAGAAGCTGCCGGCCGGGGTCGGCTATGAATGGACCGGCCTGTCGGACGAGGAGCGCGCCTCGGGCGATCAGGCACCCGCCCTCTATGCGATCTCGATCCTGGTCGTGTTCCTGTGCCTTGCCGCGCTTTATGAAAGCTGGTCGATCCCGTTCTCGGTCATCCTGGTGGTGCCGCTGGGTGTGATCGGGGCGGTGGCGGCGGCCAGCGGTCGCGGCCTGTCGAACGACATCTTCTTCCAGGTCGGCCTGCTGACCACGGTGGGCCTGTCGGCGAAGAACGCGATCCTGATCGTCGAATTCGCCAAGGAACTCCAGGAACAGGGCAGGAGCCTGATCGACGCGACCCTGGAGGCCGTGCGCCTGCGCCTGCGGCCGATCCTGATGACCTCGCTGGCCTTCATGCTGGGCGTGCTGCCGCTGGCCCTCAGCAACGGCGCCGGGTCGGGCGGCCAGAACGCCATCGGTACCGGCGTGCTGGGCGGCATGATCTCGGCCACCATCTTGGGCCTGGTCTTCGTGCCGGTGTTCTTCGTCATGATCCGCGGCTGGTTTGCGGACAGGAAGAAAGCGCCCGAGGCCTTGCCTGCTGTGACGACGGAGGCCCGGTGATGGCGCGTCTGGTTCCCCTGCTGATCCTCACCACCGGCATCCTGGCGGGCTGCGGCACGCTGGCCCCCGATTACAAGCGTCCGGCGGCGCCCGTGTCCGATACCTGGCCGACGGGCCCTGCCTACAAGCCTGCGACCGCGGCCTCGGGCACGGTCGCGGACATCGCCTGGCAGCGGTTCTTCGCCGACGCCAGCCTGCAGAAGCTGATCAGCCTGTCGCTGGCCAACAACCGCGATCTCAAGGTGGCGGCGCTCGACGTGATGAAGGCGCAGGCCCAGTACCGGGTGACGCGGGCCGATCTGTTCCCGACCCTGAACGGCACGGCGGACGTTACCCGTCAGCGCGTGCCGGGCGACCTGACCGGGACCGGCAATGCCGCGACCACGTCGCAATACAATGTCCAGCTCGGCGTCAGTTCCTTCGAGCTCGATTTCTTCGGCCGGGTGCAAAGCCTGGAAGACCAGGCGCTGGAACAGTACCTGGCGACCGAGGAAGCCCGGCGCAGCGCCCAGATCAGCCTGGTCGCCGAAGTGGCCAATGCCTACCTCACCCTGGCCGCGGACAGCGAGCTGCTGGCGCTGGCCCAGGACACGGTGAGGAGCCAGAGCGACAGCTTCAACCTGACCCAGCAGAGTTTCCGGCTGGGCGCGGCGTCCGACCTCGACGTCAACCAGGCGCGGATCAGCGTCGAGACGGCGCGGGCCGATGTGGCGCGCTACACCGCCCTGGTGGCCCAGGACCGCAATGCCCTGGCCCTGGTGGTCGGCGGGCCGATCCCGGCGGATCTGCTCAGCCCCCGCAAGCTGGAGACCATTGCCCTGCTGGCCGACCTGCCGGCCGGCATGTCGTCGTCGGTGCTGGTCGACCGGCCCGACATCCTGCAGGCCGAACACACGCTCAAGGCGGCGAACGCCAATATCGGCGCGGCGCGCGCGGCCTTCTTCCCCTCGATCACCCTGACCGCCAATGCCGGCACCGCCAGCGCGGCCCTGTCGAACCTGTTCGCCGGCGGTTCGGGGGCCTGGCTGTTCCTGCCGCAGATCAACCTGCCGATCTTCGACGGCGGCCGTAACCAGGCCAATCTCGACGTCGCCAAGGTCGACACCGACATCAATGTCGCGACCTACGAGAAGGCGATCCAGACCGCCTTCCGCGAGGTGGCCGATGCCCTGGCGGTGCGCGGCACGATCGACGACCAGATCGCGGCCCAGCAGGCCCTGACCAGTGCCGCCGGCAACAGCTACCGCCTGTCCGACGCCCGCTTCCGCCAGGGGGCGGACAGCTACCTGAACGTGCTCGACTCCCAGCGCTCGTTCTATTCGGCCCAGCAGGGCCTGATCACCGCCAACCTGTCGCGCATGACCAACCTGGTCACGCTCTACAAGGTGCTGGGCGGCGGCCTGGTCGACGCCACCGCGGCGGCAACCGCGGCCCCGGGGCCGAGCTGAAGCACGATCCCCAACCGCAACATAAAATCGCCCTTTGCAAAATGCCGGGTTCTTGACGACAATCCCGGCCGGGCGGATCGGCCGCTTGGTCGGCGACGGAACCCGGCAGCAGTGGGGAAACAGCAATGAAGAAGTGGTCGAAGCCGCAGGTTCACGAGATCCGCGTGGGCATGGAAATCAACTGCTACGCCTGCGCCGAACGTTGATCTGCCGGGCCGATTGATCTTTCGGCCCTGTTCGCACGCACATGCATATTCTTCTGCTCGGGACGGCCGCCGGCGGCGGCTTTCCGCAATGGAACTGTCGCGCGCCCACCTCGATGAAGGCCTGGGCCGGCGCGCCGGAAGCGCCGGCGCGCACCCAGGCTTCGATCGGCCTGAGCCTCGACGGCAAGCGCTGGACCCTGGTCAACGCCTCGCCCGACCTGCGCGCCCAGATCCTGGCCAATCCGCGGCTGTGGCCGGCCGATGGCCTGCGCCATTCGCCGATCACCGATGTGGTGCTGACCGGGGGCGAGGTCGATGCCGTCACCGGCCTGCTGAGCCTGCGCGAAGGCCATCGTTTCACCCTGCACGGCACGCCGCAAACCCTGGCGACATTGGATGCCAACCCGATTTTCGGCGCCCTGCCGCCGGAACGGGTGCCGCGGCGGGCCATGGCGCTCGACCAGGCCTTTGATATCGAAGGCTTGCGGATCGAGGCCTTCGCCGTGGCCGGCAAGGTGCCACTGTACCTTGAAGGCAGCGGCGACCTGGCGGGCGGGCGGGGCACCACCATCGGCCTGGACGTGACCGACGGCCGCCGCCGCATGGTCTTCGTGCCGGGCTGCGCCGCCATCGACGAGGTGCTGCGCCACCGGGTGGAGGGCGCCGACCTGCTGCTGTTCGACGGCACCTTGTGGCGCGACGACGAACTGATCGCCCTGGGCATCTCGACCAAGACCGGCCAGCGCATGGGCCATGTCAGCATGGCAGGCCCCAACGGCACCATGGCCCGTTTCGCCGATCTGGCGATCGGCCGGCGTATTTTCATCCACATCAACACGACCAACCCGACTCTGATCGTCGGCACGCCCGAGCGCCGCATGGCCAACGAGGCCGGCTGGCACATCCCGGTCGACGGCGAGGAACTGGTCCTGTAACCTGATGGTTCCAGGGGGCGGTTCTAAGGCCCGGGGCTGACCATCTGCCGGCGCTCGAACAGGATGTGGCCCAGCACCGCCGCCAGCACCACGATACCGCCCAGCACGGTGTTGCTGCCTGGCGTCTCGCTGAAGGCAAGCCAGACCCAGACCGGGGCCAAGGGCGCGTCGAGGGCACCGATCAGGGCGGTATTGGCGGCCGGAATCAGCCGCGCGCCAATGGTGAACAGGATCAGGCCCAGGCCCATGTTGGTGATGCCGAACAGGGCGAGGTTGAACAGGTCGACGGCGGTCACCCCTAGCGGGGTGGCGAAGGGCAGGCTGATCACCGCGGTCACCAGGGCCGAGAGGCAGGCGGCCGGGACCATGTCGACGGCCCCGCTCGAGCGCTGCATCACGATCATCACCGCCATCAGCATGGTGAGCAGCAAGGCCAGCAGGTCGCCCGGCAGGCTGCCTTCGTCGAGGCCGCCGCCGACCGCGAAGCCAACCCCCAGCACCGCGGCGATGCTGGCGATCATGGTGGCGCGCGAGACGCGCTCGCGCAGGACCGCCCAGGCCAGGCCCGCGGCCATGAACGGCACCGTCGCATAGATGATCGAGACGTGGGCGACGGTGGTCAGCTTCAGCGCGGCCAGGAAGCTGATCATGCCGGCCGACGAAAGCAGGCAGAAGGCAATGCCGCGGCCGCGGATGCCGGCGAAGGCGCGCCAGGTGTTGCCCCGTTCCTGCCAGAGGACGAAGGCAAGGCCGCCGGCGGCGCCGAAAACCCCGCGCCAGAACAGCAGGGTCCAGGCATCGAGCGGGATCAGCCGCGCAAAATAGCCTGCCGTGCTCCAGGCCAGGGTCGACAGGATGACCAGCACCAGGCCCAGGCGATACTGGGTCGCGGCGGCACCGTCGCGGGCGGCAAGCGTTGGGCTGGGGGTCACGGTCATCATCATATCCTTGGGGCCGGCGAAGCCTAGCCGGGCCCTGCTGCCAGCCTGCCGTCAGGAGGTGGTGGCGCGCGCCATCCGACGGACCTGATCTATCAAGCGGCGGGTCGTGGGCGAAAGGCCTCTTTCGCGATAGGCGATATGCAACGGCGCCGACAGCGTGCCCGCGCCGGTCAGGCGCAGATAGGCGATGCCCCGCGTATCCAGGCTTGGCAAATCCATATATTGGACACCCGTGCTAGGCAGGCATACTTAGGAAGTCTGATGCGGAGCAGACGATGAGCGTGGATATCAGCGGCGAGGCGGTGGTGGCAGCAGTCCCGGGGCCGACGGTGGGCGCGTTGTTCAGGGGCTTCCTGGGCCTGGGCCTGATGGGTTTCGGCGGGGTCCTGCCCATGACCCGGCACATGATCGTCGAGGACAAGCGCTGGCTCTCGGCGGCCGAATTCACCGACCTGCTGGGCCTGTGCCAGTTCCTGCCGGGCGGCAATGTCATCAACCTGTCGGTCGCCGTGGGGCTGAAATTCCGCGGGATCCCCGGGGCGGTCGCCGCACTGATCGGGCTGATCGCCGCGCCCTCTGCGATCCTCATCGGGCTGGGCACGCTCTATGCCCGCTTCGCCGACAACCCGCCGGTGATGCACATGCTGGCCGGCCTGGCCGCCGCCGCGGCGGGCCTGCTGATCTCGACGGCCTTGAAGATGGCGGCACCGCTGCGCGCCAGGCCGGTGGCGATCGTCTTTGCCGCCGCCTGCTTCCTCGCCATTGCCGTGCTGCGGCTGCCGTTGCTCCCGACCATGCTGGTGCTGGCGCCGCTCAGTATTCTGGCGACCTGGAAGGCAGGTGAATGATGGCCACGCTGGTTTCGCTGGCGATCATCTTCGCCCAGCTTTCGCTGCTTGCCTTTGGCGGCGGCAACACCATCCTGCCCGAGATGCAGCGCCAGGTGGTCGAGGTGCAGCACTGGCTGTCGGCCCGTGAGTTCACCGACCTGTTCGCCCTGGCCCAGGCCGCCCCCGGTCCCAACATGATGGTGGTCACCATCATTGGCTGGCACGTCGCCGGCTGGCCGGGCGTGCTGGTCGCCTCGCTGGCGAAATTCGGGCCGTCGTCGATCGTGACCGGCCTGGTGCTGGGCCTGTGGCAGCGCTTCAAGGACCGGCCCTGGCGCCGGGTCGTCCAGGCCGGGCTGGTGCCGATCACGGTGGGCCTGGTCGCGGCCAGCGCCCTGCTGATCACAAAGGCTTCGGTCCATGAATGGAGCCTGGGCCTCATCACCGCGACCGTCGCCCTGGTCACCTGGCGCACCAGGGTTCACCCGCTGTGGGTTCTGGCCGGCGGCGCCCTGGTGGGCTTGAGCGGGGTCGGCCAGGCTTGAGGCCGACCCCGCCACAACCTACGAACCGATGACGCCGCCGTCCTTCTTGACGATCACCACCACCGCCGGCCGTGGCGGCATGTCGTCCTTGAAGTCGGGCCAGCGGGTCGAGGGCTTGTCGTAGAGCGAGTCCTCGCCCGGGTGCTGGATCGACAGGAACAGCGCCTTGTCGTCGGGGGTGAAGGCGCCGCCGCACATTTCGGCATCCTTGGGGACGGCGAAGAAGTGCCTGGTCTGGCCGCGCGCGTCGCCCTCGGTGTCGCAGCACCACAGGCCGTCGGCGACGTCGAAATCGGGGAAGCCGTCGGTCAGGATCCACAACCGGCCCTGGCTGTCGAAGGTGACGTTGTCGGGGTTGGCGAACCAGCCGGCCTCGGTCACGCCCGCACCGTACTTGGCGCCGGCGTTCTTCTTGGTCGGATCGCCGCCGCGCAGGAACATGTCCCATTCGAAGACCTCGGCGCCATGGTCGACCTTGCCGTCCACCGTCGGCGGCACCATCTCGATGATGTGACCATAGACGTTGTAGAAGCGCTGGTTGGCCGGGTCGACCTGGTCGGGCGTGCGCCGGTCGTTCTTGGTCAGGGCGACATAGACCTTGCCGGTGACCGGGCTCGCCTCGACATCTTCCGGCCGGTCCATCGGGGTCGGCTTCAGCAGGTCGGCGGCGCGCCGCGTCTCCAGCAGCACGTCCGCCTGCGAGGCAAAGCCGTTCTCGGCGGTCAGCGGGCCCTGCCCGAAGACCATGGGCAGCCAGGTCAGCGAGCCGTCCTTGTCGAAGCGCGCGACATAGAGCGTGCCCTCGTCCAGCAGGTCGGCGTTGGCCTTGCGGTCGGTCGCGTTGTACTTGCCCTTGGTGACGAACTTGTAGACATATTCGAAACGCTCGTCGTCACCCGAATAGACCGCGACGCGGCCGTCGGCGGTCAGGGCCGTGGTCGCATTCTCGTGCTTGAAATGGCCCATGGCGGTGCGCTTCTTCGGCGCCGCCTTAGGGTCGTAGGGATCGACCTCCAGCACCCAGCCGAAGCGGTTGGGCTCGCCCGGTTCCTTCTCGATGTCGAAGCGGTCGAAATACTTGCCCCAGGCCGGGTATTCCGGTTTGCCGGAAATGCCGTAGCGCTTGTAGATCGGAGCGTCGTTCTTGCCGGCGAAATACTGGTGGAAGTTCTCTTCGCCCGACAGGTAGGTGCCCCAGGGCGTCCAGCCGCCGGCGCAATTGTTGATCGTGCCGATGACCTTGGTGCCGGTCGGATCGGCCTTGGTCTTCACCTTGTCATGGCCGGCGACCGGCCCCGACATCAGGCATTCGGTCTGCCACAGGCTGATGCGGCGATTGTAGGTCGAGTCCTTCACCACCTGCCATGTGCCGCCGTCGCGCTTGACCTCGACGACAGAGATGCCGTGGGCCGCCAGTTCGACCTCGACCTGTTCCTTGGTGGCATCCTTGACGGCCGCCTTCGCATCGGCGAAGCCGGGAACATGATGTGCGGGTCGGTGTATTCGTGGTTGATGGCGAGCAGGCCGTGATCGGCGCTCTTCGAGCCCTGGGGCAGGGGGAAGAAGGCGATCATGTCGTTGTTGTAGCCGAACTGCTTGGCCTGGGCCGCCGCGGTCTGCTTCAGGGGATCAAAGGCCGGGGCGCCGGCCTCCACCGCGTCGCCCCAGCGGATCAGCACCTGGGTTTCGTAGCCGGTCGGCGCATGGGCGTTCTCGTCGAGGAGATGCGGCACCTCCTCGAAGGTCAGGGTGGATTTGGGCGCCGGCTTCTCGGCCTCGGCCGCCAGGGCCTTGCCGCCCTTCAGGAAGCCGGCGAAGACCCCCAGTGCCCCGGCGGCGACACCCGCCTTCAACATGCCCCGGCGGGACAGCCGCTCCTCCAGGACCTGCGCGAAGGGCGCGGCGTCAGACGGGTTCGAGGGCAGGTCGTCGCCGTCGGCGATGATCATGTCGGCGGGCACGCGCTCTTTGGAAAGCATGGCGGTCTCCGTGAGGCTGGGATGATCGGAAAAACAGACCACCTCTTAACCCCGGGCCATGACACTCCGATGACAATGGCGGCCTCAGCCGGGCCCGGCCAATCCCGCAAGCGCGCGCCTCACGGTGTCGATGCCCTGGGCATAGACCGCGTCCTGCCAGGGCCGTTCGTCGGGCGCGAAAGCGTCCTTCAGGCGGGCCTTGATGTCGGTGGCCTGGGGCGTGCCCAACGCGCCGTAGCCGTGCAGCCAGTTGTCGTCGCGCAGCGCCCGGACCACGGCCTGGGTGTCGCGGGTGCCGACTTCCAGCGCGATGAAGGTCAGCGGGGTGGCCCCCAGCAGCGCCGCGAAACCGTCGTCGAGCGTGCCCGAGAGATGGGCCGACAGGGAATCGCCCGAGGCGGTTGACTTTATAGTGTCGCCGAACAGGCCGCGCGCCCGGTCGTAATCGGCGCTGCCGATCGGCGCGATGGTGATCAACTCGCCGGCGCCATAGGCGCCCAGGCCGGTGTGGAAATCGACCACGGCGACATGCTCGGCACCGCTCAGGTGACGGGTGACGATTTCGCTGATCCGCCGGCGCGACCAGGTCGGCCCGAAGCCGCCGAAGTACAGGCCGTTCTCGTGATGATACTGGCCGCGTGACACGGCCGATTGCAGGGCGGGCACGCCGTGTTCGAGGGCGAAGGCCCGCAGTTCCGCGTCCGCCGCCGCCAGGGTGGCGGTGTCGAGATCGGCCGGCAGCAGGGCGGTGGCGATCTGTTCGTAGGCGGCATCGCGCGGACGGGGCTGGCTGAAATCGATCCAGTTGCGGTTGAGGTCGACATTGTCCTCGTTCACCCGCCGGGTCCAGGCAAAGCCCCAGGGATTGATCCCGTGCAGCAGTTGCACGCTCACCCCGCCGGGCAGCCGGTCGAGGTGGCCGTCGGCGATCAGCCCGGTCAGGACCGCCGCGCCGAAATAACCCTCCACCCCATGGGTCGCGGCTAGCAGGCACAGGCGATGGGGCGCATCGGCCGGTCCCAGGTGTACGGTGTCCAGGGCGACGGTGCCCCCGTCCGGCCCCTTCAGGGGATGGCGCAAGCTTTCGGCGGTGATGCCCTTGGCCGCGCAGGCGGCGAGGAAAAGCTGGCGGGCCCCGGCATAGTCGGGCGCGAAGTGCGGGTGACGCTGATCCATGATGCTGCGTGTCATCCCCACAGGGCCGGTGTCGGCGGATACATCACCGCCCCCTCGTAGCGCAAGCCCGGCGTGCGATCCCGCGCCAGCAGCAGCGGCCCGTCGAGGTCTACATAGTCGGCGCCGCCCGCCAGCAGGGCGGCCGGCGCCATGCTCAAGCTGGTGCCGACCATGCAGCCGATCATCAGGCCCAGGCCCAGTTCGCGGGCCCGGGTCACCACGGCGATGGCCTCGGTCAGGCCGCCGGTCTTGTCCAGTTTCACGTTCACATGCGAGTAACGCCGGGCCAGCCGTTCCAGATCCGCCGCGACGTGAAACGATTCATCGGCGCACAGCGCCACGGGGGATTGCAGCCCCTCCAAGCCCACGTCGAGATCGGCCGGCACCGGCTGTTCGATCAGGGTGACGCCATGGCGCGCCATCTCACCCGCCAGGCGCACCACGTCGCCGGGCGCCCAGGCCTCGTTGGCATCGACGATCAGGCGCGCGTCGGGGGCCGCGGCATGAACGGCGGCGACCCGCTCGAGATCGGCACCGTCGCCGCCCAGTTTCAGTTTCAGCAAAGGTTTGCCGGCCTTGGCGGCGGCGCTGCCCATCAGGTCCGGCGCATCGAGGCTGAGCGTATAGGCCGTGGTCACGGCGCGCGGCGCGGGCAATCCGGCCAGTTCGGCGACCGTGGTCCCGGCGCGCTTGGCCTCAAGGTCCCAAAGCGCGCAATCGACGGCGTTGCGCGCGGCCCCCGGGGGCAGGGCGGCCTGTAATTCAAGGCGTGACAGGCCCCATTCCAGCGGCGGGCCCAGGCGCTCGATCGCCGCGACGACGCCGTCGACGGTCTCGCCATAGCGCTTGTAGGGCACGCATTCGCCGCGCCCGGTGAAGCCGTCGGCGGTGACGCTGGCCACCACCACTTGCGCCTCCGTCTTGGCGCCGCGGGAGATGCGGAAGGCGCCGGCGATCGGCCAGCGTTCCACGGCAACGGCAAGGCGCATCAGGGCACCAGCTTCAAGAGGTTGTCGACCAGCGGGCCGACCCCGTAGGCAATGGGGTCGACGGCGGGCATGCCCATCCGCTCGCCCAGGCGGGCCAGGTAATCGCGTGCCGCCGCCCGCATCAGCTTGGAGGTGTTGACCGAAAGGCCGACGCATACCACGGCCGGGTTGGTCAGGCGGCCGCAGGCGAGGTTCAGCTCGATGCAGGCCTGCAGGTCGGGCAACGGGGCAGGGACGCCGCGCATGGCGGCGCGCGTCGGCTCGTGGCACAGCACGATGGCGTCGGGCTGGCTGCCGTGGAGCAGGCCCAGCGACACCCCGGCGAAGGAGGGGTGGAACAGGCTGCCCTGGCCCTCGACCACATCCCAATGATCAGGTTCGGCCGCGGGCGACAGCCATTCCGCCGCCCCGGCAATGAAATCGGCGACCACCGCGTCGACCGCCACCCCGCGGCCCGAGATGAAGATGCCGGTCTGGCCGGTGGCGCGGAAATCGGCGTCATGGCCGCGCAGGCGCAGCTCGCGCTCGATTGCCAGGGCGGTGTATTTCTTGCCCACGGAACAATCCGTGCCCACGGTCAGCACCCGCTTGCCCGCGCGCCTGGTGCCCTTGCCGGTGGCGAAGCTCTGCATCGGGTGGCGCACGTCGGTCAGGGTGCGGCCGCTTCGGGCGGCGGCGTCGGCAATGGCCGGGATTGCGCCCAATCGCGTGTGCAGGCCGCTGGCGACATCCATGCCGGCGTCGAGGGCGGCGACGATGGTGGCGACCCAATGGTCGGGCATGACGCCGCCGGCGTTGGCGACGCCCACGATCATGGTGCGGGCGCCCTGGGCGGCTGCCGCGGCAATGTCGAGATCGGGCAGGCCCAGGTCGGCCTTGCAGCCCGGCAGGCGCAACTGGCCCAGGCACCAGTCCCGTCGCCAATCGACAATGCCAGCCGCCGTCTTGGCCGCCAGATCGTCCTGAACATCGCCGATAAACAACAGGTAGGGGCGGGCGAGGTCGGCCATGGATGAGCTGCTCCGGGGGGAAGGCGGCGGCAGTCTACCTTGCGTTGGCTATTTCGTCGCGTTTTCGAGATAGGCGATCAGGTCGGCTCGTTCGTCGTCTTTTTTGACGCCGGGAAACGACATTTTGGTGCCCGGGACGGTGGCGCGGGGATCCTTGAGGTAGGGGTCCAGCGTTTCGGCCGTCCAGACGGTGCCGGCCGCCGCCATGGCCTTGGAATAGGTATAGCCTTGCGCGGTGCCCGCCGTGCGGCCGATCAAGCCGTGCAGGTTGGGGCCGACCCGGTGGGGGCCGCCGGCGTCGATCGTGTGGCAGGCGGTGCAGCGCTTGAAGATGACGGCGCCCTTGTCGGCATCGCCGGCCCGGGCATTGCCGGCCGCCAGCGCCAGGGTCGCGAGGGCCAGAAACGCAGCGATCTGGGGGCGGCCGGGGCGGTAACGCATTTGCAAGCCTGATCACCTTATTGTCGATGCCGTAGGATATGGGGCACAATGCCGTTCTATCTCTGCGGCGTACCGCCCCAGCCCTGGGGGCGCCGGAATCGAGGTTTCTCTTGGCCGATAGCACCGTCACCCGATCGGACCTAGAAGCGCTGCTGGCCGACCCGTCGCCCGCGCATCAAGCCAGGACCGCGGCCAAAGTCGCGATGGCATGGCGGTCCGGCACGCTCGACGGCGCTGCGCGTTCGGCCGCGGAGGAACTGTTCCGTGCCATTGCTGCCAAGGCTGTCGTGGCCGTCCGGGCTGCCCTGGCCGAGGCGCTGAAGGACGAGCCGTCGCTGCCCCATGAGGTGGCCCTGCGCCTGGCCCATGATGTCGACGCGGTGGCCTTGCCCATGCTCGAGGCGTCGGTCGTTCTCACCGACGCCGATCTGCTCGACCTCGTCGCGGAAGTGACGCCGGCCGGGATCTCGGCGCTGGCCGGCCGGGCCAGCGTGCCGGCCCCTCTCGCCGAGGCGATCGCCGGGCGCGGCGACGAGGCGGCGGTGGCGCGGCTCGTCGCCAACCCGGGGCGGAAATGACGGACACGGCCTATGACGTGGTGCTGGCCCGCCATGGCCGTTCGGACAAGGTGGCGGCACCGCTCGCCGGGCGTGCGGCACTGCCCGCGCGCGTGGCCGAGAAACTGGTCGACGTGGTGGCCGAGCAGTTGCGCCGCCACCTCCTCTCGCGCGAGATCCTGCCGGCCGACGTCACCGCCGATCTGATCCTGCAAAGTCGCGAACGGGCGACGCTGGGCATCGCCCACGGCGTCGGGGCGCAACTCGACAGGCTGGTCGAGGATATCGCCCGCAGCGGCCGCCTGACCCCCACCCTGGTGCTGCGGGCCTTGCTCACCGGCGACTACCTGTTCTTCGAGAGCGCGCTGGCGAGGCGTGCCGGGGTCACGGTCGATCGCGCCCATCGGCTGATCGGCGATCCCGGCGGCGAGGGCCTTGCCCGCCTGTTCGCTGCGGCGGGCATGCCCGAGGCGCACCTTCCCCTGGTCCGCGTGGCGCTGTTCGCGGCGGCGGAAACCGAATTGCGCGACGAACCCGATGCAACCCGACGCTATCGCGAACTGGTTGTGGAGCGTATCCTGACGGGCTTCGGTGACCGCGTCGATACCGAGAGTGTCGACTACATGATCACGAAGATTGGTGGCGCGTCGCCGGTTCAGGCTCGGCCGTGATCTTATCTGCCGGGTGAGGTAAATGGCTTCGTCTTCCGTTTCTGCGCCTGGCCTGCTCAGTCTCGGCGAGCGGGACGGCGCTCTTCGGGCCCAGGTTTCCGGACGCTGGGTGGTGGCTTCGGCCGTTGATCTCGAACAGGCCCTCGGCACGCTGCCCAATGCCCAGGGGCGGTTGCTCGAGATCGACCTGACCGGGATCGAGGCGATCGATACGGTCGGCGCCTGGCTGCTGCATCGCACGGCCGCGCGCTGGCAGGCGGCCGGCGGCGAGGCGCGCATCATCGGCGCCACCCAGGATCACGAGGTGCTGCTGGGCCAGGTCGCCAAGGCCGATCGGCCGCAGCCCGAGGCGCCCCGCCGGTTGTCGCTGATCCCCGGCCTCATCGCCAATTTCGGCCGCTCGGTGTCGCAGGGCAGTGCCGATTTCGTCGGCCTGGTCTCGTTCCTGGGCGAGACCATCGCCGCCCTGTTTCGCCTCGCCTTCCTCCATCCCGGACGCTTCCGGCTGACCTCGACCGTGGCCCAGATGCAGGCCGTCGGCGTCGAGGCGATGCCGATCGTGGGGCTGATCTCGTTCCTGATCGGCGTCGTCATCGCCTATCAGGGCGTGGATCAACTGCGCATGTTCGGGGCCGAGATCTTCGTCGTGAACCTGGTGGCGATCTCGATCCTGCGCGAACTGGGCATCCTGCTCACCTCGATCGTCATCGCCGGCCGCTCCGGCTCGTCCTTCACCGCCCAGATCGGCTCGATGAAGCTGAACGAGGAGGTCGATGCCATGCGCACGCTGGGCCTCGACCCGATCGAGGTTCTGGTGGTGCCGCGGGTGCTGGCCCTCGTCGTCATGCTGCCCTGCCTCACCTTCTTCTCCGACATGATGGGCCTGCTGGGCGGCATGGTCATGTCGTGGGTAACGCTTGATATCTCGCCCGAGGTCTTCGTCTCGCGCCTGTCGGCCGCGGTGACCTGGAAGACCTTCTTCGTCGGCGTGATCAAGGCGCCGTTCTTCGCGGTCACGATCGCGGTGGTGGGCTGCATGGAGGGCCTGCTGGTGGAAGGCAGTTCCGAGGCCGTCGGCCGCCGCACCACGGAATCGGTGGTGAAGGCTATTTTCCTGGTGATCGTGCTGGACGCCGTCTTCTCCATCTTCTTTGCGACGATCGGGATTTGACGCCGTGGCCAGCACCTCCACCGATCCGATCATCCGCCTGCGCGGCATCCGCAATGCCTTCGGCCCTCAGGTCGTTCACGACAAGCTCGACCTCGACGTCCGCCGGGGCGAGATCCTGGCGCTGGTCGGCGGCTCGGGTACCGGCAAATCGGTTCTCCTGCGCACCATCGTGGGCCTCAACCGCCCGGCTGCCGGCTCGATCGAGGTGTTTGGCCAGGATATCCTGAACCTGCCCGACGTGCAGCGCCGCGCGGCCGAGCAGCGCTGGGGCATCCTGTTCCAGAATGGCGCCCTGTTCTCCTCGCTGACCGTGGCGCAGAACGTCCAGGTGCCGCTGAAGGAGCACCTGGGCCTCAAGGGGCCGATCCTGGACGAGATCGCGGCGCTCAAGATCGCCCTGGCCGGCCTGCCCGCCGACGCGGGGGCCAAGTACCCATCCGAACTCTCGGGCGGGATGCGCAAGCGGGCGGGCCTGGCCCGCGCCCTGGCGCTCGATCCCGAGATCGTCTTCCTGGACGAGCCGACCGCGGGCCTCGACCCGATCGGGGCGGCGGCGTTCGATCAACTGATCGCCGACCTGCGCGATGCCGTGGGCTTTACCGTGTTCCTGGTGACCCACGATCTCGATACGCTCGCGACCGTCTGCGACCGGATCGGCGTGCTGGGGCAAAAGCGTGTTATGGTTGTCGGCACGATGGACGAGATGCTGCAGCAGACTGATCCCTGGATTGTCGAGTATTTCCATGGGCCACGCGGCCGTGCGGCGCTGGATGCGCAGGCGCGCAACGCCGCCGCCCATAGTGACGGAGCGGCCTGAGTCATGGAAACCAAGGCCAACTACCTGTTTATCGGGACCTTGACGCTGCTGCTGCTGATCGGCGGCTTCGTCTTCACCCTGTGGCTCAGCGGGGCCGGCCGGGCCCCCGTCTTCGACCGTTACCTGGTCTATTTTTCCGGTGCGGTCGACGGCCTGGGCGAGGGCTCGGACGTCCGCTACAACGGCATCAAGGTCGGGACGGTCGGCAAGATCACCCTGGACAGCAACGACCCCTCGCGGGTGAAGGTGGAAATCGACGTCGCCCGCGGCACCCCGGTGCGCGAGGACACGGTCGCCGCCCTCGAATCACAGGGCATCACCGGCGTTGCCTATGTCCAGATGACCGCCGGCCCCGGTGCCAGTCCGTTGCTCGACCCCAGTACCGAAAGCGGCCCGCCGGTCATCCCCAGCAAGACGGGCGGCCTCGCCCAGGTGATCGCCACCCTGCCCGAAGTATTGCGCAACAGTGCCGAAATCCTGGCCGAGGCCAAGAAGTTCGTCGGGCCGGAAAACCAGGAATCGGTGGCGCGCACGCTTGCCAACCTCGAGACGGTGACCGGGGCGGTCGCCGCCAAGTCGGAAGAGATCAAGCAGATCATCGACAATTTCAACACCGCCTCCAGTGCCGTGGCGGACGCCGCCCGTGCCATCCAGAGCATTACCGCCGATGCGCGGAAGGCGATGGATTCGATCGAGCAGTTCGCCCAGTCCCTGCGCGACCTCGTGGTCAGCAACCGCCGCTCGATCGATGAGTTCGCCTCCGAAGGCCTGACCCAGTTTGCCAAGTTCATCACCGAGGCGCGCAAGCTGGTCGCCACCCTGGAGCGGGTCGGCGAACGCCTCGACAGCGACCCCTCACGTTTCCTGCTTGGCACCCAGCGGCCGGAGTATGCGCCCAAATGATCGTGTCATCGCGTTCCCCGGCTTCCTCCAAGCTCAATCGACGTCATCTCCTCTCCGGGGCCGCCCTAGGGCCGTCGCGCTGGGGCTGGGCGGCTGCGGCGGGCTGTTCAAGGCGGCGACGACGACGCCCAATCTCTACGCCCTGACCCCAAGAATACTTTCGCCCCGGGGCCGGCGGTGAATTGGCAACTGGTGGTCGAGGAACCGCTGGCATCGCGCGCGCTCGACACCGACTACATCGCCTTGATGCCGTCGACGACCGAGGTCAAGTATTTCGACAGCGCCCGCTGGGCCGAACGGGCACCCCGCATGGTGCAGACCCTGCTGGTCGAATCCTTCGAGAACAGCGGCCGGATCATTGCCGTCGGCCGCCAGGCCGTGGGCCTGCGGGCCGATTTCAATGTCATCTCGGAACTGCGTGAGTTCCAGGCCGAGTACAAGCAGGGCCTGTCGGCGAACCCCACGGTCCATGTCCGCCTGAATGCCAAGCTGATCGTGCAGCCGCAGCAGGTCATCGTCGCTTCCAAGACCTTCGACGTCGAACAGGCGGTTGCGACCAACAAGATGCCGGAAATCATCACGGCCTTCGACGACGCCCTGGGCAAGACCATGAAGCAGCTCGTCGAATGGGTGCTGTCGCAGAACAACCCCAACCAGGGCAAGCAGCTTTGATGCTGGCATAGACCTGGACGGCCTTGGTTGCGTGGTTCGGCAGGCTCACCATGAAGATGGTCCTACCGCCATAGAGCTTCTCCACCCACAATCGTCATGGCCGGGACAAGCCCATGGCTGTCCGGTTAAGGAAATCGGGTTGTTTTTGAATGTTCTGACACCACTCTCAATCGTCATGACCGGGCTTGTCCCGGTTATCCACGTCGGGACGAGCCACCTTCGTTGAAGAAGGAGGCAGCTTGACGACGTGGATGGCCGGGACTTCGCCCGGCCATGACGATTGAGAGTGGTGAGGGTGGAAGGAAAACCACCCGAAGGAAGTGGCCTTCCACGCCCCTTTTCCTTAACCGGACAGCCGTAGGACAGGCCCGGTCATGACGACACTTACGGGTTACAGTGCGCTGTATGATGCACGAGGGTGGGCTGGTCTATTGGCAGGGCGGCATGTCGGCCTTGCCGATGCCGCCCATGCGGCCCTGGATGCGCGAGGCGTAACGGTTGATGTAGCCCGACGGCCGGGACGCCGAAAAGCGGATGGGGTTGGGCAGCACCGCCGCCAGCAGGGCCGCCTCGTGCGTGGTCAGATCGGCGGCGCTCTTGTTGAAATGGAAGCGGGCCGCGGCCTCGACGCCGTAGACGCCGGGGCCGAATTCGACCGAGTTGAGATAGACCTCGAGGATCCGCCGCTTGCTCCACAAAGCCTCGATCAACACGGTCAGATAGGCTTCCAGGCCCTTGCGCAGCCATGATCGTCCAGGCCACAGGAAGACGTTCTTGGCCGTCTGCTGGCTGATGGTCGAGCCGCCGCGAACGCGCCGGCCATCCTCGTTCGCCTCGATGGCGTCGTCGATCGCCGCCCAGTCGAAGCCGTGATGCTGGCAGAATTTGGCATCCTCGGCCGCGATCACCGCGCGCATGATGGCGGGGTCGATGCTGTCCCAGCCCACCCAATCGCGGGACCAGCCATGGCCCTCGACCAGGCGCAGGATCATCAGCGGGGTGGCCGGCGGCGGCAGCACCCGGTAAAGCAGAACCAGTGAAACCGGCACGATGGCGATGGCGATCAGAAGCGATGCGGTGAAACGCCGCCAGATGCGCCGGCGCCTTGCCCGTCCGGGGTCCATGCCGGATCGGCTCAGCGGTCACGCCCAAGGGCCGCGACCAGCAACCGATGCAGCTTGCCGATATCCGACGACCGCAGGGCGGCGGACAGGACATCCTCGTCGTCGACCTCGGTCGACAGGCGCATCAACTCGTCGAACTGGCGCATGTAGCGGTCGACATAGGTGCGGAATTCGCCGTCGTCGCGGTACTTGACGGCGATCTCGTTATGGCCTTCGCGGTTGCGGTTGCCGCCCAGCAGGCGGCGGGTGAAGACACCCTTCTCGCCGCCCAGATAGCGCCGCCACATATCGTCGGGCACGTCTTCCTCGAGCGTGCGGGCGAGGTCGACCGACAACCCGTTCAGGCCTTCGACCACGGCGGCCGAGGCCTTCACCGCGGCGCTGCGGCGCTGGCGCCGATCGGTGTCCTCCAGGCCCTGGCGGCGGCTCTCGATTTCGCCGGCGGTGACGCCCAGGGTTTCGACCTCGCGCGCCATGGCCTGGACCAGGTCGCCCATCAGGCGCCGGGCCTCGTCGGCCCGGCCTGACAGAATCTGGGTTTCGGCCGACAGGTTGCGCGCGATCTGGCCCAGCGACCCGGCGGTCTCGTCCGACAGGGCCTTGAGTTCGCTGCCGCGCTTGGTCGCCATGACGATGGCGGTTTCCAGCTCCTCGCGGCTCTTGGCCGAGGAGTCGACCATCGCCTGGCGCTCGGCGGCGATGGCGGCGGCCATCTCGCGCAGCTTGGCGGTGCTTTCGCCGGCCTGGGCCGCCAGGGTGGAATCGTCGCGTTCCAGGGTCTCGATCAGCAGGTTCAGGTTGCCGACGGCCCCTTGCGCTGCGGCATCCAGGCGGCTGGCGAAGGTGCCCAGCCGGCGTTCGGCATCGGCGACGCTCTCGCGCGCCCTTGTGATGCGCTCGTCGACGGCCATGCTGATGTTGTCCAGGTTCTGGCCGGCACGGCTGGCTTCCAGGGTCGCCCGCTCGGCAATGCCGGTGATCACTTCACCCTGGCGCTGCATGCCGCCCACCGCGGCGTCGATGCGGGCGCTGGCGCGCTCGGCGGCGCTCTCCAGGTCGCGGCCGCGGCGTTCGATCACGTCGGCGGCCTGCTCCACCCGGACCCCGGCGGCATCGGCCGTGACCGCCAGTTCGCGCGCCCGGCCGTCCAGCGAGGCGGCGGATTCGTTCAGGCGCCGCTCGGCGGTGGTGGCGCTTTCGCCCAGGGCGTCGGCGCGCTGGCGAAAGCCCGTGACCACGGTCGCCAGGCGTTGCACGGCGTTGTCGGCGGCGGCGATGACGTCGGTGCCCTGGCGCTGCAGGGCCTTGACGGCACCGTCGATGGTGGCGACGGAGCGGGCGGACTGCTCGTCGAGATCGCCGGCCTGGCCATCGAAGCGGCGGCCGGCTTCCTCGACGGTGCTGGCGGCCCGGGCGGCGGCCGTCTCGAGGGTGCGGGCGTGCTCGTCGATGGCACTCTCCATGCCCTTCAATTCGTCCTTCAGCTTCTCGCCGGCACGGGCCAGTTCGCGCGCCGTCTCGGCGGCGACGCGCCCGGCCTCGCCGCCACGGGCCTGGGCGTCGTCGACCGCCGTGCGCAGGCGCGCGGCCAGGGCGTCGAAGCCCTTGCCGACGTCGCCTAGCTTGGCCAGGGCGTTTTCGGCATTGGTCGACAGGGCGGTGGCGCTGGTCCGCAGGGCGTCGCCGGCGGCATGGCTGCGCGACGAGGCTTCGTTGCCGGCGGCGACGATTTCCTCGGCGACGCGGCGCAACTGGTCGCGGGCCGTCTGCGCCTTCTGGGTCGCGGCATTGGTGATTTCCGCATGTTCGCTGGCGCTGCGCCTCAAGGTCTCGCCCAGGGTGGCGAAATCACTGACGGCACGGCCGACCTCGCTCTGCATTGAGGTGATCAGGGCGCGCAGGTTGCGCTCGGTCTGCTGCAATTTGCTCAGCGCGGTATCGCTGGCCTCGCCCACCGCCTGGCCGGCCCGGGCGGTCGAGCCGGCCGCCATGGTGATGGCGGCCTGGCTGGCCTCGGCCAGATCCTTGAGGCGCAGGCCCTCGGTCGCAAGCTGGTCGGTGGCGCTGCCCAGGCGCCGGGCGATGCCGCCGGCGGCGTCTTCCAGGCTGATCATGCCGCCGCGGGTGGCATCGATGCTCTGGTCCAGGGTCTGGTTGATTTCGCCGACGCGCTGCAAGGCCTGCTCGATCGCCTCGATGCGCCGGTCCTGGGTGGCAAAGGCCTCCTCGGCGGCGCTCGCGACCCGGGTGGAGGCGAGGTCGAGATCGGTCGCCGTCTGGCGCAGGCGGGCGGTGGCGGCATCCGAGGTCTCGGCCGCGCGGTCGCCGGCGACCAGCATCGACTCGGCCTGGCGCTGCAGGTCGGCCGAGGCGGCGGCGGTGGTCGCGGCGGCCGAGCGGGCCGCATCGGCGACGCGTACCAGCCGCTGGTCCAGTTGCTGTTCGATGGCCGCCAGCGCGCCCGACAAGGTGTCCGAGGTCGAACGGGTGGCGCTGGACAGGGCATCGAGGGCGCCGCCGATGGTGCTGCGGGTCTCGCGCGCGTCCTGGGTCGCCTTGCGCAGATCCTCGATCCGCGCCGTCAGCAGCGAGACCAGGTCGCGGGTGGCCTCGCGGGTTTCCAGGCTGGCCAGGCGGATCGCATCGACCTCGGCCTTCAGGCGGGCACTGGTTTCCGGGTGCAGGGCAGCACTCGCCGCCGCCCCGGCCAGATCGAAGGCCTTGGCGGTGGGGCCGGGGCGGGCGCCCAGGGCCCGCATCACCGCGGCGCGCTGGTCGATCACCAGGGCGACCAGCCACAGCATGGCCACCGGGCCCAGCACGCCGGTCAGCACGGCGGCCAGTTCGTGCGGTGCCAGAGTGCCCAGGGCGCTCCAGCCGACCAGCCGCGACAGGTAGAAGCCCGCAGCCGCCAGCCAGCCGACCGAGAGTGCCACGACAAAGGCCCAGCCGATCAGGCCGGCCAACGAGCCGTCGGGCACCGGCGAGGGCCGGCTTGGCGACGGGGGCGTCTCGGTCGGGACGGGCAGATTGCTTTCGCGTGCGTTCGACATCGGTCTCTCTTAAGCGAATCAGGCCGTTTGCCTCTGCCCCGACTGTATCGCCAGGACTTGGCCCTGAGTAGGGCAGGGGTGGCCCCGGGAGTGCTATCATCGGCGAAACTGATCGGGAGAATCGGCATGAACGGGACGGTTGGCTTGGTGGTGTCGGTGATTTTCTTTGTCGGCATCCATCTGGGCCTGGCGGGGACGGGCCTGCGCGGCCGCCTGATCGGCGCCATCGGCGAGGGCCCCTACCGGGGCCTGTTCTCCCTGCTTTCGGCTATCGGCCTGGCCGGCATCATCTGGTTCTTCGACCCCTACGGCGCGGACAATGTCGCTTTCTGGGGGCCGATGATGGTGACTCGCTGGCTGGCCGTCGTCCTGATGCTGCCTGCCTTCATCCTGTTCGTCTGTGCCTTCACCATGAAGAGTCCCACGGTGATCGGCCAGGAGGGGGCGGCCGATGCCGGCGCCGCGGCGGCGGTCGGTATCCTGCGTGTGACCCGTCACCCCTTCCTGTGGGCGGTGGTGCTGTGGGCAACGGTGCATGTGCTGAACAACGGCGATGTGGTCTCGCTCGTGCTGTTCCTCGGCATGCTGGTCCTGGCGCTGACGGGGCCCGCCCAGATCGACCGGCGCAAGGCCGAGGCCAAGGGGGCGGGCTGGATCAGCTTCGCCGCCGTCACCTCGAACGTGCCTTTCGGCGCCATCCTCGATGGCCGCAACAATTTCAGCCTGCGCGAGATCGGCTGGTGGCGCATCGCCGTGGGCGTGCTGCTGTGGGCCGGCCTGCTGCATGCCCATGGCAAGGTCTTCGGCGTTCCCGCCCTGGTGTTCGGCTGAACGGGATTGCCGGCGCCTGCAGGTTCAGCGTTGCTGGGCCGGTTTCTGCGCCTCCAGCGCCTGAACCCCCAGCGTGGTCGTGAATCCGATCGCGAACAGAAGCTTGGCGCCCTGCTGGACGAAGCCGCCGGTGCAATTTTCGAGGCAATAGGCCTCCTGGATCACGCAATCCGTGATGCCCGTGTAGCCCAGCGTGTCGAGTTCGGCGAAAGATCGAAAGATCTTGCCGGTGGCCTCCGATTCGCGATCGATGAGGTACACCGTTCCGGCCGGGTCTTTCCATGCCACCAGCGCATGGGCCGCCGATTTGGTCTTTCCGCCGGTCTTCATGACCCACTGCACCGAAAACACAACCACGGTGCCCGCCGGCGTGTGCTTCATCAGGTCGAAGACCTCGTGCCCCTTCGTGGCCAGGCGCCTTACGCCGTTCAACTCGCACATGAAAACGCCGAATGACTGGAGGAAGGTCTTCACTTCGTGCAGCCAGGTGCCGAGCAGTTCGGGATTGAGCGCCTTCATGGCCCAGAAATTGTCGCCGTGCAGCCGTTCGAACAACTTGCCCACGGGCATCCAGAATTTGCCGCGCAATACCTGCATCGCGTTCACGGTGGCGACGGCCCAGCAGACGCCGCCGCCCGGATCTTTCGCCAACGGCCCGGGGAGGCTCGGCGCGACCCGCGGAGCCACGGGTGCCGGCGGACGCGGCATCGGCATCGGAGCGGGCACGGGCGCAAAGGGGCGCCTGCCGATTTCCGCCGTCGGCCGAACCAGGCCGGCCTCGGCAGCCGCGGTTTCCACCGCCGGCGCCACCCTGTTGGTTCCGCGCAGGGCCGAGATTCTGTTGGCCAGGGGCCGAACATTTTTGAACGCCGGCAGGAAATTCAGTGCCCGCAAAGCGTCTTTCCCGATTCCCCAGCCGCCCTCGTAGCAGCCCTCGCCCAGCCGCAGCGTGTCGACGAATGCCTGTCCCTGGTGCGCGACCACTGAATAGAGATCTCTCGCCGTATTGACCATGCCCACGGCAACCCAGGAGTCGGGATTGCGCCGGGCGAAATTGTTGCACAGCGACGTCAGCTCATGTTCGTTTTCCATGACCAGGCCGTCGAACCAGCGGGCAATGTCTCCGGCGCAATGGATCTGGCACCCGGCGGCGACGTCCTGGGCATTGACCGGCGCGCTCGGCACGCCTTCGAGCAAGCCTCGTACCGAGATCAATTGACCGTCGCAGGTTGTCTCGACGGTCCCGCCGCTGAACTCGACCTTCAGGCTTTGATCGCTTTGATAGGTCGCCTCCAACATGCCGTGGTGCGCGCCGACCTTGTATCGGGCCAGGAACACGCTGTCGCCGGGGCGGACCAGTACTTGCAGCAGGGGGAACGACTGGGTGTTCAGCGCCGCCGCGCCGCTCTTGTTGCGCAGGTCCACTTCGAGGATCGGGAAGGGGGATTGTCGCCGAACAGCGGGTGTTTCAGGCGCCATTTTCCATATTCAGGCAGTGGCATGTCCCTCTCCGATCGCCCCGCCGGGCGAGCCCAGGCCACGCGGCATCGTTGGGTGCTGGCTTCTCGTCCAGACCAAGAGGTGTCGTCAGCCGAAAGATGTTGGCACGGTGAGCAACGCAACGACCAAAGCCGGTCCCGCACGGCTTCGCCCCGATCGGGTCGCGTCCTTCAGTTCAGGCTACCACGATCCCGCATTTTGCGCCACGGCCGGGTCGGCACACAGCGGCGCCCCCGCGGCCTAGCTCGCCCAGGTCGCGGTGGTTCCCGACGCGAGGTCCACCAGCATCAGCGCGTGGTTGTTAGTGTCGGCCAGGATGAAGCGGCCGTCACCCTTGGGGCACAGGCCCGCCGCCTGGCCCGAGGGCAGGCACACGGGATCGGTGCACTCCAGCGCCAGGGTCGATACCTGCGCTGTTTCCCGGTCCAGGCGGCGCAGGGTGCCGTTGTAGCTGTCGGCGACCAGCAGGTGGCGGTCGTCTTCCCAGGCCAGGGCCAGCGGATGTTGCAGCAGGGCCTCGGCGAAGCCGCCGTCAAGGGCGCCGAAATCGAACAGGCCCTGGCCCGCCAGGGTCGTCACCGCACCGGTCGCCGGGTCGGCCAGGCGCACGGCCGAGGTTTCGGCGTCCAGGAAGGCAAGGCGGCGGCGATCGGGGCTGAAGGCGAGGGCGCTGGGCTGGGCCAGCACCGCGTTGAAGCCGGCGCCGTCGACCAGGCCTTCCGCGCCATTGCCGGCCCAAGGCGCCACCATGCCGGCGGCGAGGTCATAGGCCAGGATCTGGTGGGTGCCGGCATTGGCGATGTAGAGGCGGCGGCCGTCGATCTCCAGGTCGAGGGGCGAGGCCAGGACAGCGATCGGGCCGGGCAGGGGATCGTTCGCGATCGGCCCGCGCCGGCCCACACCCGCCACCGTGGTGACGGTGAAACCGCCAAGGTCGATGCGCCGGATCAGGTGGTTGCCGGTATCGGCGACCCAGATGGCGCCGGCATCGGCGATCACCCCTTGCGGCGAATGGAACCGCGCGCCGCCCCAGGGCCCGTCGCCCGGGCCGGCCTCGCCCGAACCGATGCGCGCGACCTCGCCCCCGGCCTCGTCCAGCAGCACGATCTGGTGATGCCCGGTGTCGGCGAGGACATGGCGCGCCCGGCCCAGGGGCAGGGGCAGGGGCTTGATCTTGGCTGGGAAGGCGAAGCGGCCGCCGGGTGTTGGCGCCGGCGCGAGGGGCAAGGCCGCGGGCACCAGGGTCCCGCCGGTGCGTGCCGCATTGACGATCTCAGCCACCGCGGCCAGCAGCCTGGCCGGGTCGGGTTCGCCCGATTGGGTGGCGATCACCCGGCCCTCGGGGCCGATGAAGACCAGGGTCGGCCAGGCCCGCACCGCATATTGGCGCCACAGGTGCATGCCGGGGTCATGCAACACCGGGTGGCGGATGCCCAGCCGGGCGATGGCGGCGGCGACAGTGGCCGGGTCGCGCTCGGCCGGGAACTTGGGGCTGTGGATGCCGATCACCGCGACCTCGCCGGGGAAACGCGCCTCGACCGCGGCCAGGCTGGGCTGCACGTGCAGGCAGTTGATGCAGCACTGGGTCCAGAAATCGAGAATGACCAGGCGCCCGCGCAGATCGGCCAGCCGCAGCGGCCCCGGCGTGTTCAGCCATACCCCGCCCGGTGCCTCCAGGGCAGGCGCCCGGGTGACGCCGAAGGGCGCGGGGGCTGGCTGGCGCGTCATCGCCGGAAGACGGGGCCGCCGTCGCCCAGGTGCCAATGGCTCAGGGTCCGGTCCATCAGGGCCATGCGCCAGGACAGCATCTTGCGGGCATAGCGGGCGGCGACCGGCGCCAGCGCCGGCTCGGCTGAAATGTCGTGGAACTCGTGGGGATCCGCCGCCCGGTCGAACAGCAGCGGCGGCAAGCCGGCGAAGTGGACATACTTGAAATGCTCGTCCGCCAGCACGGCGAGGTTCGAGGTCTCGACCGTCAGGCCCAGTTCGGTCTCGGGCGCGGCGCCGCGGATATCGCGGAAGTCGTATTCCCAGTGGACCGCGTCGCGCCATCCCGCGGGCGGACGGCCCGCCAGGAAGGGCATCAGGCTGGCGCCGTCGCACTGCATGGGGCTGTCGAGGCCCAGCCACGCCAGGATGGTCGGCATCACGTCCACCGCCTCGGTGTAATGCCTGACGATCATGCCGCGCGCGGCCTCGGCGCGGGGGTCGCGGATGATCAGCGGAATGTGGAAGCTCTGGTCGAAATAACCCGACTTGCCCAGCAGCCAGTGATCGCCCATCTGCTCGCCGTGATCGCTGGTGAAGACGATCAGGGTGCGTTCCCACTGGCCGCTGGCCTTCAGCCACGCGACGATGCGGCCCAGGTGATGGTCGACCTCGGTCATCAGGCCGTAGTAGGTCGCCTTGAACTGGCGCATGACCAGTTCCGATCCCGGTGCGCGATAGCCGGCGCGGCCGGCCTGGAAGGCCAGCCAGGGATGTTGCCGGCCCTCCTCCTCGCGGCTGTCGCGGCGGATGAAGCCGGGGACCGCGTCGGCATCGTAAAGCGTGTTGTAGGGCTCGGGCGCCACCCATGGCGGGTGCGGGCGCAGCCACGATAGGTGCGCGAACCACGGCCTGTCGCCCTGCTCGTCCAGGTGGGTGAGGAGTTCGTTGGTCAGGAAGGCGGTGTCGGAATGCTCGGCCGGGTAGACCGGCGGCGGGTAGCTGGGGCCCTTGCCCTCGGCACCCGGATAGCCGTCGACGGGGAAATAGATCCCCAGGTCCGGCGGCACGTCGTAGCCGATCGAGCGCAACCATTTCAGCCAGTTGCCCTCGTGACCCGGCAGGTGGCAGACGGGATCGAAGCCCCGCATGATCCCTTCATAGGTTTCCAGCGCCGGGTCCGTCAGGGCGAGCTCGCGCGGATCGGCCGAGGTATCGGTGTAACCGAACAGGCCCGGGGCATAGCCCAGCTTGCGCGCTTCGAGCGCGATATTGGTGAAACGCGCGTCGAGCGGCGTGCCGTTGGTGCCCGAGCGATGGTTCATCAGGTACATGCCGGTCAGCAGGCAGGCCCGGCTGGGCCCGCAGGGCGCGGCGTTGGCATAGTGCCGGGCAAACAGCGCGCCGTCGGCGGCCAGGGCATCGAGGTTGGGCGTCCGCACCATATGCCCCAAGACGCCGAGGCATTCACCCCGCCACTGGTCGGCCGTGATCAGCAGGACATTGGGGCGGTGGGGCAGGGTCATGGAGGCGCCGGTCTGCAACGGTCGTGGGGTACAGGTCGCCAGGAGTTGGCGATGGCGGGACTGTGCTCGTCAACCGCTATGATGTGCCCGGCAGGCCGGCATGCGCCCTACTTCTCGACGAAGGCCTTTTCGATGGCGTAGTGGCCGGCCTTGGAATGGCTGGCTTCGGTGAAGCCGCGCTCGTGGAAAATCTTGACCATGTCGCCCAGCATCTGCGGGCTGCCGCACAGCATCAGGCGGTCGTCGTCGAGGTCGAGCGGGGGCAGGCCGATATCGTCGAACAGCTTGCCCGAGGTGATCAGGTCGGTCAGGCGGCCCTGGTTGCGGAACGGCTCGCGCGTGACCGTCGGGTAGTAGATCAGCTTTTCCTTCACGAAATCGCCGAAGAATTCGTTCTGCGGCAGCTCGTGCTGGATCAGTTCCTCATAGGCCAGTTCGGCGACTTCGCGCACGCCGTGCACCAGGATCAGCTTGTCGAACTTCTCGTAGACCTCGGGGTCCTTGATGATCGACATGAAGGGGGCGAGGCCGGTGCCGGTCGAGAGCAGGTAGAGGTTCTTGCCCGGCAGCAGGTTGTCGGCGATCAGCGTCCCCGTGGGCTTGCGCCCGACCAGGATCGTATCGCCCACCTTGACGTGCTGCAGCCTCGAGGTCAGCGGCCCCTCCTGCACCTTGATCGACAGGAATTCGAGGTGCTCCTCGTAGTTGGCGCTGACCAGGCTGTAGGCCCGCAGCAGCGGGCGGCCGTTCACCTCGAGGCCGATCATGGTGAACTGCCCGTTCAGGAAGCGCAGCGAGGGGTCGCGGGTGGTGGTGAAGCTGAACAGCCGGTCCGTCCAATGGTGGACGCTGAGGACCCGTTCCTGATTGAGATTGCTCATGATGCTCGGCTCTCGGTCGCACGGCATCTAGGCATCAGCCCGCCCGCCGCCGCAAAGGGTGACATGGCATAGCCAGATCCGCGCCGCACCGCAACCTCGGCGCGGCCCGGGGGCGCCGCGTGCGACAACATAATCATCGCGGCGTGGTGCCCGGAGGGCCGTGATTCATCCCGGCGATGTCCAGTTTCACAGAAAAAAATCCTGCCATAAAATATACGATCAACAATTTTTATTGATTTTGCGCGTCCTTTCGGGAAGGTTGCGGATTGTCCGTATTCGTGGTGGATAAATGCTCGACGCAATTGATCATGCGCTGATTGCACGGCTGCAGGAGGATGGCCGCCTGGGCGTTGCCGAGTTGGGGCAGGCGGTCGGCCTGTCGCCCTCGGCCGCGAACGAGCGGGTGCGCAAGCTGATGGCCAAGGGCGCCATCCGCGCCGTGGTCGCGCTGGCCGATCCGGCGGCGCTGGGCCTGGGGATCACCGGCTTCGTCACCGTGACCCTGGTGCATGGCGCCGACGAGGCGGTTTTCGTCGCCGCCATCCAGGCCGATCCCTCGGTGCAGGAATGCCACCATGTGACCGGCGCGGCGAACTACCTGCTGAAGGTGCGCCTCGCCGATGTTGCCGGGCTGGAAGCGCTGCTCAAGCGCCTGAAGGCGACCGGCGTCGTCGCCCGGACCGAGACCATGCTGGCCCTGTCGACGCCCAAGGAGACGACCGCGCTGCCGGTCGGCGCGGTGCCATGACGGCGCAATACCTCGCCTTGTTCGCCAAGGCCTACATCCTGGGCTTCGTGATCGCCATGCCGGTTGGGCCGATCACCGCGCTGATCCTGCGCCGGACCATCACCGGCGGCCTGCCCGTCGGCGTCGCTACCGGCCTGGGCGCCGCCGTCGCCGATGCGCTCTATGGCGGCTGTGCCGCCTTCGGCCTGTCCGCCGTCACCACCTTTCTGGAGGGTGAGGCGCGCCTTCTGGGCTTGATCGGCGGCGCCATCCTGCTGTGGCTGGGGATCAGGGGCTTCGTCTCGGCCGGCCGGCGTGGTGGCGATGCCGGGGTGCCCCCGGTGCCGGCCGGCGACGGACGCGAGATAGGTGGCGTGGCCCCGGCCTTCGTCTCGTCGGTCGCGCTCACCTTGACCAACCCGCTCACCATCCTGTCCTACGCCGCCGCCTTCGCCGGCATTGGCCTGGCGGCCGCAGGCAGTGTCGGGGCGGCGACGGCGACGACCCTGGGCTTGGGCCTGGGCTCCGCCACCTGGCAGCTCGTGATCGTTGCCGCCGCCGGCGGCGCGCGCCGTTGGTTGAAGGGGCGGGTGCTGGCGACGGTCGATCGGCTCTCGGGCGTGGTGCTGGTGGGGTTCGGCATGGTGGCGCTGGTTCGTGCCGCCTATGGCTGATCACCGCTCCAGATGAGCCAGTTGCCGTGGGCGTGACAGCGCCCCAGCATCCGTTCCTCGCCGCCCGGCCACAAGGTCAGGCGCAGGTCGCAGGCGGCGCCGTCAGGGGCCAGTTCCATGCGTAGCCAGCCCAGCGGCGAGACGGCATCGGCCATCGCCCCCTGGGCCGCGATCAGGCGGGTCAGGGCTTCCTGCTCGGCGGCGGCGATATAGGGCCAGACATAGGAATGATAGACGATCGCGGTCACCCCCTTCGGCCGGGCGGCGAGTTGCCGGGGCAGCCAGTCGATGGCGCGCGCGGCGGTCAGGGACGGCGCCGGGCTTGCCAGCGCCGCGTCGATCGCCTGGCGCAGCCGGGCGATCCGGGCCGCCTGATCCGGCCAGACATAGGATAGCAGCCGTTGCCGCGCGGCGCGGTCGGCCAGGTCGATCGGGTGCGGGTCGCAGCCCGCCCGGGCAATGATCTCGACACCATCGGGCAGGGCCGGCTGCCGGCCGGTCCATTCCGCCGCCAGGGCAACCGGCGCGCCGTCGCGGCCCCATCGCCGCCAGCCCCAGTCATAGCGATAGGCGTCCCAGGCCAGGTTCAGGCCGGCGCTGGCGCCGATCTCGTAAAGCGCCAGGGGCCGGCCGGTCAACGCCGTCGCGGCCAGCAAGGCGGGGGCCAGCACGGCGGCGCGCTGAACCTCGTTGGTCTGCACCGCCCGGTCGAGATAGTCGGCCAGCAGATCGGGATGCTCGCCCAGTACTGCCAGGCCCCGGGGACAAGCCGCGGCCGCGTCGCCTGGGCCGCCGCCCGACGGCCAATGGGCGGCCAGCAGCGGGTCCAGATCGTCCAGCACGGCCCGGTGCAGGGCCCCCAGAACGCGCAGGGGCAGCAGTGCCTCCTTGGGATCCTGGCTGAAGCCTTCGACCATGCCGGCCAAGGCCCCGCCGGCCTCGATGTCGTCGGCCAGACAGCTGGCAAGGTCGGCATAGAAGGGGGATTCGAGGGCCCGGCTGGCAACGGCCTGCCAGCGGAAGGCGTGGATCTTGGCTGACTGGTCGTAGCTCGGGGCCATGCTATCGTCACCGTGTGAGGCAAGGTAAATGAATGATAGGGCGGACCTGCGTGCCGCGCGACTGGATGGGTGTCGAATGCGTCGGCTGGCTGTCGTTCTCCTGGTGCTGATCGTCGCCGTGCCGGTTCTGGGGGTCGGCCTGGGGCCTTTGGCCCTGCTGGCCGCGTTCCGCAAGGAGGTGCTGCCGCCGCCCCGCGACCTGCCCGTCAAGACGGTCAATTTCCGCTCGAGCGACGGCGTCGACCTGGTCGCCTGGTACGTCGAGGCGGAGGCGCCCAAGGCCACCGTCATCCTGGTGCACGGTGCCAGCGGCACCAGGGGGGATCCCTTCGTCGACCTGCCGGGCATGATGCGCGACCTGGTCGGGCGCAATTACGCTGTCTTGGCGCCGGACCTGCGCAACCACGGCGATTCGGCCGCCGGTCCGCGGCCGCCGCAATTCGGGCCTGACGAGGCCCAGGACGTGATCGCCGCGGTGAACTGGGTCAAGGAGCGCGATCCGACCCGCCGGGTTGCGGTCTACGGCATCTCGATGGGCGGCAACGCCGCGATCTATGCCGCGGTCGCCGATCCGCGGATCGAGGCGGTGATCACCCAGGAAACCTTCACCCAGGGCGCGCCGGTGATGCGCCGCGGGCTGCAGGCCGAGACAGGTTACCCCGATTTCGTGATCGACGGCCTGCTGTGGGGTGCGCGCCACCTCTGGGGACTGGGCGACAGCAATGGCCGGGCGATCGAGGTGGTCGGGCAACTGGGCACGCGACCCTACCTGATCATCCATTCCAGGAGCGATCCCATCGTGCCCTTCGCTGATGCTGAGGCCCTGGCCGCGGCCGATCCGGCGGCGCGCCTGTGGGCGACGCCGGCCCCGGATCCGGCCGACCCGCGCCTGCTCGAGGCCGGGGCCTGGGGTTCACACGGCCAGTCCTATGTGTTCTACCGGGAACTCTGGATCGACACGGTCGGGGGCTTCCTCGACAGTGTCTTTGCCACCATGTTCGGGTGATGCCCATGGCCGACGATTTCCTGCCCCCAGCCCTTGCCCGCGAACTGCCAGTCGCGCTGGGTTCCGTTGCCTTGGCGTCCAGGCGGTTCGGCCTGGTCGTCGTCGACGAGGTCAACGGCTTCGCCACGGTGGGCGCCGGCCCGCTCGCCCCGGCCGCGCCCAATGCCCAGGTAACGCAAATGGTGGCCGAAACCGATCGCCTGGCCAGGGCCTTCCTGAACCGCGGTGCGCCGGTCCTGGCCTTCCTCGACAGCCACGACGCCGACCGGCCCGAGCCGCCCTACCCGCCCCATTGCGTGATCGGCACGGGGCAGGAGGAACTGGTGCCGGCCCTGGCCTGGCTCGAGGGTGCGGCAGGGGTTACCTTGATGCGCAAGGATTGCATCAACGGCTTCGTCGGCGGCATCGGGGCCGACGGCCGCAACAAGGTGGTGGACTGGGTGAATGCCGCGCGGCTCGATACCGTGGTGGTGGTCGGCATCTGTACCGACATCTGCGTCATGGATTTCGTGTTGACCCTTCTGTCGGCCCGCAACCACGGCCTGATGCCGCCCCTGCGCGACATCGTCGTCTACGAGCCGGGCTGCGCCACCTATGATCTGCCGGCCAACGCCGTCGCCGGACTGGGGCTGCCGCCGACGGCGGCGCATCCGCAGGGGCCGGCCCACCACATGGGCCTGTACTTCATGGCATCACGCGGGGCCGTGCTCGCAAACCAGTTGAGCGGCCTGTGACAGCCATGCCGGCGACCGTCGCCCATGTCACGCTGTCGACGGGATTTGCCTCGCGCATCTTGGATGTCGACGAGGCTTTCGCGGCGATGACCGGGTGGCGGCCCGAGGAGGCGAACGGCCAGACCCTGGGCATCCTGTTCGGCCCCTGGAGCAACCAGCAGATGGTGGACCGCCTGCTGCGTGCGCTGGAACGGGGCGAGGGGACCGACCATCTCGCGCTCAAGCTCTACCGTCACGACGGGGCGACCTTCGACGCGGCGGTTTCGCTCGATGTCGCCGAGGGCGAGCCGGGCCAGCCCAGGCCTGCGACCTGCACCATCCGCAATCAAGGCGATGCCGTCGATGTCGCGGCACCGGCGCCGCGGGGCAGGCAGCCCTGGCCGCCGATCGCCTGCTGCCCGTCCTGCTGGGGACGTTGCGCGATGCGATCATCGTCATCGACGATCAGGATCGGATCTTGACGACCAACCGGGCCTTTCAGGAACTGCTGACCGACGAGGATACGCCGGTCGGCCGCCCGCTCGCCGAGTTTGTCGAGGTTCGCGCCGCGCAGGGGCTGGACGAGGACTCGATCGGGGCCGCGGCCATCCTGCAAGCGAACGGCCGTCATCGCCCCGCCAGCATGACCGTTGCCCGCGGTGTCGACCAGTTGGGCCGGATGTTTCGCGTGCTGACCCTGCGGCCGTCGCCCGCCGGCGCCGGCCGGCAGCCCGGCGTCCGCCTGGACACCCCGGCGGATGTATTCGAGCGCACCCTGCTCAAGCGCGTGGACGACGACCGCGCCCAGGTGGCGATCGGGCTGATCGAGATCATGGCCGATGATCTGCTCGAGGCAGACCTGGGATCGATCTGGGTTGAAACATTGGCGCGGGCCCGGACGGCGGCGGCGGCGGCGTTGGCGCCGGAACTGCAACCCGGCGAGTTGTTCATGATCGTCGAGGACGCCGCCTTTGCGGTGCTGGTCCTCGATGCTGCCACGACCGAGGATGCCGTCGGCCGCATTCAGGGCATTACCCAGGTGGTGCGTCAGCGCCTGGCCGCCGAAGGCGGCGCTCTGTCCGCGCTCGAAGCCTTCGGTGTCGCCATGCTGGTCGATCGGCGGGCGCCCGCCATCGCCCTGCCGCGCCCCAACCCGCCCGGCGAACTCACCCGTCGCCTGATCGGCGACGTGCGCCGAAGCCAGGATCCCGGCCATCAGATCGCCAGCATCGTTGCCGATCTGATCGATCGCGCGAGCGTCGCGATGCAGCCCGTGCGGGGCCGCGATCTGGCGCAGGCCCGCTTCGGCATCGCCGGCTTCGACAGTCGCTCGCGCCGCTGGCTGGCCTGGGCCGATCATCGCCGGGCGCTCGATCAGCGGCGCCTGGATGAACTCGATATCGCCCTGCTGGGCCGCGTGGTCGAACGCAGCTTCGGCGGGGGCGACTTTGTCTCGCTGATCGTGCCGCTGCGCTACGAAACCCTGGTGCATGCCGCCACGGCCGACCGGATGTCCGCCCTGGTGCGCGGGCTCGGCCAGGGCATAAAGGCGCGGCTCCAGGCCATGCTTCACGGTTCGCCGGCCGATCTGCGGGGCGAGCGCCTGCTGTCCTTCGTTCGCCGTCTCGCAGGCTTTGGCCGCGGCGTATGGCTGGTGCTCGACGGCTTCGATGCCCGCGGCATCGAAGGGCGCCACGAGGGCCTGGCCGGCGTCGCCTTCGACTATGCGCGGCTGGCGCCGCTGATCGACCGCGATCCCCTGGCGGTCAGGCAATTTGTCGAGCGCCTGCGCGCCAGCAACCAGCCGGTGCTGGTCTTCGGCGTCGAGGAGGCGGCACAGGCCACCCTCCTGTTCAACACCATCGGCGTTACCCTGACTGCCGGTGCGGGAGTCGAACGCCTGGCGAGCGTCAGCCGGGAATCGTGACCGTTGCCGTGGTGCCCTTGTCGGGCCCGGCGCTGCGGAATTCCACCTTGCCCTTGAGCTGGGTGGCGAGGCCGCGGATCAGGCGCATGCCCAGGCTCTTGGCCTTTTCGGGTGGCTCCGGGTCGCCGTCCAGGCCCTTGCCGTCATCGGCGATGGTCAGGGTGATCAGGCCGGCCTGGTGGGCCAGCGAGATGCGCACGGTACCGCTGCGTCCCTCGGGGAAACCGTGCTTGAGGGTATTGGTCAGCAATTCGTTGGTGATCAGGGCCAGCGGCACGGCGCGGTCCATCGGCATGCTGACGCTGGTCAGGTCGAGTTCCAGCGCAATGCGCCCGCGGTTGGTGCCCTCCCCGGTCAGGCTTTCGCCGATCGACTTCAAGAAGGCGCCGCAATCGACCATGGCGAATTCGCCGCCCTGGTAGAGCTGCTCGTGCAATTGCGCCATGGCCCGGATGCGGCTGACGGTATCGGTGAAGCCCTGGCGCAATTGCGGATCGCCATACTGCCCGGCCTGAAGCGACAAGAGACTGGAGACGATCTGCAGGTTGTTCTTGGTGCGGTGGTGCATTTCCTTGAACAGCAGGGTGCGCGAGGCGAGTGCCTCCTCCAGTTCCACGGTGCGGCCCGCCAGCTCGTTCTTGGTCATCTCCTCGCGGCCGATGGCGCGCAGGCCGAACACGGTCAGGCCGCCGATCAGGGCGGCGGCGAAGAGGACGAAGATCAGGCCGGTGCCGGCGTTCTCGCGCCAGTCCTGCAAGGCGGCGCTGCGATCGATCGAGGCCAGCGTCACCAGCGGCAAGCCGGCGATGCGGCGATAGGCGATGATCGCGGGTGTTTCGTCGACGATGGCCGGCGCTTCGACCGCGCCTTCCTCGCGCCCGCCCGACAGGTATTCGTGGAAAAACGGGGTGTAGAGGAAATCGCGCCCGACCATGTCGTCGTTGATCGGCCAGCGCACCACCAGGCGGCCGTCGGTGCGGAACAGTTCCAGCGCGGTGGTCGAGGGGACGCGCAGGCCGCCATGGAACTTGGCGAAATAGCGCATGTCGATCGCCGCCAGGACCACGCCGGCGAAACGCCCGCCGCGTTCCAACCGGCGGCTGACGCTGAAGTAGACCGAGTCGGTCAGCCGGCTGCGATTGGCCGGGGTGATGAAGAATTCCTCGCCGTTCTGGTGGCCCACGAAAAAGTCGCGATCGGCGAATTCGGCCGGCGGCGTGCGGCCCTGGCTGGTCGAATAGACCACGCGGCCCTTCTCGTCGAAGAACCACAGCGAGCCGATCTGGGGCAGCAGGCGGGCCATCCCGATCAGGCGCAGGCGCTTGCTTTCAGTCGAAAACAGCGCGTCGAGGCCGTCGTCGGTGACCATTTCCACGGCCTGGCGCAGCACGAGGTCCGAGCCCTTGATGGTCCACTGGAAATGCTCGTCGATGACCCGGCTCAGCAGGCGGGCCTCTCCTTGCGCTTGGGCCAGGGCCCGATTGTAGCTGGCCCAGGTCAGCGACAGCCAAGTCAGCAGGCCGGCGGCCAGGAACAGGATCACCAGCGACAGCAGGATGGTGCGCGGCTTGCGCCCCGCCTGTTCGAGATCGTCGAGCAGGGCCTGGCCGCGGCGAGCCACGCCATCGCGCAAACGTACCGGCTCGGGACCCTGATCGCCGGCAGGAGATATGCTCAATGTTCCTGTCCTTGCCGGTCTAGCTGACGACGATGCGCGGGGCGGGGCGTCGGGCGTCGGCTGCCCCGTCCAGGCGGGCGGCCACCGCGACCGCCAGGTTGAGATAGGCGGTCGATTGCGGGCTCTCCGGCGCCACGGCGACGATCGGCCGACCGGCATCGGAATGTTCGCGGATGGCGATATGCAGCGGGATTTCGCCCAGGAAGTCGACCCGCAGCGTGTTCGCGGTCTCGCGCGCGCCGCCATGGCTGAAGATGTCCGACCGACCGCCGCAATGGGGGCACAGGAAGTAGCTCATGTTCTCGACGATGCCGAGCACCGGCACCGCCACCTTCTCGAACATGGCAAGACCCTTGCGGGCATCGATCAGGGCGATGTCCTGGGGTGTCGAGACGATGACGGCGCCGGCCAGCGGGGCCCGCTGGCACAGGGTCAACTGGGCATCGCCGGTGCCCGGCGGTAGGTCGATCACCAGGATGTCGAGGGGCGCCCAGTCGACTTCCATCAAGAGTTGGCCGATCGCGCTCATCACCATGGGGCCGCGCCAGATCACCGCCTGCTCCTCGGGCACCAGGAAGCCGATCGACATGGTCTTGATGCCGTAAGCCTCCATCGGCACCAGTTTCTTCTGGGGCGTGGTGGTCGGCTTGCCCGAGAGGCCCAGCATGCGCGGGATCGACGGGCCGTAGATATCGGCATCCAGCAGGCCGACCTTCTTGCCCAGGCGGGCCAGCCCCAGGGCCAGGTTGACCGCTGTGGTCGACTTGCCCACCCCGCCCTTGCCGCTGGCGACCGCGATGACGCTGGCGACACCGGGAATCTCGGGCGGGCTGGCCTGGGTCTTGGGGGCGGGCCGGGCGGCGGCCGGCGCGCCGCGATGGGCGGTGAGAACGGCGGTGACCGACAGGGCGTCGGGCAGGGCCATCACCGCGCGCTCGCAAGCCAGGCGCAGGCTTTCCCGTTCGACCGCCTTTTCCGGCTCGACCGCGATCGAGAAGGCGACATGGCCGTCGCGCAGGACCAGGCCCTCGATTCGCCCCGTAGCGACGACATCGGTGCCGGAATCCGGGTCGGGCACATGGGCAAGGGCGGCCAGAACCTGTTCGCGGGAGATGGTTGTCATCGCTTCGTCCTTGAATTACCCGGCTTTTCGCCCACATTGCGGAGGGCAATCACCAACCGGCGGCCACAGGCTTCGCTTTGGCCGATCGTCCATATAACGTATCGCAGCCCGGCACCCAACCGTCGGGCTGGTTGTATCTTGCGGGGAGATCACGACAGCATGCCGTGGCAGAACAATGGCGGCCCTTGGGGTGGCGGGGGCAGCGGTGGCGGCGGCGGGCGCGGCCCGTGGGGTCAGGGCCCGCGGGGACCCGGCGGTCAGCCGCCGAATCTCGAGGATTTGCTGCGTCGCGGCCAGGACCGGTTCAAGGAAATCATTCCCGGCGGCGGCTGGGGCAAGCGCGGCGTCCTGCTCGCGGTGCTCGTCGTTGTCGGCCTGTGGCTGTTTACCGGCTTCTACCGGGTCGAGCCCGACGAGCTGGGCATTGTCACGCGCTTTGGCAAGTGGGTCGAGACGACCCAGCCCGGGCTGCACTACCACCTGCCGGCGCCGATCGAAAGCGCCGAGACTCCCTCGGTCACGACGCAGAACCGCGTCGATGTCGGCCTGCCTACGACCGACGTCGGCCGGCCGGTGCGCCGGGAATCGGCGGACGAGAGCCTGATCCTCACCGGTGACGAAAACATCGCCGATGTCGCCTTCTCGGTGTTCTGGGTCATCGACGATGCCGGCAAGTACCTGTTCAACATCCAGGACCCGGACGAAACCGTGCGCGACGTGGCCGTCTCGGCCATGCGCGAGGTGATCGGCCGCTCCCGCCTCCAGGATGCGCAGACCGAAGGCCGCGGCAAGATCGCCCAGGAAGCCCGCGACCTGATCCAGCAGGTGCTGAATTCCTACGGCGCCGGCATCCTGGTCACGCAGCTGCAGCTCCATCGGGTCGATCCGCCCAGCGCGGTCATCGACGCCTATCGCGACGTGCAGGCCGCCCGCGCGAACCAGGAGCAGTACCGCAACGAGGCCGAGGCCTATTACAACGACAAGGTGCCCCAGGCCCGCGGCCAGGCCCAGAAGATCCTCCAGGACGCTGAAGGCTACCGCCAGCAGGTGGTCGCCGACGCGCAAGGCCAGGCCTCGCGCTTCCTGGCGGTGCTGACGGCCTACAACGCGGCCAAGGACGTTACCGTCCAGCGCATCTATATCGAGACCATGGAAACCATCCTGCGCAACGTGAACAAGATGATCCTGGACGGCGGCAATACTCAGGGCGTGCTGCCCTACCTGCCGCTGCCCGAACTGGGCCGGGCGCCCGGCGCGCCTATCGAGGGAGGCCGGCCATGAACCGCCTCGTTGCCGGCGCCGTCGTCGCCGTCGTCCTGCTGATCGCCGCCCTGTCGTCCATGTTCACGGTCTCGATGACCCAGCAGGCGATGGTGCTGCAACTCGGCGATCCCAAGAAGATCATCACCGAGCCGGGCCTCTACTTCAAAATCCCGCTGTTCCAGAACGTGGTCTATATCGACAAGCGCGTGCTGCTGGTCAAAACCTCGGCCGAGGAATTGATCGCGGCCGACCAGAAGCGCGTGGTGATCGATGCCTTCGCGCGCTGGCGCATCATCGATCCGCTGCGCTACTACCAGCGCCTGCGGACCGAAGACATCGCCCAGCGCCAGCTTTCGGCCTTCATCTCGTCGACCTTGCGCGACGTGGTCGGCCGCGAGAAGCTGACCGCTCTGCTGCTGGACCCGCGCGAAGCCCAGGGCAGCAGCAAGCGCGCCCTGCTGATGCGCCGCATCAGCGAGCTGGTGAACGAAAAGGCCAAGGAAAACGGCATCGAAATCGTCGACGTCCGCATCCGCCGGGCCGACCTGCCCGAGGCCAACAGCCAGGCGATCTTCCAGCGCATGCGCACCGAGCGCGAGCAGGAAGCCAAGCTGATCCGCGCGACCGGCCAGGAAGCGGCCCAGAAGCGCCGGGCCGAGGCTGACCGCGATGTCACCGTGATCATCGCCAATGCCCAGCGTGACAGCCAGATCAAGCGCGGCGAAGGCGACAGCGACGCGATCAAGATCTTCGCCGATGCCTTCGGCAAGGATCCGGGCTTCTTCTCCTTCTACCGCTCGATGCAGGCCTATCGCGAAGCGCTGAACGACAAGACCACGACCATGGTGCTGTCGCCCGACAGCGATTTCTTCCGCTACCTCGACAATGTTGCCGGGGCCGTGGCGGGGCAGGCGCCGGCCAAGTGATCGGGTGCCCCATGCCGCCCGGCGGCGTGGGGCATTTCCCCCGGTCTCGCGGGCGCTCGGTCACAATGCCTCCACAATCCGCGCCTAAATCCCACTCGCCAGGCGGTTTCAAGCGCCGCCCCCGCGAATCGATTGCAGGAATTCGTTCGGCGGCCAATGCTTTGCGCCGCACTTCATGGAGCCGTCACAAGATGGACCTCGATCAATCGTCACTCCGGTCGCGCCGGACGGGCCAGGGCGGACCGGTCGCCGTTTCCGTCGCGCGCCAAGATGCGCTGCATCGCCGGCTGTTCATTTTCGTCACCGCCTTGCTGCTGCTCGCCGTCATGCTGGGCAGCCACGCCGCCCATGCCCGCGGTGCGCCCGAGAGCTTCGCCGATCTGGCCGAGAAGCTGAGCCCGGCCGTCGTCAACATCTCGACCACGCAGACCGTGAGCGGCGGCGAGGGCGAGGAAGGCGGCGAAGTGCCGATGCCGCAGTTCCCGCCCGGCTCGCCCTTCGAGGAGTTCTTCAAGGACTTCTTCGACCGCCAGGGCCGCGGCCAGGGCGGGGCCGAACCGCGCAAGGTGACCTCGCTGGGTTCGGGCTTCATCATCGATCCATCGGGCATCATCGTGACCAACAATCACGTCATCGCCGATGCCGAGGAAATCACCGTGACCCTGGCCGACGGTACCAAGCTGGCGGCCGAACTGCGCGGCAAGGATCCCAAGACCGACGTCGCCGTGCTGATCGTCAAGCCCTCCAAGCCGCTGCCCTATGTTAACTTCGGCGATTCCGACAAGGCGCGGGTCGGCGACTGGGTGATGGCCGTCGGCAACCCGTTCGGCCTGGGCGGTTCGGTGACCGCCGGCATCATCTCGGCGCGCAACCGCGACATCAACGCCGGCCCCTACGACGATTTCATCCAGACCGACGCCGCCATCAACCGCGGCAATTCCGGCGGCCCGCTGTTCAACATGGACGGCGAAGTCATCGGCATCAACACGGCGATCTACTCGCCCTCGGGCGGGTCGGTCGGCATCGGCTTCTCCGTGCCCTCGGCCCTGGCGGCCCAGGTGGTCGCCCAGTTGCGTGAATTCGGCGAGACCCGTCGCGGCTGGCTCGGCGTGCGCATCCAGAGCGTGACCGACGAGATCGCCGAAAGCCTCAACCTCGACCGGGCGCGCGGCGCCTTGGTGGCCGGGGTCGACGAAAAGGGCCCGGCGGCGGCGGCGGGCATTGCCGCCGGCGACATCATCCTGACCTTCGACGGCAAGCCGGTTAACGACATGCGCAGCCTGCCCCGCGTGGTGGCCGAGACCAAGATCGGCGAAACCGTGCCGGTGGTGATCTGGCACGACGGCAAGGAGAAGACCGTCGAGGTCAAGGTCGGCCAGCTCGACGAGGCCGAAGTGGCCGCGAGCGAGGGCGAGGGCGGCAAGGGCACCACGACGCCGGGCAAGGCCCAGGTGGTCTTGGGCATGGGCGTTGTCCCCCTGACCGACGAGTTGCGCGGCCGCTATTCGATCCCCGACGACGTCAACGGCGTGATCGTCAACGAAGTCGCCGGCACCAGCCAGGCGGCCGAGAAGGGCGTGAAGCCCGGCGACGTGATCGTCGAGGTGGCCCAGTCGAAGGTCGAGAACCCGGCCCAGGTCGCCGAAAAGGTGAAGGCCGAGAAGGAAGCCGGCAAGAAGTCGGTGCTGTTCCTGATCAGCCGCGCCGGCGACCTGCGCTTCGTCGCCCTGCGCGTCGACAAGTAGGCCGATAATCCCCTCTCCGCCGCTTGGCGGGGGAGAGGGAGGGGCCCGTCGCGTGAGCGACGGGCGGGTGAGGTGGTCGACGGGACAGATCCCGCTCTACGCCGACCACCCACCTCACCCCACCCTCTCCCCCTGAAGGGCGGAGAGGGCTTATCGTGACAACCCCAAGAACGTTGACAGAACAAGGCACTGCCTATTTACTCTCCCGCTTTCCAACGCCGGGAGCGATCCCGGCGTGCTCTGTCATTATCGGGAGCGTGGCCGTGACTTCTGCTGTTTTGCCGACCTATGCGCGTGCCGACCTTGCCTTCGAGAAGGGTGAAGGGGCTTGGCTGGTGTCGACCGACGGCCGACGGTTCCTCGACTTTGCCGCCGGCATCGCCGTCAACGCCCTGGGCCATGCCCATCCGCATCTGGTGAAGGCACTGACCGAGCAGGCGGGCAAGCTCTGGCACACGTCCAACATGTTCCGCATCCCGGGGCAGGAGCGGCTGGCCGAGCGCCTGACCCAGGCAACCTTCGCCGATCTCGCCTTCTTTACCAATTCGGGGGCGGAAGCGGTCGAATGCGCGATCAAGATGGCGCGCAAGTATCATTCCGCCACCGGCAACCCGCAGCGCTACCGCCTGATCACTTTCGAGGGCGCCTTCCACGGCCGCACCCTGGCGACCATCGCCGCGGGCGGCCAGAAGAAGCACCTCGACGGCTTCGGCCCGCCGGTCGACGGCTTCGACCAGGTGCCCTTCGGCGATCTCGAGGCGGTGAAGGCGGCGATCGGGCCACAGACCGCCGGCCTCCTGTTCGAGCCCATCCAGGGCGAGGGCGGCATCAACCCGATTCCCGACACGACCCTGCGCGCCCTGCGCCAGATCTGCGATGAGCACGGCATCCTCATGGTGCTGGACGAGGTCCAGTGCGGCATGGGCCGCACCGGCAAATTGTTCGCCCATGAATGGGCGGGCGAAGGTGCTGCGCCCGACATCATGGCGGTGGCCAAGGCGATCGGCGGCGGCTTCCCGCTGGGCGCCTGCCTCGCCACGGCCAAGGCCGCGGTCGGCATGGTGGCGGGCAGCCACGGCTCGACCTATGGCGGCAATCCGCTGGCCATGGCGGTGGGCAATGCCGTGCTGGACGTGATGCTGGCGCCTGATTTCCTGCCGCGCGTGAACGAGATCGCCGGCCGCCTGCGCCAGTCGCTGGCCATGATCGTCGACAGCCACCCCGATGTGGTCGAGGGCATCCGCGGCAAGGGCCTGATGCTGGGCCTCAAGGTGCGCGACGGCATCGAGAACCGCCTGCTGCTGAACGCCATGCGCGATGCGGGCTTGCTGGGCGTTGCCGGCGGCGACAATACGATCCGCCTGCTGCCGCCCCTGATCATCACCGACGAGGACGTGGCCGAGGCCACCAAGCTCCTCGACAGCGCCTGCGCGGCCGTCAGTGCCCAGGTGAAGGTAAAGGCTGCATCATGAGTGTTGCCGGTTCGAAGTCGCCACGGCATTTTCTCGATCTCGACGTTCTCGACAAGTCCACCCTGCGCGGCATTCTCGACCGGGCCAAACTCCTGAAGACCGCGCGCCGGGGCCTGCCCAAGGGCGTGCCGGACCAGGGCAAGCCGCTGGACGGCCGCATCCTGGCGATGATCTTCGAGAAGCAGTCGACCCGCACCCGCGTCTCCTTCGATGTCGGCATGCGCCAGTTGGGCGGCCAGACCCTGCTGCTGCTGGGCACCGAGCTGCAGCTCAACCGGGAAGAGACCATCGCCGATACGGCGCGGGTCCTCTCGCGTTACGTCGATGCCATCATGCTGCGCACCTCCGACCATTCGAACCTGACCGAGATGGCGGAAGCCGCGACCGTGCCGGTGATCAACGGCCTGACCCGCTGGTCGCACCCGTGCCAGATCATGGCCGACATCATGACCTACGAGGAACACCGCGGCTCGATCGCGGGGCGCACCGTGACCTGGCTGGGCGACGGCAACAATGTTGCGCGCAGCTTCATCCACGCCGCCGCCCGCTTCGACTTCTCGCTGCGCCTGGCCTGCCCCAAGGAGTTGGAGCCGCCGCGCAAGATTCTCGACTGGGCCAAGGCGCAGGGCGCCGACGTGGTCCTGACCAGCGACCCGGACGCGGCGACGCGCGGGGCCGACGCCATCGTCACCGACACCTGGGTCTCGATGGGCGATACCGAGGCCGAACGCCGCCACAACCTGCTGGCACCCTACCGCGTCGATACGCGGCGCATGAGCCTGGCGCACAAGGACGCCGTGTTCATGCACTGCCTGCCCGCCCACCGCGGCGAGGAGGTAACGTCGGAAGTCATCGACGGGCCGCAGTCGGTGGTGTGGGACGAGGCCGAGAACCGCCTGCATGCCCAGAAGGGCATCCTGGCTTGGTGTTTCTCGACGCCAGAGTGATGATAAGCTCGGACACGGTCATCCGTCCAAGGGCCATTGAGGCCCCGCGTAGCGCCAGCGAAGCGAGCCCAGGCCGCGGACGCGGCCGCCCGGCGTTTGAGGGCTTGCGTAGATGAATGACAACCAGAAGGGGCAGAACCGGGTTCTGCCGTTCCAGATCGACCGGCTCGATGTCCGCGGGCGCATCGTGCGCCTGGGCTCGGTCGTCGACACCATCCTGTCGCGCCACGACTATCCCGACGTGGTTTCCCAGCATCTGGCCGAACTGATCCTGGTCGCCACCCTGCTGGGCAACTCGGTGAAGTTCGACGGCACCTTCACGGTGCAGACCAAGGGCGACGGCCCGGTTTCCATGATGGTTTCCGACTTTGCCACGCCGGGCGCCTTGCGCGGTTTTGCCCAGGTCGATCGGGCGGCACTGGCGGCCCTGGGCCCCGACCGGCGCGGCGTGCGCGACGTGCTGGGCAAGGGCTATCTGGCGCTGACCATCGACCAGGGCCCGGATACCGACCGCTACCAGGGGATCGTCGCCCTGGAAGGCGACAGCCTGGCCGAATGCGCCGAGGCCTACTTCCGCGATTCCGAGCAGATCCCGACCCTGGTGCGCCTGGCCGCCAAGCGCGCCTGGCCGGGCGGGCCGTGGCTGGCCGGCGGGCTGATGATCCAGCACCTGCCCCATGGCGAGACCGGCCCGCGCGCCGACCGGGCCGGCCACCTGCCCGATGCGGTGGCCGAGGATCGCTGGACCACCGCCAAGGCCAAGGCATCGACGGTGACGGTCGACGAACTGGTCGGCCCCGACCTGCGGGCCGAGGAAGTGGCCTGGCGCCTGTTCCACGAGGATGGCGTGCGCGTCTATCCCACCCTGGCGCTGGCGGTGGGCTGCCGCTGCAACCGCGAGCGCATCGCCACGGTCCTGGCCCAGTTCCCGGCACAGGACCGCGCCGACATGGCGGTGGACGGCCGCATCGTCGTCACGTGCGAATTCTGCAACGCGGGCTTCGCCTTCGATCCCGACACGGTCGCCGTCTAGCAACCGTTCGGCCGGTGGTGGGTTTCCTTTCCGGGGAGAATCGGTCTCCACTCGACGTGATCATCGCAAGGACCCGCGTGCCATGCTCTCTCGCCGTCATTTCCTGGGGATCGGTGCCGCCGGCCTGGTGAGCGCCTGCGCCGGCAGCCGCGACCCGGCGCCGACCTTCCCGGCGTTCAGCTTCAAGGAGCGGCCGATCCTGCTCAATGTCGAGGAGATCACGGTCGACAACCGCTACACGCCGCTGGGCGAGGGGCATCTCGAGGTCGACTTCGACGTGCCGCCGGCCCAGGCCCTGGCGGATTGGGCCGGCGACCGGCTCCAGGCCGCCGGCACCTCGGGCCGGGCCAGCGTGCTGATCACGGAAGCCTCGGCGGTCCAGGAGTCGCTTGCCACCACCGGCGGCATCAGCGGCGCCTTCCAGACCGACCAGGCCTGGCGCATCATCGTGCGCCTGGCGGCCGAAATCGTCGCGCAAAGTGCCGACGGCCTCAACACCGCCCGCGCCAGCGCCCAGGTGGAACGCAGCACCACGCTGCCCGAGGACGTAACCTTCACCGAACGGCGACAGGCCTATTACACCCTGACCGGCGATGCGATCCGCGAGTTCGACAGGCTCGCCCAGGCCTCGATCGACCGCTACATGGGCGCCTTCCGGACGTAAGGCCCGGCGCAGGGTTTGGCCCAAGCGGCGCGTTAAGGGCAGATGAACCGAAAGCCTCGCCGATGACCAGGATCTACAGCCGCCGCCAGGCCTTTTCCCTGATCGCCGCCGCCGCAGCGGCACCCGTCCTGCTGCCGGGGGCCGCTGTGGCGCAGGCCGGCGATGTCTGCCGCTTGACGCCGCAGGTGACGGAGGGGCCGTTCTATACCGACCCCAGGCTGGTTCGCGCCGACATGCGCGAGGGGCGTCCCGGCGTGCCGCTTGCCTTGCGGCTCCAGGTCGTCGATGCCCGGTGCCAGGCGCTGGCAAAGGCCCGGGTCGATGTCTGGCATTGCGATGCCCTGGGCCTCTATTCCGGCTATCCCGGCCAGGGCGACGGCCGGGACATTTCGACCGTGGGCGAAACCTTCCTGCGCGCCACGCAGATCGCCGGCGCCGACGGCACGGTGCAGTTCACCACGCTCTATCCCGGCTGGTATCGCGGCCGCACCCCGCATATCCATTTCAAGGCCTTCATCGACCGGGCCAATGTCCTCACCGGCCAGATCTTCTTTCCCGACGCGCTCAGCGAGGCGGTCTACAGCAGCACGGCCCCCTATTCGGCCCGGGGCAGCAAGCCCGACACCACCAATGCCCAAGACGGCATCGCCCGCCGCGCCGGCGAGGCCTCCGTGGCCAGCATCAAGCAAGTGTCCGACGGCTATGAGGCGGCAATGGTGATCGGCATCGACCCGGCGGCGTCATAGGGGCAGGCTTCAAGTCGGCTTCCGTCAGGCCTGGAAATAGAGGCGGATCATTTCTTCGCGCTCGCTTTCGTCAAATTTGGCGGCGATACGGGCGAGTCCGCTTAGGCCTTTGCTCATGGCCATGACAGCGAGAATGCACGAGACGATTTCAAGCTTGTCCGTAAGCGGCAGGTCCCTCAGGGCAAGCTCGGCCAATTGCCGCCAGGCGGCTTCGTAGGGCTCGCGGAGATAGTCCGGCAGCGGCGGGTTATTGCCAGCGAGGCGGCATTCCTCGACCACTTCCACGATGGCGTAAGTGTCGTACCTCGCGGCACCGCCGGCGGCATAGATCCGGACAAGATGCGGGACAGCGGCATAGGAAGCTTCCCCCACGTCGCCTTGGTGATGCAACTCGTTCCAGAGTTCATCCCAGGCAGCGGCGACATTCTCGCCCCGTTCCAGCGCCAGCAGCGCCGGTCGCGGGTCGTATACAACCCGGTAGCCGCCCTCGAGCGTTTCCCAGATCGGGCTCTCCAGGTCCAGCATGGCGGCTCCCCCTAGCGGATCATCACCCCGGCACGTGGGCGACGATCTTGCCGAACAGGTCGCGGCTCTGCATCCGGCGCAGGGCGGTGCCGATGTCGCCCAGCTCGATTTCGCTGTCGATCACCGGCAGGACCGACTTGTCGGCCATCTTGGCCAGGCCCGAGCGGATGTTGCCGAAATTGGCGCCGAACGAGCCGAAGATGCGGATCTGGTTCTGGAACAGGGCGAACAGGTTGGTCTCGGCCGAGACGCCGGTGGTGGAACCGCAGGTGACCAGGCGGCCGCCGCGCTTGAGGCAGAACAGGGACTTGGCCCAGGTGTCGGGGCCGACATGCTCGAACACCACGTCGACGCCCTTCTTGTCGGTCTGGCGCCGGACGATCGATTCGAAGCGGTCCTTGTTGTAGTTGATCGCCACGTCGGCGCCCAAGGCCTTCACCTTGTCGATCTTCTCGTCCGAGCCGACGGTGGTGAAGATATAGGCGCCGGCCTTCTTGGCCATGCGGATCGCGGTGGTGCCTATCCCTGAGCCACCGGCCTGGATCAGGATGGTCTCGCCGGGTTCCAGCCTGGCATTCTCAAACAGCATGTGCTCGACCGTGCCGAAGGTGGTGGTGGCGCAGGCGGCGTCGACGTCGTTCACCCCGTCGGGGATGTGAATCGCCTGGCGCGGGTCGAGGTTCACATATTGCGCGGCCAGGCCGTCGATGTGGAAGCCCATGATCCCGGCGATGTTCTCGCACAGGTTCTCCTGGCCCCTCAGGCAGCGCTTGCAATGGCCGCAGGTGACGCCGGCATAGAGCGCCACGCGGTCGCCCACCTTGTGGCTGGTGACGCCGGCGCCGACCTCGACCACCACGCCGGCGCCTTCCACGGCGACGGTCAAGGGCAGCTTGCGCTTGGCGAAAGCCATGCCGCGCAGGCCCCAGACGTCGATGTGGTTGAGCGCCACGGTCTTCATCTGGACCTTGACCTGGCCGGCCGGCGGGGCCGGCGGGGTCTCCATCTCGACCAGTTCGGTACGGCCTTCCGCGATCAGGCGCAGCGCCAGCATGGGATTATCCTTCTTCAGTTCTTGGGCGCGGCGAGCATGCTGCCCAGGCCGCCGTCGACGGTCACCACCGTCCCGTTGATGTAACCGGCTTCTTCACGCAACAGGAAGGCGACGATGGCGGCGACATCCTCCGCCTTGCCCAGCCGCTGGGCCGGGATGGTTTTGGCCAGGGCGGCGCGGGCCTCGGCGGGCGCCGTAACCATGGCAGTATCGATCCAGCCCGGTGCCACCACATTGGCGGTGACGCCGCGGCGGGCGACCTCGGCCATCAAGGTCTTGATATAGGCTTCCAGCGCCGCCTTGGAGGCGGCATAGGCGGCATTGCCGGCCACGGCGCGCCGGGCCGCCAGGGCGCCGATGGCGACGATGCGGCCCCGGCGGGCCGCGGTCATGGCGCGCACGGCGCCGCGCACCAGGGCCATCAGCGAGAACAGGTTGACCTCGAACAGGGCGGCGGCAGCCTCGACATCGATGGTCGCGGCCAGGGCGTCATAGGTGCTGCCGGCATTGTGGACGAGGCCGTAGAGCGGCGCCTCGGCCGCGGCCAGGAAATCCGCGAACCCGGCGACGGCGAGACGGTCGGCCAGGTCGAGTTGCACCGACTGGGCGCCGGTCTCGGCGGCCAGGGCGGCCGCCGCGGCGGCATCGCCGCGCCAGGTGAAGGTCACCTTATGGCCGTCGGCGACCAGGCGGCGGACGATCGCGCCGCCGATGCCGCCGGTGCCGCCGGTGACGAGTACCGCCCCGGTCATCACGCCGGGTTGCGGCCGATCACGAGGCAGACATTCTGCCCGCCGAAGCCGAACGACGACGACAGGATCGTGTCGACCTTGGCCGGCCGGGCCACATTGGGCACCAGGTCGAGCGAGATCGTGGGATCGGGGACATCGCAATTGATGGTCGGCGGCAGGATCTGGTGCTGCAGGGTGAGGATCGAGATCGCCGCCTCGACCGCGCCGGCGGCGGTCAGGGTGTGGCCGATCATCGACTTGTTCGAGGAGGCGGGGACCTTGCTGGCGCGTTCACCGAATACCGCCTGGATGCCGAACGATTCCATCTTGTCGTTCTCAGGGGTCGAGGTGCCGTGGGCGTTGATGTAGTCGATGTCGGCGGGGGTGACGCCGGCATCGGCCAAGGCATTGTTCATCGCCCGGATGATCGCCTCGCCATTGGGGTTGGAGCGGGTGCGATGGAAGGTGTCCGCCGCCTCGCCCACGCCGCGGATGTAGCCCAGGATGGTTGCGCCGCGGGCCTGTGCCGCTTCCGCATCTTCCAGCACCAGGGCGCCGGCACCCTCGGCCATGATGAAGCCGTCGCGGCCCTTGGCGAAGGGGCGGGCGGCCTTAGTCGGGTCTTCGTTGTTGGTCGACAGGGCCGAGAGCAGGGTGAAGCGGATCAGCGCTTCCATGTGGATCGAGCCGTCGGTGCCGATCGCCAGGGCGGCCTTGGTCTGGCCCCGGCGGATCGCCTCGACGCCCAACTGGATCGCGGTGGCGCCGCTGGCGCAGGCGGTGGTCAGGGTGATCGGGCTGCCCTTGGTGCCGAACTCGTCGGCCAGCCGGTCGGCGATGGTGCCGTTCACGAAGTCGACATGCAGGTCCTCGCCCGCCTGGGCGGCGGCGGCCAGCATGCCCTTGTAGGTGTGAGGCGTGCCCGGCGCCTGGTTATCCAGGCGCTGGCGTTGCGGCCATTCATGCTCGACCGGGGGTGCTGCCAGGAACAACTCGCCGGGGAAGTCGCCGGGCCCGCCCAGGCCGGCCATCTCGACGGCTTCCGCCGCCGCCGTATGGGCCAGGGCGAAGGTCAGTTGGGTGGCCGAGAACGGCTCCTCCAGCAGGAAGTCGACCGAGCCGCCGATGGTGGTGCGCAGCTTGTCCGTGGGGAAACGGGTCAGGCGGTGGATGCCGGACTGGCCGGCCACCAACTTATCCCAGTTTACCGAGGCGCCTTTGCCCAGCGAGGTGACGATGCCGATACCGGTAACGGCGACGGGACGAGAGGCCATGGCTCCTACTCCGCTGTCAGGCGCGCTCGACGAGGGCCATTCCCTCGCCGCGACGGTGGCCCCAGGTGGTGATGACCGCCTGGTCGAATTCGCTGCCCGGCGCCTGTTCGATCGCATCGTCGGTCAGGGCCGGGAACAGTTTGCCCGCCTGCACGGCCGCGACCGAGAGGGCGAGATTGGTCAGGAAGGTGCATTCCATGCCGGAGCCCAGGGCCACCGCCGTCGGGCGAACCTGGGGGCGGGCCTCACCCTGCACCAGTTCATGCAGGAAGGCATGCTCCTCGGCGGTGATCGGGCCGATACCGGTGGCACCCGACAGCAGGGCAGCCCCCGGCCGGGGCGCCAGGGCCTGCCATTCACGCCGGGCATTCGCCGCCGCTTGGCCTGGTTCGCGGCGGCACCGGTCGTTGACCACGCCGGCCAGCCGGGCAAGGGGGTAACGCCACGCGCTTGCGCATGCTCCCGCGATTCCAGCACGACGAAGGCCCCGGCCGAGCCCAGGGCCATGCCGGCCCGCGGCCGGCGCCAGAAGGGCAGCCCGGGGTCTTGCAGCAGATAGCCGCCGGCATGATAGAGCAGCGAAATATCCTGGCGCACGGCATTGAAGGCACTGCCCACCAGGAACAGGTCGGCCTGGCCGCTGGCGATCCGCTCGTAGGCGACGCGCACGGCATCGATGCCGGCCGATTCCTCGCCCATGAAGGTGCGGCTGGAGCCTGAGACGCCCAGCACGATCGAGATATTGCCGGCGAACAGGTTGGGCAGTTGCGCCAGGAACAGGGTGGGGCGCAGTTCGGTCTGCAACTGTTCGGCCAGCAGGTTGCCGTCGCTGGCGCCGTTCAAGGCGGCCAGGATCGCCTCGTCGACCGCCTCGTCACGCTCGCCACCACCCACGCCGACCATCAGGTTGATCTGCTTGAGCAGGTCCTGGTTGCCCAGCAGGCCGGCCTGTTCCATGGCCATGCCGGCGGCAACGCAGCCTTGCAGCATGAAGGGGCCCATGGCCCGCTGGTCGCCACGCTTGGGCACGTATTTGTCGACCGGCGGCGGCGCCATCGGATAGACGGTGAAGGGCGGCATGACATCGGTCCGGGCAGCGGCGGCCACCGCGGCTGGATCGTGGAGGCCGGCCCAGGTCGCCGACAGATCCTGGCCCAGCGGCGACAGAAGGCCCTGGCCGGTGATCACAACCTCGCGCGTCATGCTGTTTTCCAATTCCAGGCGGGTGTCAGGCGACGTCGGGATGACCCAGGGTGCGCACAAAACCCAGCATTTGTTCTTTGAGCTCAAGGCTCGGGAAGGGCACGACCCGGTAGCGGATCTCGGCGTCCGCCACCGTCTTGCCGTCTTTCAGCAACCGGGCCTCGCACACGGCATAGCCGGATCCCTCGTGGGTCAGTTTGCTGTGCGCTTCGAGCACGTCGCCCGGCACGATGAAGCTGCGGAACTTCGCCCGGTCGGCCTGGGCGAGGAAGGCCATCTTCTCGTAGCCGTTGCGCGCCAGGATCAGGTGGCCGCCGGTCTGCGCCATGCACTCCAGCAGCAGGACGCCCGGCATCAGCGGGTGGCCAGGGAAATGCCCCTCGAACACCGGCGACTGCATAGGGACCACCGCCCGGCAGGTGATGGTCCCGGCGTCGAGATCCATCGCCTCGATCCGGTCGACCATCTGGAAATATTCAAGGCGCATGGCGAAGGGCCAGGCCCGCTCAGGCCTTGGCGGCGCGCAGTTCGTCGATGCGGGCGGCGAGGTTGGCCATGATGAAATAGTCGTCGGTCGTGGCGCGGCCCTCGTTGACTTCCTTCATCCAGGCTTCGACCGGCATCTTGATGCCGAATTTCTTGTCGATGCCGAAGGTGACGTCGAGGAAATCGAGGCTGTCGATGCCCAGATCGTCGATGGCGTGGCTCTCAGGGGTGATGGTCTCGCGCTCGATATTGCAGGTCTCGGCAATGATATCGGCGATCGAGTCGAAGGTATCGGACATGGAACGGGGGCCCTCAGGGGTCGAAAATCACGGCGCAAATTACGGATTGCGCCATGATAAAGCAATCATGCTCGGTGCAAGGCCGGATTGCGTGGGCTCAACGCCTGGGGGAAGTGGGCTTGATCCGGATCGCCATGGGGTGGCCGGCGGGCTTGGGACCGGCCTTGGCCAGGCGCATGGCCAGGGTTACCGCCCCGCCGCAATGGGGGCAGGTGGCATGCTTGCGGATCTCGACGAGGGGGAACTGGGCGCCCAATTGCCGGCACAGGCTGTCCAGATCGACATCGGCGCCGCGCCCGCACGGCGCACAGTCCAGCCGCGCGGCATAGCCATGCTCCATGAGCTGGCCAACGGTATTCAGACGAATGGCCGCAATAGTCTCAGTCATGGCTGGTTCCGATTGCCTATGGCATCCTCCGGCGCGACTCTACCGGCTGCTCCCTAGCGAAAGATTAATGATGGTCGGCGCGCAATGTATGGCCGCATAAAGTCGGTCGTGTTCGACCTGTTGCCCGGTGGTACCGAAGCCGGGCAGATCTATCTGGGGCTCCTGCTGTTTGCCCTCGTCCTGGTGGCCCTGCGCCGCGGCCTGTCGGATCTGGCGGCGATCGCGGTGCTGCTGCTGCTCGGGCTGGGCCTCGAGGTCGCGGACGTCATGTTCCTGGGGCAATCGGCCCGGGGTGCCCTGCCGGACCTGTTTCACTTCATGCTGGCGCCGGCCTTCCTGTTCGGCCTGGCCCGGGCCCGGCTGCTGAGGCCCTAGATGGAATTCCTGGCCAGCCCCGAGATCCTGGGCCTTCTGTTCCTGGTCGCCATTTTTGCCGGCTGTATCGATACCATCGCGGGCGGTGGCGGCCTGATCACGGTGCCGACCCTGCTGGCCGTGGGCCTGCCGCCGGCCGCGGCCCTGGCCACCAACAAGCTGCAGGGCAGCTTCGGCACGCTGACCGCGTCGGTCGCCTTCATCCGGCGGGGCGAGATCGACCTTGGCGCCTTTTGGCCGTTCATCCTGGCGACGCTGGTCGGCGCGGCCCTGGGCACCGTCGGCGTGCGCATGATCGATGCCTCGGCCCTAGCCGAGCTGATCCCGGTCTTGCTGATCGGGGTGGCCCTTTATGTCCTGCTGTCGCCCCGGGCCGGCGATCTCGAAGCCCACCAGCGGGTCTCCTTCGCCTTCTTCATCGGCGCGGTGGCGCCGGTGATCGGGGCCTATGACGGTTTCTTCGGGCCGGGCACCGGTTCGTTCTTCGCCATCGGCTTCGTCGCCCTGCTGGGTTTTTCCCTGCGCCGGGCGACCGCCCATGCCAAGGTCCTGAACTTCACCTCCAACGTCACCTCGCTCGCGGTCTTCGTCAGCGGCGGCCACGTGATCTGGCTGGTGGGCGGGGTGATGGCGGCCGGCGCCCTGGTCGGCGCCCAGATCGGTGCCCACCTGGTGGTCCGCGTCGGCGCCCGCATCGTCCGCCCGGTACTGGTCGTGGTGTCGGTCAGCATGGCGCTGAAGCTGTTGATCTGGGGGTAGGGGCTCATTATTTTATGTCAATCTTTGACATAGGTGTGCGATGGCCACAAACGTGCATTTGACGCCCGAGCTTGAGAATTTCGCCCGCGCCTGTGTCGAAAGCGGGCGTTACAACAACGTCAGCGAAGTCATGCGGGCCGGCTTGCGGTTGTTGCAGCGAGACGAGGAGGAGCGCCTTCGCTTTCTGGCCACACTTGATGAGGCCGAGGCCGAGGCTGACCGCGACGGCACCTTCGCCATCGAGGAAGTGTCGACTGAAATCGACGCCATCATCACCGGGTCGCGCTGATGGCGGTTGCCCGCCTCTCACCACGGGCGCGCCGAGAGTTGACTGAAGCCATCCGCCGGATCGCCAAGGATAATCCGCTGGCGGCGGAAGCGTTGCATCAGACGGTGATCAAGGCAGCGGCCTTGATCACCGACAATCCTCGAATTGGCTTCGTGCGGGAAGCTTGGGCGGGCACCTCCCGGCGATTTTTCGTCGTTTCCGGCTTTCCCTATCTTCTGGTCTACAACGCCGAGCGCCACCCGCCGCTGATCCTTCGCGTGGTCCATGGCGCGCACGACTTGCCCGCCGCGCTCCGCGACCGATGACTTGTCCAGTTCCTCCGCCTGCGCTGCTTGTGACGCCGGTCACTTGGGCAGCGGAATTGCCTGCCCGGGGCCGCCGCCTGCGTTGACACCCTCAACCGGCGGGTATCCCATCGTGGGGTCATCACAGCGTGGTCAACACGCAAGGATCCAACACATGGAGGATCGACCGTGGCATTGCTTCATATCTACGATTCCAGCGACGCGATGATCCGCCAGACGGCGGGGCGGCGGAACGTGGCCGACCAGTTGCCGATCGCCGATGGCAATGACCTCGACGACGGGATCAACGGCCTGCTGACGGCGGGGCGGTACTTCGACCGTGTCCTGTTCGAGACACACGGTTCCCCCGGGCAGATTTCCTTCGGTGGCGTGGGGATCGGCGCCTGCTACTGGAGTAGTGCCAAGACCAACAAGCTGGGCTGGTACCGGCTGGTCACCAACAATGCCCGCATCTATTTCAACGGCTGCAATGTCGCGGAGGGCGCCCAGGGCTGGGCCTTCCTCGAGGCGGCCGCGGATGTCTTCCTGAACCCCGGCGGGGCGAAGTCTTCGCCCAGACCTCGGTCGGCTTCGGCAATCCGTTCAACGGCCATGTCATCCATCTCTGGGGCGACACCCGCCGGCTCTTCGTCGCCGCCGACGGACGGATTCTGGAACGCTTCGAGCAGTAGCAGCGCCCTTCCTGGTCGGCGCGCGATACTCCAGCCGTCATGGCCGGGCTTGTCCCGGCCATCCACGTCGGCAAGCTGCCTCTTTCGTCGACGGGTGTGGCTCGTCCCGACGTGGATGCCCGGGACAAGCCCGGGCAGGACGATATTTGCAGGTTACGGTGCACTTCCCACTGAGTGCATGATGGCTCAGCCTTTGCCCAGCTTCTCGGCTAGCGCCTTGACGCCCTGCTGGTCGATCTTGCCCGAGCCGAGCAGGGGCAGTTCGGGGACGTGGATGATCTGTTTAGGCGCCATCAGCTCGGTCAGGCCCTGCTCGTGCAGGTGAGCGCTGAGCTTCGCGCGTTGGGCATCCGGGCAGGTGGTGAGCATGACCAGGCGCTCGCCCTTCGTCGGATCGGGCAGGTTGGTCACGGCATGGGCGAAGTCGGGCCACAGGATGGACGCTTCGTGTTCCACCGCGGCCAGGCTGACCATCTCGCCGGCGATCTTGGCGAAGCGCTTGGCTCTCCCTAAGATGGTGATGAAGCCCAGGTCGTCGATCTCGACGATGTCGCCGGTGTCGTACCAGCCGTCGTCGGGCGGGGCCAGTTCCGCCGGCTTGTCGGGCCAGTAGTAGCCCAGCATGATATTGGGCCCGGTGACCACCAGCCGGCCGCCGCGGGTGATGCCTTCGACCGGGTCGAGGCGGGCACGCATCGCCGGCAGCAGGCGGCCGACCGAGCCGGGCTTGAACTGCATCGCCGTGTTGACCGCGATCACCGGCGAGCATTCGGTGGTGCCGTAACCCTCAAGGATACGAACGCCGAATTTTTCGCCATAGATGCGGCGCGTCTCGTCCTTCACCCGTTCGGCCCCGGCGAAGATGTAGCGGGTCGAATAGAAGTCGTAAGGGTGGGCGGCGCGGGCATAGCCGTTCAGGAAGGTGTCGGTGCCGAACATGATGGTTGACGAGGTGGCATAGACCAACTCGGGGATCGCCTTGTAGTGCAGCGGCGAGGGATAGAGGAAGGTCTTCACCCCGGCCATGATCGGCAGCACCAGGCCACCCAGCAGGCCGAAGGAATGGAACACCGGCAGGGGGTTCAGCACCTTGTCCTGGCGGGTGATGTCGACGATGGTCGCGACCTGCAACTGATTGGCGTTCAGGTTGCGGTGGCTCAGCACCACGCCCTTGGGCAGGCCCTCGCTGCCCGAGGTGAACAGCACCACCGCCGGGTCGTCGGGCCTGGTGTGCAGGTCGCCGTGCAGGAAGCGCGGCAGGCGCGATGCCGCCAGGCCCCACAGCTTGTCACTGGTTTTCAGCGCGGTGCGCACGTCTTCGAGATAGACGACTTGCGCAACCTCGCTGATCGCCTTGATCGCATCCTCGAGCTTGGCCATGGCGACGAAACGGCGCGACGACAGCACGGTCTTGAGTTTGGCCGTGCGGCAGGCCGAGGCCATGGTCGACGGCCCGGCCGAGAAGTTCAGCATGGCCGGCACCCGGCCGAAGCCGATCAGGGCGAAGAAAGTGACCGCCACGCCCGCGGTATTGGGCAGCAGCACGCCGACCTTCTCGGCCGGCTGGGTCAGGCGGGCGATGGCCCGGCCCAGCACCAGGCAGGCCATGACCAGGCGGTTGTAGGTCAGCGGCTTGCGGTCCTGGTCCTCGACGATCTCGCTGCGGCTGCCGTGGGCCCGGCGCGCGTCGAGCAGGGCCTGCCACAGGTTGCGTTCCAGATCGGCGCTCTGGAACATCATCTCGATCATGACGTCGTAGAGCTTGTTGCCCACGGCGCGCCGCCGCCGCTGGCCGGCCAGCCCCGCCGGCACGTCGAGCCGGCGGGGTTCCAGCACGTGGATCGTGATCTTGGGGAACAGGCGGCGGTGCTGCTTGCCCGACAGGCGGGTGAACAGCGAGTATTCGGCGCCTTCGATGCGCACCGGCAGGATGGTGGCGCCGGCCCGGTCGGCGACCATGCCGGGCCCCTCGTAGACCTTCATCAGGCCGCCGGTCACGGTCACCCGGCCTTCGGGGAAGATGATCATCGGCGTGCCATGCTCGACCGCGGAAATCAGCGCCTTCACCGCCATCGGCTTGGACGTGTCGACCGGGAAGATCTTGATCAGCTTGCCCAGCAGGCGCGCCCAGAACCCTTCGGCATCCTTGGCGGTGGCGGCGAACTTGGGCGTGCCCGGCAGAAAGGCCGCCAGCAGCGGCGCATCGAGGGCCGAGGCATGGTTGGCGACGATCACCACCTTGTCCCCGGCCTTGGCGATATTCTCGACGCCCGTCACCTCGACCCGGAAGGCCAGGCGCAGCAGCCGCGCGGCGGCCGACTTGAACAGGTGATCGGGCCACAGGCTGAGGCCCGTGGGGATGGTGGCCAGGGCGATCAGGGTCAGGACCAGAAACAGGTCGGCGATCGACAGGCCGATCGTCCGCAGCAACAGGGCCAGCAGCAGCAGGGCGATGCCGCCCAGGCCCACCAGCAGGCCGGTGATCGAATAATAGTGGGCACTGGCCCGCTCGTCCTGCGGCGCGGCGATCAGGACCAGTAGCGGGGTGGCCAGGACGGCGCCCGCCGCCCCGAAGAAGAGGGCATCGATGAGCAGGCGGATCGCCCCTGCACCGGCGAAGACGCTGAAGACGGAGTGCAGTTGATCAGGTGCCGGCATGGCCGGGGCGATGCTGCCGGCGACCAGGAACAGGTCGAACACGGCCAGGGTCATGACGATCAGCGCCAGCGGCGTGAAGGCCGCGCTGGCAATGCCGCGGGTCAGCCGCACCGCCAGCACCGATCCCAGCACCACGCCCAGGCCGAAGCCCCCCAGGTAGGTGAACTCGACCAGGGCATCGCCCCCCAAGACCTGGCGCGCCAAGGCGGGCAGATAGGCGACGAACAGGATGGTGCCGGCACCGAACCAGGCGACACCCAGGGCGGCGGCCCAAGGTGTCTGGGCGGCCCGCATCTGGGCGATGATGCCGGGCAGGCCGCTGCGATCGAGCGCGGTCGCCCCCTGTTCCTCGGCCGGGGCAGGCCGCCCACGGTGGCCGCCGCCAGCTTGCGCGTCAGCCACCAGCCAAAGCCGGTGACGACCACCAGGACAAGTGCCAGCAGGACCTCGCCGCCGGGCAGGGCGCGCAGCAGGTGGGCGGCACCGATGCCGATGGCGCTGCCGGCGAAGGTGGCGATCAGCAGGGTGGCCACGCCCTGCAGCCGGGCGCCGGCGTCGAGCCGGCGGTGCACTGCCGACAGGACGAGCGGCGCCAGCACCGCCAGCACCAGGCCGTCGAGGGCCAGGGCCACCCAGGCGGCAGCGCCTTCGCGCGCGGTCAGGCCGGCAGCGGCGATCACCGCGGCCAGCAGGGCGACCGCCATGGACCAAGTGACCAGCGGCTGGCCCCGGCCGCGAATGGCAAGACCGGCACCGACCCGCGGCAGGAGCACCGGCGGCAGCAGCAGCAGGCCCGATGCCATGAAGCCGCGCAGCCCCAATTCCCGGTCGACCAGGCCGACATTGCTGCCAAAGCCCAGCACGATGACAAAGACCACCGCCGTGCTCAGGCTGAAGGCGAGCAGGGCGAGGGCGAGGCGCGGCAGCGGTCCCGACGTGAGCACGGCCATCAGGCGGCTCGTGCGGCCTTCCCGCGTGCTGCCTTCCCCGGCCTGGCCGGTGGTTGCGTCCGGCGGTACGTCCTGCGGCAGTTCGGTCATCGTGCTGTTTCCTGCTCTGTCCCCGGCGGAGTCTTGAGCCGCTCCGTCCCCTCAAGCTGCTTAACGCAACAATGGCTGCCCTGAGAAGGGACTGGGAGGAGTTTAGGCACGATTCCGGCGCTTGTTTGCCCCGATTGTGGCAAGCCTCCCGCTTCTGGCGTTGCCAGACCGGTTACCATTTGGTGATGTTCGATGGGTAAAGGATGCAGGGCGACGATCAACGCATGTCGTATCAGGTGTGACGTAGATCACAGACTGGGGCACCGGGCGCGGGGTCCGCTTGGGGAACGATCTCTCGGGAGTTTGGCGGCAAGATGCAGCCTTTCGATACATCTGGCCGTAGCCGCCGGCCGCGGCTGGGACATGCTCAGGCAATCGCAACTGGGGCAACCGCAACTGGGGTAACCGCAACGGGTCGGCCGCTCGATGACATGCCACATGGACCAACTCCTCGCCCAAGCCGGCCTTGACCTCAAAGCCGAGCCCTTTGTGGTGGTGCCCGGCCACACCGCGCGGCGTGCGGCCCGCTCGATCACCGAGGCCTATACGCGCCTGGAAGCCGTCTCCGGCGAGAAGCTCGGTCCGATCGTGCTGTGCCTGCTCGAGGGGTACGGCTTTGGCGAGAATCACCCTTATGCCAAGGCGGCGATGCCGATCGCCGCGGCGATCGAGGCGCGGGATACGCCCCAGCCGGTCAACCCCTACCACAATGCCCATCACACCCTGGAAGTGGTGCTGAATGCCCATTATCTGGCGGCGCGCAACGATGTCGTGGCGATCAATATCCGCCTGACCCAGCGCGAACACGCGCTGCTGTGCCTGGCGGCTCTGATCCACGATTTCGAGCATGACGGGACGATGAACGGCAAGCAGCGCTTCCGGTTGGAGCAACTGGCCAACGATACCGCTGCGCCTTATTTCCAGGCGGCTGGGATCAGCGGCGAGGACCAGGCGGCGATCAAGGTCATGGTCCTGGCGACCGATCCTGCCGGCCCCAACCTCTACATGAAGGCGTTGCACAGCCAGGCCTTCTACCAGGCGCCAGCGCCCGAGCCGGCGACCGCTTTTACAGAACTGGCGCCGCTGGCACAGGATCTGCGCCTGCTGCGCCTCGCCGGGCTGCTGAACGATGCCGACCTGATGTCGTCGGCGGGGCTGAGCCTCGACTACGCCCGCCGGCAATCGGACAAGCTGGGTGCCGAAGGCGGGCGCTACCTCGACTGCAACGACATGCTGCGCTTCCTCAACCACATCGTGGGCGGCAGCTTTACGACCGGGGCGGGCCGCTTCTTCAATCTCAACATGTCGCTGATCAAGTCGTTCTCGGAACTGGGCATGTCCAGTTCCAACGACGGCATCGATGCCCCGCTGATCAGGCCCTAGGCGATCAGACCCCGACGACGACACCGTCCCCGATGGCGACCCGGCCGCTTGCCAGGACACGGCAGGTGACGCCACCGCGCCAGTCGGGCGTCAGTGCCGCGGTCAGGCCGGGGAGCTGGGCGTCCATGCGCTCGCACGGCTCGGTCTCGCCGGTAACCTCGAGGGTCAGCGTGCCGATGGTCAGCACGGCGCCGGGCTGCCTGGGCAGATCGATGCCTTCGACCAGCAGGTTGGCGCGGCGCGTGGTCCAGGGGGTGGCCGGATCGGCACCGGGAACATCGGCCACGGCGGCCTTGAAAGCCTCGATCGCCAGGACGGTGACCTGACGGTCGCCCGGGCGGCCGCGAATGTCGCCCTCCACGCCGGCCTCGACGGTCACGGCCGCCGCGGTCAGGCTTTCCATGGGCAGCCGGGGCTTGGCCCGGCGGGCGATGGCGATCAGGCGACCGGTCATTTCCAACACTCCACGAGAACGGTGTACCGCTGCGCCACTTCGCCGACGTCGGCGGCGGAAAGCGGCGGCCCGGGATCGGTCGCGGTCAAGGTCATCTGGTGCTGGTTCAGGAACGCCGCGGCGACCCTGGCCTTGATCGCGAAATTCACATTCTGCGGAATGTCGCCGTAGGCATCGACCACCTCGAGCGCGTCGAGCTTGGCCGAGACCACCCCCACGACGAGGCCCGAACGGTCGAGCAGGGGGCCACCGGAATTGCCCGGCTGCACCGGCGCCGAGATCTGCAGGTAGTCCGGATCGTCGCGCAGGCCGGCATTGGCGCTGACCGTGCCGGTCGCGACGTTGGCCTCGGACGAGAGCAGGCCGCGCAAGGGATAGCCGACCGCGACCACGTCGTCGCCCGGGCGGATGTCGCGCCCCATGCGGAACACGGCGCGCGAGGGCGGTGTCGATGCCGATTGAAGCACCGCCAGATCGCGCGACGGGTCGCTGGCGATCACCGCGGCCGTGCCGATTTCCTCGCGCCCCAGGCGCAATTTGAGATCGGCGCAGCCGGAGACCACATGATTGTTGGTCAGTACCAGGCCGCCCATGGAGATGAAGAAGCCCGAACCGGTCGAGTCGAGCTCGGTCCGCATGCGCTCGGGCGGCGTGGTTTCGGGCGGGCCGGTATTGGCCACGCGCGGCGCCGTGCTGCCCGGGCCGTTGCGCTTCAGCCACTCTTCGGCCAGGCGGCGGCCTTCCTTGATCTCGGCCCGTTCCATGCGCTCGGCGACGTCGGCCCGCTCTTCGAGTGCGGTTTCGCGCTCGGGCCCCGATCCCATGGAGTCGATGGCGATCGAATACCATTTGTAGGCTTCGATCAGGTTCTGCGTGACGCCCTGGCCGTCGCGGTACAGCGCCGCCAGATTGCGCATGGCGCTGGTATTGCCGCGATCGGCCGCCTGCTCGTACCAATAGGCCGCCTCGGCCGGCGCGCGGGGCAGGCCGTCGCCGGAATCCAGCAGGACGGCCAGATTGTTCTGGGCCGCCGGATTGCCCTGTTCGGCGGCCTTGCGATACCACTTCGCCGCCTCGGCCTTGTCGACCGGCACGCCTTCGCCGGTGTCGAGCATCAAGGCAAGGTTGAATTGCGCCTCGAGATCGCCCTGTTCGGCGGCCCTGCGGTACCAGCCGGCCGCCTTGGCGTCGTCGAGCGGGACGCCGGTGCCGAAATCATACATGACGCCCAGATTGAACTGCGCCCGGGCAAAACCTTGTTCGGCGGCGGCGGCATACCATTTGGCGGCTTCGGCCTTGTCCTCGGCGACGCCGACGCCCTTGTCATAGAGGACGCCCAGGTTGTTCTGCGCCTTGGCGTGGCCCTGCTGGGCGGCCTTGCGATACCAGAAGGCGGCGATGGCCGGGTCGCGGTCGACGCCATCGCCACTCTCGTACATCAGGGCGAGGTTGTATTGCGCGCCAACGTGCCCGGTAACCGCCGCCTTGCGGTACCAGAAGGCGGCTTCCTCCTTGTTCTGCTCGATCCCCTTGCCGGAGTCATAGAGCAGGGCAAGATTGAACTGGGCGTCCGGGTTGCCGTGTTCGGCGGCTAGGCGATACCATTTCGCCGCTTCCGCGTCGTTTTCGGAGACGCCCTGGCCGTTGTCGAGAATAACGCCGACGCCGAACTGCGCATCGGAATCGCCGGCTTCGGCCAGCGGCAGCCAGATTTCGTAGGCACCGCCGAAGTCGCCGCGTTCATAGGCAGCGAAGCCTTCCTGATAACCTGCGGCCCAGGCCGGCGCGCCAACAAGGCCCCAGAGCAACAGGCCCGTGGTGGCAACGGCGCCGCCAACGGCAGATAGACGGCCAAAACGGCCGAGGGGCTTCATCGCGAGGATACCAATTGAGATTTTCGGCATCAATCCCATGCCGAGTTGTCCACAATATCTAGCAGAACCCCAACCTAATGCGCCATGATCCGAGTCGCGACACTTTTGCAAGCGCGAAATGCAGTTCGCGCGGCCGTGTGGCATTCCGACCGCGCCCCTGATGTCGCCTGTTCAGCCGCCGGCGATGGTGACGCCCCCGTCGACCGCCAGGGTCTGGCCGTTGGTGTAACGCCCGGCATCCGAGACCAGGAACAGGGCGGCGCCGGCGATGTCTTCCGGCTCGCCGATGCGGCCTGCCGGACAATTGCGCAGGATCTCGCGCTCGATGTCGGGATTTTCCCACAAGGCCCGGGCGAAGTCGGTGCGGATCAGGCCCGGCGCGATGCAATTGGTGCGGATGTTCGCCGGTCCCCATTCGACCGCCAGATTGCGCGCGAGCTGCATGTCGGCCGCCTTGGAGATGCAGTAGGCGCCCAGCAGGGCGGAACCGCGCAGGCCGCCGATCGACGAGATGATCAGGATCGAGCCGCCGCCCTGGGCTTCCATGGTCGGCTTGGCCAATTGGCACAGCCACAGGTTCGACTTGATGTTCGAGGCCATGATCTTGTCGAAGGCGGCATCGGGGACATCGATGATGGGGCCGAAATAGGGGTTCACGGCGGCATTGCAGACCAGCGCGTCGAGCCGGCTGTAGGTACTCAGGGTCTGGTGGATCAGGGCCTGGCAGTCGTCGCGCGAGGAGATGTTGCAGGGAACGACCATCGCCTCGCCGCCTTCGCCGCGGATGATCTGCGCGACGGCCTCGCAGGCATCGGCCTTGCGGCTGGAAACCACCACCTTGGCCCCGGCCCGGGCCAGCTCGATCGCGATGGCCTTGCCGATGCCCCGGCTCGACCCGGTAACGACGGCAACCTTGCCCTTCATGTCGAACAGTTTGGACGCCATGCCACTCTCCTCCGTCGCGTGTTTTTTTGGGTTATGAGACGCGCAGCCTACACGAATCACCGCCATAGTAAGGGTCATGCAGGACTGGGACGACTTGAAGATCGCGCTGGCCATTGCCCGTCACGGCACCTTGACCGCCGCCGGCCGGGCACTGGGCCTCAACCAGTCGACCATGGGGCGGCGGCTGGCGGCGTTGGAGGCCGCGGTGGGACGGCCCTTGTTCGAGCGCCAGGGCCAATCCCTGGTGGCGACGCAAACCGGCGCCCGCGTGGTCACCGCGGCCGAGCAGATGGCGGGCACCATGGCCGAACTGGCGGTCGAGATCGAAGGCGGGGCGGCCCCGCTGGAGGGCGTGCTGCGCGTCTCGGCGCCCGAGTTGTTGATCGCACCCTTCCTGGCGACCCGCCTGTCGCCGTTCATCGCCAGCCACCCCGGCCTGTCGCTGGAACTGGTTTCGGACGAGCGCCCGCCGGTCCTGGCACGCCGCGACAGCGACATCGCTTTGCGCTTCGCCCTGCCCGACCAGGCGGAATTGTTCGTGCGCCGGGTCGCCTTCGTCGCTTTTGCCGTCTATGCCGCGCCCCGCTATGTCCTGGCCGCCGGCCTCGATCCCGAGGAGCGGCGCGCGCCGGCCCCCGGCGCCTTTGCCGGCTGCGATGCGATCGGGCCGCCGCCGGAACTCTCGGGTGCCGCTGATGCCCAATGGTTTGCCCGGCTTGCCCGCGGCGCCCGGCCCGCCTTGCGCGTCGACGGCGCCGCCGGCCAGTTGGCGGCGGTCAAATCGGGCATGGGGGTGGCCCTGCTGCCCTGTTTCCTGGGCGATGCCGAAAGCCTCACCCGGCTGACCGCGCCGGGCGCCTGCCCCTTGCGCGAGGTCTGGCTGGCGGTCCACCGCGACCTGCGCCACGCCCCGCGCCTGCGCGCCACCATCGACCAGATCAGCGCCGTGATGAAGCGCGAGCGCGTCGCGCTGATGGGCGCCCTGGGCTGACAGGCCCAGCGAGCGCTGTTTTCTGATTTATCGAGTATCGTCATCCCGGCCGGAGCAGAGCGTAGAGCCGGGATCTCTTGATCAGAATTCTCGGTGCTCAAGCGTCACAAGATCCCGGCTCTTCGGCCGGGATGACGAGTTACTTCTAATTTGTCTGGAAATGGCGTTAGTCGCGTGGTGTTCGCCTGCCCAGGCCGGCCCGCCACACCTTGCGCATCGTCTCGACCACCTCGGCGAAAAGCCGGGGCGCGGATCGGGAAGCGCCATATCGGATTACATCACGCCTCGTCGAGCAGCGCGTTCAGATGATCGTGTTCGGGGTCCATGCGGCTGGCGGCGATCGCCTCGATTTCAGCCTCGGTCAGATCGGTGACCGCGATGGAGCGTCCCGCGCGTGCGCGCAGCCGCTGAAATTCCTCGTACTCAATAGCCGAGACGAAATAGCCGGTGGTGCGCCCGTGGCTGGTCACGGCAACGGGCTCGCGCTGGGCGATTTCACGATACTGCCCGAAATTACGGGTGAACTCGGTTGCCGGCACTTCGCGCATCAGGCGCCTCCTTGATTTCCACAATTTACGCGTTTTGCGGAAATTTTCAAGGAGGCGCGAGGCGCATGCCGGCGATCAGGCCTTGGCGAAGACGGCCTTCATGGCCGCGGCGCCCTCGACCAGGGCGGTGCGGCCGGCCTCGATGACGCCGGACATCGAGCAGAAGCCGTGGATCTGGCCCTTGTATTCGGCGGTGGTGACGGCGACGCCGGCCTCCTGCAGGGCCTGCGCATAGGCCAGGCCCTCGTCGCGCAGGGGATCGAAGCCGGCGACGATGACATGGGCCGGCGGCAGGCCGGCCAGCTTGGGATGGCGCATGGGCGACAGGCGGGGATCGCCCAGGTCGGCCTGGTCGGGGCTGCCGATATACTGGGTGAAGAACCAGGTCATCAGTTCCTGGTCCAGCATGTAACCTTCCGCGTTGGCAGTGCGCGACAGGCCTTCGTGCAGGGCATCGGTCGCGGGGTAGATCAGCAACTGGAAGGCCAGCGCCGGGCCGCCGGCATCGCGGGTAATCTGGGCAATTACGGCCGAGAGGTTGCCGCCGGCGGAATCGCCGCCGACGCCGATCCGGCTGATGTCGGCGCCGATCTCGGCCCCGTTGCGCGCCACCCAGTTGACCGCGGCCAGGCAGTCGTCGACCGCGGCCGGGAAGGGGTGTTCGGGGGCCAGGCGATACTCGACCGAGACCACCAGGCACCGGGCCTCGTTGGCGATGATGCGGCAGGGCGCGTCATGGGTTTCGATGCTGCCGATGACGAAGCCGCCGCCATGGAAGAAGACCAGCACGGGCAGGGTGCCCGAGGGGGCCGCGACGGGGGTGTAGACGCGGATGGCCAGGTCGCCGCCGGGGCCTGGAATGACGCGGTCCTCGACCTTGCCGATGGGCAGGTCCTTGGCGTCGAGCAGCTTGCACGAGATCTCGAACATCTGGCGCGCCACGCTGGCAGGCACCTGATGCAATTTGGGCAGGGGCGAGGCGGCAATCTGATCGAGGATCGCCTTGGCCTGGGGATCGAGGGTCATAGGGGTCTCCCGATTGAGGACTGTTATCGTTGTTCGAGGCTCGCAAGGAACCGGTCGATGGCCTCGACATACCAGATTCCGTCTCGCCCGTGGTGGCCGACGTGGCCACCGGTCCGGGTGAAGGCTGGTATCGTCCAGGGTAGGGCCCGCCAGTCAATAGCGGCGTAGGGCGCGAAGGGCACGATCGGATCGTCCTGCGCGGCGATGACCAGGGCCGGGACACGGATTCCGGCGACATGGTGGCGGGCGCCGTTGTCGTCGTAGAAGGCCTGGGCCGAGGCATAGCCGTTGCGCGGGGCGGTGACTGTCGCGTCGAATTCCGCGAAGTTGCGCGCCCGTTCCACCGCGGCGCGCAGGGCATCGCTCAGTTCGGCGCCGGGCGCCACATATTCGGCCTTGAAGGGTTTCAGCAGGACCTTTTGATAGACCTTGTTGCGGCGCCGGGCCAGGTTGGCGGTGGTCAGGCCGATGTCGATCGGGGCGCAGACGCTGGCGACCGCCACCACCGGCCCGCCGGCGCCCTGTTCGCCGGCCAGCTTCAACACCGTGTTGCCGCCCAGCGAGAAGCCCACCGCGACCGCGCCGTTGGCGGTCAAGGCCGTGGGCAGGGCGGCGATGGCATCGCGCAGGTCGCCCGAGCGGCCGGCATGGTAGTGGCGCTTGCAATCGATCCGGCTCGGCCCGGCGCCGCGCAGGTTGAGACGCACCACGTGGTAGCCGCGCTCGATCAGGCGCGCGGCCGTGGCCAGCATATAATAGCTGTCCTCGCTGCCCGAGACGCCGTGGGCGAACAGGGCCAGCGGCAAGCCTGGCCGCGGGGCGGCAGGCTCGTCCAGGGTTACATGCAGGCGGTCGCCGGTGCCGTCGGCCAGGGGCAGGATCAGCCGGCTGGAGCGTGCCGCCGGACGGGGCGGCACGGGCTTGGCCAGGGCATTGCGGACGGACTGGAGATCGCCGCCCAGCCAGGGCAGGCGGGCCCGGAACGGCGCCAGTTCCAAGCGCGGCGCCTGGTCAGAAAATGGCATAGCCGCCGTCGATCACGATGCTGTCGCCGGTGTGGAAGCGGCTGGCGTCGGAGGCGAGATAGACCGCGATGCCGGCGAAATCCTCCGGCTTGCCCCAGCGGCGCACGGGGACGCGCGGCATCACCCGGTCGTTGAAGCGGGGATTGTTGAACAGCAGCTCGGTCATGTCGGTCTCGATCCAGCCCGGCGTGACCGAGTTGCAGCGGATGCCGTCCTTGCCCAGTTCGGCCGCGATCGCCCGCATCATCGACAGGACGCCGCCCTTGCTGGCGCCGTAGTGCTCGTTGCGCGCCGCGCCCTCGATCCCGGCCAGCGAGCCGGTGACGACCAGCGAACCGCCGCCACCGCGCAGGGTCATGTGGCGCGCCGCCTCGCGCAGGGTCAGGAAGGCGCCGTCCAGGTTGACCGCCATGACCCGGCGCCATTCATCGAGGCCCAGTTCCATGAAGGACGGTGTCATGCCGCCGATGCCGGCATTGGCGAAGCAGGCATCGACCCGGCCCAGCGCCTGGATCGTGCGGGCAAAGCCGTCGGCCACCGCCGCCTCGTCGATCACCGAGACCTCGAAGGCCGCGACCTTGGTGCCGTGGGCGCGCAGCTTCTCGGCCGCCGCGGCGTTCTTGGCCGCATTGGTGCCCCAGATCGCCACGTCGGCGCCGGCCGCGGCGCAACCCGCCGCCATGGCGAGGCCGATGCCGCCATTGCCGCCGGTGACGAGAACCACCTTGCCGGTCAGATCGAAAGGCTTGAACGCCATGCTTGCTCTCCTCCGCTTATTGATTGGGCCGGAGTATAGGCACCACAAATATGGATGACGAGGGCGTCATGTTTGACGTCGCGTCAGCCAGTGGCGCTCAGGCGTCGATGTGGTGGGAGGCCGCGTCGGGCGCCTCGATCAGCGCGGCAAGCGCATCGAAGCGCGCGGCATCGGCCGTACCGGGGGCCGGCTCTCGCTCGAAATGACGCGCGATCTCAGTCAGGGCCCAATCGTAGTCGAACTCATCGCGGATCGATCGGATATCCATTTGTCGTCTTCCTCGTGCGTGCCGATAAATACGTCTTCGGGCCGGCGGCGGCACCCCAAAAATCGTCATCCCGGCCGTAGCGCAGCGTAGAGCCGGAATCTCGTGACGGCCCGGCGCCGGGAACACTGGTCCCGAGATCCCGGCTCTCCGGGCTTCGCCCTGCGGCCGGGATGACGCTTTGTGAGAGTTGTCGGCTGCTGCGCTCAACGGAAAAGCAATTTGGATCGATTATCCGTCCAGCGGCCGGCCGTCGAGCCAGCGGGCCATCAGGACGCGGGGTTGCTCGCCATAGCCCAGCGCCTCGTAGAAGGCGCGGACGGCGTGATTCTCGGGGCGGATCAGCAGGTGCATCTTGGCCATTCCCCGGGCCGCGATCCAGTCTTCCGCGGCCTTGACCAGGCGCCGGCCCAGGCCGGTGCGGCGCAGGGCGGGGGCGACGGCCAGATAGTACATCCAGCCGCGATGGCCCTCGTGGCCGACCATGACGCTGCCGACCACCGCCCCTGCCTCGGTCGCGACCAGGATGGTCGCCTCGGCCGAGCGGCGGGCCAGGGCGATGTCGCCCCGGGGATCGTTCCACGGCCGGGTCAGGCCGCAGGCGGTCCACAGGGAGACGAGGCCGTCGACATCACCGTCGCCGACGTCGCGGAACGTGCCGCTCAAGCCGGCCTCGCGATGTAACCCTGCTCGATCAGCCAGTCGGCGCAGTCGGCGACCATCACGGCCAGCGGTACGGTGCGATAGCCCAGTTCGCGCTGAGCCTTCAGGCTGGGGCAGGGATTGACCTTGGCCGCCATGGCCGCGGTCTCGGGGGTGAGCGCCGGCGGCTTGCCGGTGATCGCGGCCTTGAGCGCATAGAGCCGGCCGAACAGTTTCAGCAGGGGCAGGGGGATGACCGGTGGCGCCTTGGTCTTGCCCAGGCGCCGGGCGATCTCGCCGACGAAGTCCTTCATCGTCGCCTCGGTTCCGCCCAGGACATAATTCTCGCCGGTGCGGCCGCGGGCGACCGCTTCGATATGGGCGTTCACCACCTCGCGGACATGGGCGAAGGAGAGGCCGCCGGGCGGCACGCCGGGCAATTCGTCCTGCGCCACCATCAGGAACATGCGGGCCCAGGTATGGCTGTCCTGGGCGCCGACGATGGCGGCCGGGTTCATGATCACGGCGTCGAGGCCGCGCCCGACCGCGGCCGCCACTTCCCGCTCGGCCAGGTATTTCGACTTCTGGTAATTGATCCAGGACGAGCCGCCCCGCTGGGGCACCTCCTCGGTCACGGGGCCGTCGACTAGGCCCCAGACGGATACGGTCGAGGTGTGGATGAAGCGCTTGACGCCCTTTTCCAGGGCGACGGTGCACATGTTGCGGGTGCCGTCGACATTGTTGGCGGTCTGCTGCGGGTTGTTGCGCGACCACATGTTGGTGTCGCCGGCGACGTGGAAGACGGCGTCGAGGCCGGCCGGCATGGCCCGCCGCAGCGACTCGATGTCGGTAATCTCGCCCGTCACCTTGGCGACGGCGCGGCGGTCGAGGTATTTGGTGTTCGAGCCCGCCCGCACCAGGCAGGTGACGGTCCAGCCGCGCGCCAGCAGCTCGTCCACCAGATTGATGCCGACGAAGCCGGTGGCCCCGGTCACGAACGCACTGGGCATGCAGCCCTCCCCTTATGTTTTGCCCAGTGTGGCCTATCCTTCAGGGTCTGGGCAACTGGTCGCGCTCGGCGATGAACTTGGCGGTGAATTCCGGGTAGAGCTGGGGGAAGTCGGCCACATTGTGCTGGGCCACCCGGTCGGGCAGGGCGAGGCGGAAGTGGTGGGTCGTATCCGTCAGGTCGAGGGTCATGGCGCCCACGATCTTGGCGCCGATCGTCTCCTGCAGGGCGTCGGGGATGATGAAGGCGCAGGACGGCGCCCAGACATGCTCGACGCCGTCCACCTCGATCTGCCGTGTCTGATGGGTGTGGCCGGCGACGACGAAGCGCAAATCCCGGCGGGCCAGCAGCTCCAGCAACCGCCGCCGCGGTGCCGCCGGGACATAGCGCCCGTGGATCTCGTCGTCCGCCGGCCCGTTGCGGAACAGCGGCTTGTGCAGCATCACGCCCAACGGGCCCGCGGATGTTCCAAGCGCCGCCTCGATCCAGGCAAACTGCGCCTCCTCCTCGTCGAGGCCGGTGCCGAAAAGCTGGGCGTTGAGGCCCAGGATCTGCCAGGCACCGGCCCGAAGGACCAGCGATCGGGGCCGAAGACCCGCGGTAGCGCTGCAGATGCTCGAGGTCGACCAGTTGCTGTTCCGAGCCACGCCGGGCCCCGGCGGTTGTCACCCATGTCGTGATTGCCGGGCAGGAAGCGTTTCTCCCAGTCGCCGCTGTTGAGGGCCTGGAAGGCCTGGGCCAGCTCGGCGGGATCTTCATCGCCATAAGCCGTGATGTCGCCCAGGTGCACGACCATGTCGGGCCGCATGCTGGCGATCCAGGCCTTGATGGCCAGCCAGTTGTCGCCGAACGCGCCGACGACGGGGCTGGGTGGCTGTCGGAAACCAGAACGATTCTCATCTCTCCGCCTCCCTGCAAGCGGTCGGGATCGGCCGCGGGGGCCCCATTGTTCAACTTGTCTGTTGCCCGGTGATGACCTTGCCGGATTCATCAGGCCCTTGGGTCGAAAGCCTGCTTGATCCGGCGTTTCAGGTCCAGTTCCACCGTCGAGTGATAGCGGGTGATCTCGTCGACCTTCAGGCGGCCCAGGCCGTGCTCGGCCGAGATCGAGCCGCCGAACTGATGGGTCAGGTCGTGGACGATTTCCGCAAACTCCTGCGTGCGGGCCATGAAGGCGGCCGGATCCACCCCACCGGCTGGCTGAGTTGAAGTGCAGGTTGCCGTCGCCCAGGTGGCCGAAGCAGACGATGCGCACCTGGGCGTCGCGCGCCGTGATGGCGGCGTTGGCGCGGCAACGAACCGGTCCAGGCGCTGGACCGGGACCGAGATATCGTGCTTCAGGCTGGCGCCCTGGGGTTTCTGCGCGTCGGACATGTCTTCGCGCAGGTGCCACAGGGCCTGGCCTGGGCTTGCGAGGCGGCGATGGTGGCGTCCAGCACCAGGCCGTCTTCCATGGCCTGGGCCAGGGTCGCTCCAGCAGGGCCTGCCGGCCCTCGTCCTGGCCGCCGATCTCCATCAGGACATACCAGGCGCGACCGTCGCCAGGGGCGCTTGCGCCGGGCAAATGGTCCAGCACGAACCCGATGCCGATCTCGGGCAGCAGTTCGAAGGCGGTCAGCCTTCGCCCGCGGCCTGCGCAGGCGCCCAGCAGGGTGATGGCGCCGTCACATCGG